>JBOFCR010000094.1:0-25635 GCA_051646165.1 Pseudomonas sp. | reverse complement strand
CGCCACCGAGCTGACGCACAAGTACACCCAGCCCGAGGACTACATTGTCTGGGCCCGCGAATATATGGATGTGAAGGAGTAACGCGGCAGGTTTATTGCGTCTGCATGACCTGCTGCACCAGCACCTGCAGCGAGCCGTCCGCCTGCATGTCGTGCAGGGCGCGGTTGAAGCGCTGCAGCAGCTCCTGTTGTTGGGCCTGCTTGGCGAACACCAGGTAGGTCGGGTTGATGCTCAGCGGTTGCGGCAGCGCCACCAGGTTCTCCAGCCCGGGCTGCTGGATGATGTGCTGGCCGGCCAGCTCGATGGCCAGCACTGCGTCCAGCCGGCCCGAGGCGAGCTTGCGCAGGTTGGCCTCGTCGGCACTGCCTTCCTCTATGTGTACGCGGCCTTCGCGCACCGCCTGGTCGAACGCCTCGGTGTAGCTCCAGCCGCGAATCACCCCGATATTCTTGCCATACAGGTCGGCCAGTTGCTGGAAGTCGAAGGCTTTGTCCTTGCGCACGTAAAGCAGCAGCTTCTCTTCGAACAGTGCTGCGGAGTAGTCGAACACGGCCAGGCGCTTGGCGTTCTGGTAGATCCCGGCGATACCCAGTTCACCGTTGGCGCCGCGCAGCAGGGCACGCTTCCAGGGCATCGGACGGATCTCCACCGGCTCGCCGACGCGGGCGAAGATCGCCTGCAGCATCAGCGGGTAGAGGCCGCGCGGCTGCTCGCTTTCCTGGTACATGAAGGGCGGGTTGGCGTTGTCGATGGCGACCAGGGTTTCCGCCTGCGCAGGCAGGGCACAGCAACCGAGCAGGCTGATCAGCAGCAGGCGTGGCAGGGTCATCGGCGTACTCCCCGGGGTGTCCTGCAAGCATAGCCGGCAGTCACGGGCGAGCCGCCCCACGCTTGCAAAGCCTGGCGGACGGGCGCATATCTGCCCTGACCCCTGGCAAGTTTGTGGAGGTGCCCATGGCCGGCGGATGGACCAACGACGGCGCGGTGCAGGAGCAGATCGACAGCAGCATCGAGGATGCCATCGCCCGTGCGCGCAGCCAGCTGCCGCGTGGCGAGAGCCTGCGGCACTGCGAGGAGTGCGATGCGCCGATTCCCGAAGCGCGCCGCCAGGCGGTGCCCGGCGTGCGCCTGTGCGTGAACTGCCAGGGCGAGCACGACCAGGCGCAGCAGGCGGTCAGCGGTTACAACCGGCGTGGCAGCAAGGACAGTCAGTTGCGTTGAGCGTTCGCTGTGGGCGCTGTGCTGCCTGCCGTTGGGCTTCACCGCTGCGCGGTTCAACCCAGCCTACGGAGCTCCGCCCCAATCTGGCGGTAGCAAACCCTGGCGCACATAACGATGAATAGACGAGTAGGGCCAGTCGACCGGGCGTTGGGCATAGCCATGTTTGACCGGGTTGAAATGGATGTAGTCGATATGACGCTGCAGATCATTTTCATCATGGATGCAGTGTTCCCAGTAGCGCCGCTGCCAGATACCCCGTTCACGCTTGATATGACGTGAAAGTGAAATACGCTCCCCGGTTTCTATCTGGCGGCTGAAACCGGGTTTGATCAGAGCCCAGCGGGTTGGGTAGTCCTGATCGTCTTCCGGCAGTTGCCAGATGCAATGCAGGTGATCGGGTAGCACCACCATGGCCAGAATATCGAAAGGGTGGCTGGCGCGAACCTGGCGGATGCTCCGGCGCAGGGGCTCGATATGGTCGGTCAGCAGCGTTTGAGTACGGTCGGACAGGGTGAGCGTGAAGAAGTAAATGCCGCCCGGCATGCGGGCGCGTCGATCGCGCATATTCACCGTCCTTGGTGAGGGGAAGACGCTTCGAGTGTAGACCTGTGTTTGTCTGCAAGTTGGGCTTCGCTGCGCTCAACCGCAACCTACGGTCACAGCCCGCCGAGGACTCGTAGGTTGCGGTTGAGTCGCGCAGCGGCGAAGCCCAACACCAGCAGACTTTTCAGAACAGGAAATAGCGTTGCGCCAGCGGCAGCACCTCGGCGGGTTCGCACCACAGCAGCTGGCCGTCGGCCTTCACCTGGTAGTTCTGCGGATCGACCTCGATGCTGGGCAGGTAGTCGTTGTGGATCAGGTCGCTCTTCTGCACTTCGCGACAGCCTTTGACCACGGCGATCTGCTTCTGCAAACCGAGTTGCTCCGGCACCCCCAGATCGGCGGCGGCCTGGCTGATAAAGGTCAGGCTGGTGGCGTGCAGCATGCCGGCGTAGCTGCCGAACATGGGGCGGTAGTGCACCGGTTGCGGCGTCGGGATCGAGGCGTTGGCGTCGCCCATCAGGCTGGCGGCGATGGCGCCACCTTTCAGAATCAAGGTCGGCTTCACCCCGAAGAACGCCGGGCGCCACAGTACCAGATCGGCGAACTTGCCCACTTCGATGGAGCCGACTTCGTGGCTGATACCGTGGGTGATCGCCGGGTTGATGGTGTACTTGGCGATGTAGCGCTTCACGCGGAAGTTGTCGTTGCCCGGCCCGTCGCCCGGCAGGGCGCCGCGCTGCTGTTTCATCTTGTCGGCGGTCTGCCAGGTGCGGGTGATCACCTCGCCGACGCGGCCCATGGCCTGGCTGTCGGAGCTGATCATGGAGAACGCGCCGAGGTCATGCAGGATGTCCTCGGCAGCGATGGTTTCGCGGCGGATGCGGCTCTCGGCGAAAGCCACATCCTCGGCGATGCTTGGGTCGAGGTGGTGGCAGACCATCAGCATGTCCAGGTGTTCGTCGATGGTGTTGCGGGTGAACGGCCGGGTCGGGTTGGTCGAGCTGGGCAGCACGTTGGGGAAGCCGCAGGCCTTGATGATGTCCGGCGCGTGGCCGCCGCCGGCACCCTCGGTGTGGTAGGTGTGGATGGTGCGGCCCTTGAACGCGCCCAGCGTGGTCTCGACGAAGCCGGACTCGTTGAGGGTGTCGGTGTGGATCGCCACCTGGATGTCGTACTGGTCGGCCACGCTTAGGCAGTTGTCGATCGCTGCCGGGGTGGTGCCCCAGTCTTCGTGCAGCTTGAGACCGATGGCACCGGCCTTGACCTGTTCGATCAGCGGTTCGGGCAGCGAGACGTTGCCCTTGCCGGTGAAGCCGATGTTCATCGGGAAGGCGTCGGCGGCCTTGAGCATATTGGCCATGTGCCAAGGCCCCGGTGTCACCGTGGTGGCGAAGGTGCCGGTGGCCGGGCCGGTGCCGCCACCGATCATGGTGGTGGTGCCGCTCATCAAGGCTTCTTCGATCTGCTGCGGGCAGATGAAGTGGATATGGGTGTCGATGCCGCCGGCGGTGAGGATCATGCCCTCGCCGGCGATCACTTCGGTGGCGCCGCCGATGGCGATGCTCACGTCGGGCTGGATATCCGGGTTGCCGGCCTTGCCGATGGCAGCGATGCGGCCGTCCTTGAGACCGACGTCGGCTTTGACGATGCCCCAGTGGTCGATGATCAGTGCGTTGGTGATCACCGTGTCGACTACATCTTTGGCGCAGAGCTGGCTCTGGCCCATGCCGTCGCGAATCACCTTGCCGCCGCCGAACTTCACTTCGTCGCCGTAGGTGGTGAAGTCCTTCTCCACCTCGACCCACAGGTTGGTGTCGGCCAGGCGCACCTTGTCGCCGACGGTGGGGCCGAACATGTCGGCGTAGGCTTGGCGGGAAATCTTCATCACAGCGCTCCCATGATGCGACCGGCGAAACCGTAGACGCGGCGGTCGCCGGCCAGCTCGACCAGCTCGACCTCGCGCGACTGGCCCGGCTCGAAGCGCACGGCGGTACCGGCAGCGATATTCAGGCGCATGCCTCGCGCCGCTGTGCGATCAAAGCTCAGCGCGTCGTTGGTTTCGAAAAAGTGGAAGTGCGAGCCGACCTGGATCGGCCGATCACCGCTGTTGGCCACGGTCACGCGCAGGGTACGGCGGCCGACGTTGAGTTCGATCTCGCCGTCCTGGATCTGGTATTCGCCGGGAATCATGGTGCGCTCCGCTCCGGAGTGAGGATCAGCTGCATGAAAATCAGGTCCAGCCAGCGGCCGAACTTGCGCCCGACTTGCGGCATCTGCCCGGTGATGGTGAAACCGAGGCGTTCGTGCAGGCGGATCGAGGCGCCGTTGCCGCTCTCGATGGCGGCGACCATCACATGCTTGCCACAGGTTTTGGCGCGCTCGATCAGCGCGGCCATCAGCAGCGGGCCGAGGCCATTGCCACGCTGATCGGCGCGCACGTAGACCGAGTGTTCGACCGTGTTGCAGAAACCGTCGAACGGGCGCCAGTCGCCGAACGAGGAGTAGCCGACCACTTCACCGGCGGGGTTCTCCGCCACCAGGATCGGGTAGCCCTGCTGGGCGCGGGCGCTGAACCATGCCTGGCGGTTGGCCAGGTCGACGGTGCTGTCCATCCAGATGGCGGTGGTATTGAGCACTGCGTCGTTGAAGATGTCGCGCAGGGCTGGCAGGTCGGCTTCGACCGCGTCTCGAATAATCAGGCTCATGGTCAGGCAATCGGCTGGTGGACGGTGACCAGCTTGGTGCCGTCAGGGAAGGTGGCTTCGATTTGGATTTCCGGGATCATCTCCGGAATGCCTTCCATGACTTGGTCGCGGGTCAGCAGGGTGGTGCCGTAGTGCATCAGCTCGGCCACGGTGCGGCCGTCGCGGGCGCCTTCGAGCAGGGCGGCGGAGATCAGCGCCATGGCTTCCGGGTAGTTGAGCTTGACGCCACGGGCCAGGCGCCGCTCGGCGACCAGGCCGGCGGTAAAGATCAGCAGCTTGTCTTTCTCGCGGGGCGAAAGATCCATCAGGTACTCCAGATTCTTGGGGGCACGGCCGCGCGGCCGAGCAGGGCCGGGCGCAACAGGCGCCAGAGTTCGATCAGCCAGGCGCGCGCATGCAGCGTCTCGCCGGACAGGCAGCGGGCCACCAGCAGGCCCGGCAGTTGGGTCAGGTCGCCACGGCCGCTGCAAGGCAGTTCGCGGCAGCGCTCCAGCAGTTCGGCGTCGATCTCACCGGTGATCAGCAACGTAGCGAACACCGGCTGGCCGTCCAGGCCGATGGGCGAGTCGAGCAGGCCGTCGTCGCCGGTGATGCGCTGGCGTTCGTGCCACAGCAGCTGGCCGTCGCGGCGGATGTCCAGGGCACTCTGGAAGTGCCCGCAGTCGAAGCGCTCGCCGCTGGCCGGGCGGCCGAGGGCGACCATGTCCCAGTAGCACAGGCGGGCGTCGCCTTCGAGTTCGATACGGGTGCTCAGCTCGGCCTGGGCGCCGGAATAGACGATGGTTTCCTGCGGCAGCCATTCCAGGGTCGCACCGGCAGCCACGCGCAGTTCCACATGCTGGCGGGCCGGGCAGGCGGCACGGTACCACTTGGCGGCGCCGGGGCTAGTCAGCTGGGCCCAGGCGTCGCTGTCGACACGGGCTCTGATATTCAGGCTGTCACCGCCGGCGATGCCGGCCGGCGGATGCACGATGATGTGCTGGCACACCTGCGGGCCTTCGGCGTGCAGGTGCTTCTGCACCCGCAGCGGGCCGAGGTGGCGGCGTAGCACCGGGCGCGTCCACTCCTGCTGGCGGGCGTAGGCCAGCTCCAGCTCGGCGTGCCAGGCGGGGGTGAACAGGGTTGGGCTAACAGGGGCGTTCATCGAAGGCATCCAGCCGAGGCGAGCGGTGCGCCAGTGTATATCGCGGTGACGAATGGCTGCATAGGCTCAGGCCGTGGGTGCCTGCAGCCATTGCCGCGGGCTGGTGTCGAACCAGCGGCGGAAGGCACGGGAGAAGGCGCTGGTTTCCGAGTAGCCGAGCAGCGGCGCCAGCTCGGTGATCGGCAGGCGCTTGCGCAGGTAGTGCAGGGCCAGTTCGCGGCGTACCTGGTCGATCAGCGCCGAGTAGCTGAGGTTCTGTTCGCGCAGCCGGCGCTGCAGGCCTGCGCCGCTGAGGCCGAGGCCGGCGGCGATCTGTTCCAGGCCCGGTTCGCCCAGCGGCAGGGCATCGCGCAGCAGGCCGCGCGCCAGGTCGACCAAGTTGTGCGGGTGCTGGCCGTGTGCGCCGAGGCGGTGGATGGCGTCCTGTACCAGCATCAACAGCATCGGGTCGCGCTCGGGCATCAGCTGGCCGGCCAGGTCGCGCTTGGGCACCAGCAGGGCGTTGCACGGCTGGCCGAACAGTACCGGCGCGTCGAACACCTTGAGGTGCTCGCGCCAGCCTTCCGGCTTGGCGTGTTCGAACAGCACCGCGCGCGGCGCCCAGCCCGGGCCGAGCACATGGCGCAGCAGGTTGAGGGCCATGCCCATGGTCAGCTCGGCGTCCTGGCGCTTGTCGAGGATCGCCGGGTGGCGCACCTGGTAGTCGAAGCGGTAGCACTCGCCGATATCCACCAGGCGGATCAGCGTGTCGTGCTGGTGGAAGGGGAAGGCCAGGGTGAAATTCTGCAGCGCCTGTTCCAAGGTCGCCGAGCACAGCCCGACGTAGCCGAGCAGGCCGAGGGCGCGCGGCTGGAATTGCTGGCCGTAGTGCAGGCCGAAGTTGTCGCAGCCGGATTGCGCCGCCGCTTCCTCCAGCACCTTGCAGTAGTTGCTCAGGCTCAGGCTGAGAGTTGGGTGCTGCAGCAGCTCGGGGTCGATGCCGGCCACGCCGAATATGCGGTCGACATCACCGCCATGCCGGCCGATGCACTGGTCCAGCCCGCTGGCGGCAGCCGACAGCACGCCGAGGTTGGCGGCCGGGTTGGCGCTCAGGGCCAGCGGATGGACGAGGTTCAGGGACATGCGCGAGGCGCCATGCAAAAGGATGGAGCTGACATAGCAATAGTCATGCCTCGGCTTTGCGCCGCTCTGCCATCCACCTGCGTTGTCGTCGTGGCGGCATTCCTGCCTCGCCTTGGGGCGGCACCAGTGCAACTTGCACTGCCTTGGCGCAAAGCCCGTGCCAGAGCGGTCTGCAGCCGTGATGGCGAGTTGACTCTGCAGCTGTGCGTGAAGTTTGCAAGGTCAAGTCTCGGCAGCGGGACGCTGGTTATCCTCGCCAAGCGATCGACGTTTGGTCTGTTCGAGCTATTCAGCTCTCAACCGAGGAATTACTGATGACGACAGCAAAACTAAAACCGACCCTCGGCACCCTGCACTTATGGGGCATCGCCGTGGGCCTGGTGATTTCCGGGGAATATTTTGGCTGGAGCTACGGCTGGGGCGTGGCCGGCACGCTGGGCTTTCTCGTCACCACCCTGATGGTGGCGGTGATGTACAGCTGCTTCATCTTCAGCTTCACCGAACTGACCACGGCGATTCCTCATGCCGGCGGTCCCTTCGCCTACAGCCGCCGCGCTTTCGGCCCCACCGGCGGAATGATCGCCGGCCTGGCCACCCTGATCGAGTTCGTCTTTGCCCCGCCGGCCATCGCCATGGCCATCGGTGCCTACCTCAACGTGCAGTTCCCCGGGCTCGACCCGAAACTGGCGGCGGTGGGGGCGTACATCATTTTCATGACCCTCAACATCCTTGGCGTCAGCATCGCCGCCACCTTCGAGCTGGTGGTCACCGTGCTGGCAGTTGCCGAGTTGCTGGTGTTCATGGGTGTAGTCGCACCGGGCTTCAGCTTCAGCAACTTCGTGCTCAATGGTTGGGCTGGCAGTGATGTGTTCGGCATGCCGGCCATCGCTGGGATCTTCGCCGCCATCCCGTTCGCCATCTGGTTCTTCCTCGCTATCGAAGGCGCGGCCATGGCCGCCGAAGAAGCCAAGGACCCGAAGCGCACCATCCCGCGCGCTTACATCGCCGGCATCCTGACCCTGGTGTTCCTGGCCATGGGCGTGATGGTGATGGCCGGTGGCGTGGGCGACTGGAAGGCCCTGTCCGGGATCAACGATCCGCTGCCGCAGGCGATGAAAACCGTGGTCGGCGAGAACTCCGGCTGGCTGCACATGCTGGTGTGGATCGGCCTGTTCGGCCTGGTGGCCAGCTTCCACGGCATCATCCTCGGCTACTCGCGGCAGTTCTTCGCCCTGGCTCGCGCCGGCTACCTGCCGCCGGCCCTGGCCAAGCTGTCGCGCTTCCACACCCCGCACCGGGCGATCATCGCCGGTGGCCTGATCGGCATCGCAGCCATCTACAGCGACGGCCTGATCGCCCTGCAGGGCATGGGCCTGACCGCGGCGATGATCACCATGAGCGTGTTCGGCGCCATCGTCATGTACATCATGAGCATGCTCAGCCTGTTCAAACTGCGTAAGAGCGAGCCGCACCTGGAGCGCACCTTCAAGGCGCCGGGCTACCCGCTGGTGCCGGGCATTGCCCTGGTGCTGGCGATGGTCTGCCTGGCCGCGATGATCTGGTTCAACGGCACCATCGCCCTGCTGTTCCTCGGCCTGATGGCCATCGGCATGGTGTATTTCCTGTTCACCGGCGCCCAGCGTGACGCCGTACCGGCCGACGCCCTGCTGCAGCCTTGAGCCACCCGCGCCCGCCGGTAACGGCGGGCGCCTGTTTCTGCATCAACGAGGAGCCCAGTCATGGCCACTTTTGCTCATTCGGTAGGCCACCAGACCTGGCGTTTCGACAGCCTGCGCGAGGTCATGGCCAAGGCCGGCCCGGCCCGCTCCGGCGACTACCTGGCCGGGGTGGCCGCCAGCAGCGATGCCGAGCGTGTTGCCGCGCAGATGGCGCTGGCCAATATCCCGCTCAAACACTTTCTGAATGAAGCCCTGATTCCCTACGAAAGCGACGAGATCACCCGGCTGATTTTCGACAGCCACAACGCCGTTGCTTTTGCCCCGGTCAGCCACCTGACCGTTGGCGGCTTTCGCGACTGGCTGCTCGGCGAGCAGGCCGACGAAGTGGCGCTGCGTGCGCTAGCCCCCGGCCTGACCCCGGAAATGGCCGCCGCCGTGTCGAAGATCATGCGCGTGCAGGACCTGATCCTGGTGGCGCAGAAAATCCGCGTGGTCACCCGCTTTCGCAACACCATGGGCCTGCGCGGGCGGATGTCCACGCGCCTGCAACCCAATCACCCGACCGACGATCCGTCCGGCATCGCCGCCAGCATTCTCGACGGCCTGCTGTATGGCAATGGCGACGCCATGTTCGGCATCAACCCGGCCACCGACAGCCTGGGCGCGCTGAGCGATTTGCTGAAGATGCTCGACGCGATCATCCAGCGTTACGAGATCCCCACCCAGGCCTGCGTGCTGACCCACGTCACCAGCTCCATCGCCGCCATCGAGCGCGGCGCGCCGGTCGACCTGGTGTTCCAGTCGATCGCCGGCACCGAGGCGGCCAACGCCGGCTTCGGCATCAACCTGCAGGTGCTGCAGGAAGGCTACGAGGCCGGGCTGTCGCAGAAGCGCGGCACCCTCGGCGACAACCTGATGTATTTCGAAACCGGCCAGGGCAGCGCACTGTCGGCCAACGCCCACCACGGCGTCGACCAGCAGACCTGCGAGGTGCGTGCCTACGCGGTGGCGCGCCATTACCAGCCGTTCCTGGTGAATACCGTGGTCGGCTTTATCGGCCCGGAGTACCTGTACAACGGGAAGCAGATCATCCGCGCCGGCCTGGAAGACCACTTCTGCGGCAAGCTGCTCGGCGTGCCCATGGGCTGCGACATCTGCTACACCAACCACGCCGAAGCCGATCAGGACGACATGGACACCCTGCTGACCCTGCTCGGCGTGGCGGGGATCAACTTCATCATGGGCATCCCCGGCTCCGACGACGTGATGCTCAACTACCAGACCACCTCCTTCCACGATGCGCTCTATGCCCGCCAGACCCTCGGCCTGCGTCCTGCGCCGGAGTTCGAGGCCTGGTTGGAGCGCATGGAAATCCTCTCTCAGCGCGATGGCCAGGTGCGCCTGGGCGGCAGCCTGCCGCCGGCGTTTCGCCAGGCCCTGGCGCAACTCGGATAAGCCTTATGCACGATGACAAACCCGGCTCGGCCATCGCCAACCCCTGGCAGGAACTGCGCCGTCTGACCCCGGCGCGTATCGCCCTGGGCCGTGCCGGCACCAGCCTGCCGACCGCCGCACAGCTGGACTTCCAGTTCGCCCACGCCCAGGCGCGCGATGCCGTGCACCTGCCGCTGGATGGCGCCGCACTGGCCGCGCAGCTGGCCGGCGATGGCCAGCAGCCCTTGCTGCTGCACAGCGCGGCGGCGGACCGGCATACCTACCTGCAGCGCCCGGACCTGGGGCGGCGCCTGGATGCGCCCTCGGCCGAGCGCCTGCGCCAGCACCGCGAGCAGCATGCCGACGGCTACGACCTGGCCATCGTCATCGCCGACGGCCTGTCCGCGCTGGCCGTGCAGCGCCATAGCCAGCCGTTCCTGCAGCGCCTGCGCGAGCAGATGAGCGCGGATGGCTGGTCGCTGGCGCCGCTGTGCCTGGTGCAGCAGGGACGGGTGGCAGTAGCCGACGAAGTGGCCGAACTGCTCGGCGCGAGGATGGTGGTGATCCTGATCGGCGAGCGCCCTGGGCTGAGTTCGCCGGACAGCCTTGGCCTGTACTTCACTTACGCGCCCAAGGTCGGCCTGACCGATGCCTACCGCAACTGCATCTCCAATGTGCGCCTGGAAGGTCTGAGCTACGGTCTGGCCGCGCACAAGTTGCTGTACCTGATGCGTGAGGCCTGCCGCCGCCAGCTGTCCGGGGTCAGCCTCAAGGACGAGGCCGAGCTGCCCAGCCTGGGTGGCGAGCAGCCGGCACGGCTGAATTTTCTGGTGGATTCGTTGCAGTAGGGTGGGGCAGCCCCGTCATCCCCGCGAAGGCGGGAAAGCAGCTCCATCGCTGAACAGCGCTTGCGCTGGCCCGAAGGGTAATCATCCAGTTACCGGCAGCGCGGAGATTCCTGCCTCACTGAGCTGGCTGAAACCTTCCTGGGTTCCCGCCTGCGCGGGAACGACGGGGTAGGGCGGGTGGAGCCCGCGTTGCAGATATCGCGGGTTGCACCCGCCCTACGTGTGCATGCTGCCCCGTTCCTGCCATCGATGGAGCGTGGGGCCGCTAGATCGCCACCAGCCCGCGCACGCCATCGGCCTCCATGGTCTCGCCACGGCCCTGCTGGATGATTTCGCCACGGCTCATCACCAGGTACTGGTCGGCCAGCTCGGCGGCGAAGTCGTAGAACTGCTCGACCAGCAGGATGGCCATGTCGCCACGTTCGGCGAGCTTGCGGATCACCGCGCCGATCTCCTTGATCACCGAGGGTTGGATACCTTCGGTGGGTTCGTCGAGGATCAGCAGGCGCGGGCGGCTGGCCAGGGCACGGCCGATGGCCAGCTGTTGCTGCTGGCCGCCGGAGAGGTCGCCGCCACGGCGATCCTTCATCTGCAACAGCACCGGGAACAGCTCGTAGATAAAGGCCGGTACGACCTTGGCGTCCTTTGCGCCAAAACGAGAAAGCCCCATCAGCAGGTTTTCCTCGACCGTGAGCCTGGGGAAAATTTCCCGCCCCTGCGGCACGTAGGCGATGCCGGCGTGCACGCGCTGGTGCGGTTTGTAGGCGTTGATCGGCTGGCCTTCCCACTCGACCTTGCCTTCTTTGGCCGGCAGCAGGCCCATCAGGCATTTGAGCAGGGTGGTCTTGCCCACGCCGTTGCGGCCGAGCAGGCAGGTGACTTCGCCGACCTTGGCCTCGAACGACAGGCCGCGGAGGATGTGGCTACCGCCGTAGTACTGGTGGAGTTTATCGACTTGCAGCATGGTTCAGCGCCCCAGATAGACTTCGATAACGCGTTCGTTGGCCTGCACGTCTTCCAGCGAGCCTTCGGCCAGCACGCTGCCCTGGTGCAGCACGGTAACGTGGTCGGCGATGCTGCCGACGAAGCCCATGTCGTGCTCGACCACCATCAGCGAATGCTTGCGCGCCAGCGACTTGAACAGCTCGGCGGTGAACTCGGTTTCGGCGTCGGTCATGCCCGCCACCGGCTCGTCGAGCAGCAGCAGTTGCGGGTCCTGCACCAGCAGCATGCCGATCTCGAGGAACTGCTTCTGGCCGTGCGACAGCAGCCCGGCCGGGCGATGGCGCGAGCCTTCCAGGCGGATGGTGGTCAGCACTTCTTCGATGCGTGCCTTTTGCTCGCCGGAGAGCTTGGCGCGCAGGCTGGCCCATACCGACTTGTTGGTTTTCAGCGCCAGTTCGAGGTTCTCGAACACGCTGAGCGCCTCGAACACCGTGGGCTTCTGGAACTTGCGGCCGATGCCGTGCTGGGCGATCTCGACTTCGCTCAGGCTGGTCAGATCCAGCGTCTCGCCGAACCAGGCGTGGCCGTTGTCCGGGCGGGTCTTGCCGGTGATCACGTCCATCATGGTGGTCTTGCCGGCGCCGTTGGGGCCGATGATGCAGCGCAGTTCACCGACGCCGATATACAGGTTGAGCTCGGTCAGCGCCTTGAAGCCGTCGAAGCTGACGTTGATCCCTTCCAGGGTCAGGATGGTGCCGTGGCGTACGTCCAGGCCCTTGCCGGCGGCGCTGCCAAGGCCGACCGCGTCGCGGCCGCTACCGGCTGGGTCGAAGGCGGGTTCGAGCATGAAGTCGGGTACCGGAGTGGCTCTCATTGGTCTTGCTCCGTGGAAGTCGTCAGGAGCGCGTCGCGAGCAATTTCAGCTGCAAGGCGCGCGGCGCGCAGCGACGAGACAGTACGAGCAGGTACGGCGAGGAGCGAGCACCGTGCAACGCCGCAGATGAAATGCGCAGTAGCGATCATGATGACTTCCTTCTCAGGAGGCCGATCACGCCATTTGGCAGGAACAGGGTGGCGACGATAAACAGTGCGCCGAGGGCGAACAGCCAGTACTCGGGGAAGGCCACGGTGAACCAGCTCTTCATGCCGTTGACCAGGCCGGCGCCGAGCAGCGGGCCGATCAGGGTGCCGCGCCCGCCGAGGGCGACCCAGATGGCCGCTTCGATGGAGTTGGTCGGCGACATCTCGCTGGGGTTGATGATGCCCACCTGCGGCACATACAACGCACCGGCCAGGCCGCACAGCACGGCGGAGAGCACCCAGATAAACAGCTTGTAGCCGCGTGGGTCGTAGCCGCAGAACATCAGGCGGTTCTCCGCGTCGCGCAGGGCGGTGAGCACCCGGCCGAACTTGCTCCTGGCCAGCTTCCAGCCCAGCAGCAGGCTGCCAGCCAGCAACAGCACGGTGGCCAGGAACAGGGTGGCGCGGGTGCCCGGTGCGGTGATGTCGAAGCCGAGGATGGTGCGGAAGTTGGTGAAGCCGTTATTGCCGCCGAAACCGGTCTCGTTGCGGAAGAACAGCAACATGCCGGCGAAGGTCAGCGCCTGGGTCATGATCGAGAAGTACACGCCCTTGATCCGCGAGCGGAAGGCGAAGAAGCCGAACACCAGGGCCAGCAGGCCCGGCGCCAGCACCACCAGGCACAGGGCCCAGAGGAAGTTGCTGGTGCCGTACCAGTACCAGGGCAACTCGGTCCAGGCGAGGAAGCTCATAAAGGCCGGCAGGCCGTCACCGGCGCTCTGGCGCATCAGGTACATGCCCATGGCGTAGCCGCCGAGGGCGAAGAACAGGCCATGGCCGAGCGAGAGCATGCCGGCGTAACCCCAGACCAGATCGAGCGCCAGCGCGACTATGGCGTAGCAGAGGATCTTGCCGACCAGGGTCAGGCTGTAGGCCGAGACGTGCAGGGCGTTGTCGGCCGGCAGCAGGTGTAGCAGCGGCATGGCCAGCAGGATGAGCAGGACCAGCCCGCCGATCGCCAGCGAGGCTTTCGGGCCGATGGCATTGCTGGCGCGGGCCAGCAGCGTTTGGTTGAGTGGCATGGTCATCGGGACATGCTCGCGTCAAGGGACGCACCGCGGTGCAGGCTGCCGGCGTGCCAGGCAAGGCGCGAGTCGCAGGCGATGGTCATTCCCTCGGCAAGACTCGCAACGCAGCATGGCGCGTCGGCAGTCGCAACCCGTAGGGCCGTTGCCTCAATGGTGGCGGGGCAGGTGGGAGCATTCTGGTTTGGCAGCATCTTCTGTTCCTTCTCTGCGCCGCCACCAGGGAGGCAGCGGCGCGGTCGTCAATTGGCGTGAGCAGGTCCCGCTTAGTCGATCACCCGTCCCTTGAGAGCGAAGAGGCCTTGCGGACGTTTCTGGATGAACAGAATGATCAGCGCGAGGATCAGGATCTTGCCGAGCACGGCGCCGATCTGCGGTTCCAGCAGCTTGTTGGCGATGCCGAGGCCGAAGGCGGCCATCACGCTGCCGGCCAGTTGGCCGACGCCGCCGAGCACTACCACCAGGAAGGAGTCGATGATGTAGCTCTGGCCGAGATCTGGGCCGACGTTGCCGATCTGGCTCAGGGCCACGCCGCCGAGACCGGCGATGCCGGAGCCGAGGCCGAAGGCGAGCATGTCGACGCGGCCAGTCGGCACCCCGCAACAGGCCGCCATATTGCGGTTCTGGGTGACTGCGCGGACGTTGAGGCCCAGGCGGGTCTTGTTCAGCAGCAGCCAGGTCAGCGCCACCACGAACAGGGCGAAGCCGATGATGACGATGCGGCTATAGGGCAGTACCAGGTTCGGTAGCACCTGCATGCCGCCGGACAGCCAGCCCGGGTTGGCCACTTCGACGTTCTGCGCGCCGAAGATCACCCGCACCAGCTGGATCAGCATCAGGCTGATGCCCCAGGTGGCCAGCAGGGTTTCCAGCGGGCGACCGTAGAGGTGGCGGATCACCGTGCGCTCCAGCGCCATGCCGATGGCGGCGGTGACGAAGAAGGCCACCGGCAGTGCCAGCAGCGGGTAGAGCGCGAGGTATTCCGGGGCCAGGCGCTGGAAGCCCAGCTGCACCATGTAGGTGGTATAGGCGCCGAGCATCAGCATCTCGCCGTGGGCCATGTTGATCACCCCGAGCAGGCCGAAGGTGATGGCCAGACCGAGGGCGGCCAGCAGCAGGATGCTGCCCAGGCTCAGGCCGCTGAAAGCCTGGCCGAGCAATTCGCCGACCAGCAGGCGGCGCTTGACCTGGCCCAGGCTGGTTTCGGCGGCGGTGCGTACCGCAGCGTCACTTTCCACGCCGTCGGCGAGCAGGCCTTCGAGGCGGGTGCGGGCCAGCGGATCGCCGCTCTCGCCGAGCAGGCGCACGGCCTTGAGGCGGATCGCCGGATCCTGGTCGACCAGTTGCAGGTTGGCCAGGGCCAGCGCCAGGGCGGCGCGCACTTCGTCATTCACTTCGCTGGCGACGCGGCCGTTGAGCAGTTCCAGCTGTGCCGGCTTGGCGCTCTTCTGCAGTTGTTGGGCGGCGGCCAGACGCGTTGCCGCTTCCTCGGCGAGCAGTTGCTGGCTGGCCTGGGCGATGGCCAGCAGGCCGCGCAGGCGGTTATTCAGGCGCAGCTTCTTCGGCGTGCCTTGCGGCAGGGCGTCGCCTTCGGCGGCGACGAACTGGCCGTCCTGCTCGATAAAGGCGGTTTTGCCGCTGTCGGCGGCCAGGCGGCCATTCTGCAGGGCATCGAGCAGAGGCTGGCGGGCGGGATCGGGTTGTGCGGCCCAGCTCTCGAGGAGCTTGGCCTGCCTGGCCGGGTTGGCCGCGACAAAGTCGCTGGCGTCGCCGGCATGGGCGGTCAGTGGCAGCAGCAGTGCCAGTGACAGCAGGATTCGGGTAAGGGCAGTGGGCATTGCGGATCAGTCCTTTGCCGGTGGCCGTAGCCGGATGCAATCCGGGGTGGCGATTTGCGGATTGCATCCGGGCTACGGCTATAGAGTGGGGCGCAAGACCCTCACCCCTGGCCCCTCTCCCGGCGGGAGAGGGGAAACATGCGGATTCATGAGCGGTCTAGGTTGCCTGGCGCTCCGTCACCCCTCTCCCCACGGGAGAGGGGCTGGGGGTGAGGGATGCCATGGCGCACGCGGACTTCCCGAAAGACGAGCCCGCCTCAGTTGGACTTCACCGCGTAGTCCGGCTTCTTGTCGTTGCCGGGGATGAAGGGGCTCCACGGCTGGGCGCGCAGCGGGCCTTCGGTCTGCCAGACGATGGAGAACTGCCCGTCGCCCTGGACTTCGCCGATCATCACCGGCTTGTGCAGGTGGTGGTTGGTCTTGTCCATGGTCAGGGTGTAGCCGCTCGGCGCGGCGAAGGTCTGCCCGGCGAGGGCTTCGCGAACCTTGTTGACGTCGGTGCTGCCGGCTTTCGCCACGGCCTGGGCCCACATGTTGATGCCGACGTAGGTGGCTTCCATCGGGTCGTTGGTCACTGCGGTCTGGTAGTTCGGCAGATTCTTGGCCTTGGCGTAGGCCTTCCATTTGTTGACGAACTCGGTGTTGACCGGGTTGTCCACCGACTGGAAGTAGTTCCAGGCGGCCAGCTGGCCCACCAGCGGCTTGGTGTCGATGCCGCGCAGTTCTTCCTCGCCCACCGAGAAGGCCACCACCGGGATGTCGGTGGCTTCGATGCCCTGGTTGGCCAGTTCCTTGTAGAACGGCACGTTGGAGTCGCCGTTGACGGTGGAGATCACCGCAGTCTTGCCGCCGGCGGAGAACTTCTTGATGTTGGCGACGATGGTTTGATAGTCGCTATGACCGAAGGGGGTGTAGACCTCTTCGATATCCTTGTCCTGCACACCTTTGGAATGCAGGAAGCTGCGCAGGATCTTGTTGGTGGTGCGCGGGTAGACGTAGTCGGTACCCAGCAGGTAATAGCGTTTGGCGGCGCCGCCGTCTTCGCTCATCAGGTATTCCACGGCGGGGATGGCCTGCTGGTTTGGCGCCGCGCCGGTGTAGAACACGTTCGGCGACATTTCTTCGCCTTCGTATTGCACCGGGTAGAACAGCAGGCCGTTGAGCTCTTCGAACACCGGCAGCACGGATTTGCGCGACACCGAGGTCCAGCAGCCGAACACCACGTCGACCTTGTCCTGGGTCAGCAGCTGGCGCGCCTTCTCGGCGAACAGCGGCCAGTTGGAGGCCGGGTCGACCACCACTGCTTCCAGCTGCTTGCCGTTGACCCCGCCCTTGGCGTTGATCTCGTCGATGGTCATCAACGCCATGTCTTTCAGCGAGGTTTCGGAAATAGCCATGGTGCCGGACAGCGAGTGCAGGATGCCGACCTTGATGGTCTCGGCGGCCTGCAGGCTGTACGGGAACAGACCGCTCAGCAACAGGGCGCTGGCGGCGAGGGTGGACTTCAGAAATGGACGGCGTTTCATCTTGTTAGGGCTCCATGCGCATCAATGAGGACCGAAGGGGGTCGTCAGTCCTTTGGCAGCATCCGTGCCAAGCCATATAAGCCCTTGTCGCACAAGGAATCGTCGATTATTTCCACGAAAGGGGAAAACACCGGATGCACGCAAGTGGTGCGATAACGCCGGACTACAACCCCTTGCTCGCATCTTTGCACCGTTTTGTGGCGCGTCATGATTGGCAGGGCTGGAGCGGTCCGCTGCGGCGGATGCGGAGCGCAGCTGGCTGCCGCTCAGAGATGCAGGTAGCCCTTGATTCCGGTGAAGATGATCTGCGCTGCCAGGGCGCAGACGAACAGGCCCATCAGCCGGCTGAGGATCTGCAGGCCCTGCTGGCCGAGCAGGCGTTCGACCTGGTCGGACAGGTACAGCACGATGCCGACCGTGGCGCTGGCCAGGGCGATGGCGATGATCGCCGACAGCTTGTCTTCCCACTCCGGCTGGCTGATGCCCATCACCAGCAGCGCACCGATGGTGCCGGGGCCGACAGTGAGCGGGATGGTCAGCGGCACTATGGTGACATCCTGCTGCACGTTGTCCGACTGCACCGCCGACTTGCCCTGGGCCATGCCCAGGGCGGAGATGAACAGCACGCTGCCGGCGCCGATGCGGAAGGCGTCGGGGGTGATGCCGAAGATCTCGAAGATGGTCTGGCCGAACAGGTACAGCAGCACGCTGGCGATCAGGCTGCCCAGGGCCACTTTCCAGGCCAGCTTCTTGCGTTCCTTGACGCTGTAGCCGGGGGTCAGGCCGATAAAGCAGGACAACACGAAGAACGGGCTGTAGAGCACCAGCATCTTCAGGTACACGGTGGACAGCAGGGAGAGCATGGGCAAGGCTCGTCAGAAAGCGATGGCGCAAGCATAGCGGCCTGCGCCGGGTGCGTCAGGAGGGCAGAACGTCGTGCTGGTCGCGGCGTTGCTTCTGGTCGACCCAGTGGGCGATCAGTTCGCGCAGCTGGGACATTTCCACCGGTTTGGCCATGTGCCCGTCCATGCCGACCTGGCGGGCGCGCTCCTTGTGCTCGGCGAGGATGTGCGCGGTCAACGCCACCACCGGCGTGCGACTGCGCTGCTCGCGCTGTTCCCAGGCGCGCAGGCGCTCGGTGGCGGAGAAGCCGTCGAGCACCGGCATTTCGCAGTCCATCAGCACCAGGTCGTACTGCTGCGCCTGCATGGCCTGCAGGGCTTCCTCGCCGTTGCTGGCGGTGTCCGGCTGCAGGTTGAGCTTGCTCAGCATGCCGCGAATGACCTTGGTGGAGATGCTGTTGTCTTCGGCCACCAGGATACGGAAACCGTCCGGCACCTGGATAGCGCCGCTATCGCCGGCCTGGCTGGCGGTGCTGGACGGGCTGCCGTCGTTGCGCTGGGCCAGTTCGTCGGCGAGGGTGGTCTTCAGCGTGTAGCCGGCCACCGGCTTGGCCAGGATGCGCTTGATCCCGGCATTGCGCGCGATGATCTTGCTCGGCGCATTGCTGATGCCGGTGAGCATCACCAGCAGGATATCGTGGTTGAGGCCCGGGTCTTCCTTGATCTTGGCCGCCAGCTGCATGCCGGTCATGCCGGGCATGTCCTGGTCGAGCAGGACCACGTCGAAGAATTCCTTGAGGTGCGCCTTGGTCCGCAGCAGGGCCAGGGCCTCCTTGCCGGACGCCACCGCGCTGGCCTGCAGGCCCCAGGCGTTGCATTGCTGCACCAGCAGCTTGCGGCAGGTCTCGTTGTCGTCGACCACCAGCAGGCGCGCGCCCTGCAGCGGGCCGTCGAGGTCGGCGGTGGGGTGTTCCAGGCGCTCGGGGTCCAGTGGCAGGTTGAACCACAGGGTGCTGCCCTGGCTGCCGCCGCTCTGGATGCCGAACTCGCCTTCCATCAGGCGGATCAGCTGGCGGGCGATGATCAGGCCCAGGCGTCCGCCAAGCTTGGTCGCGGAAAGGAAGTCGGTGCTGTGCAGCTCGGTGTTGAGCAGGGCATCGCGCTCGCTGGCTTCCAGCGGGCGGCCGCTGTCCTGCACGGCGATGCGCAGGCGCGGGCTCTGGCCTTCGTTGTCCAGCGCCACCACCAGCAGGATCTCGCCTTCGTCGGTCTGGCGGAAGGCATTGTCGAGCAGGCTCATCAGGGCCTGGCGCAGGCGCGTCGGGTCGCCGCTGATCACTCGCGGGACTTGCGGCTGCATAAAGCTGATCAGCTCGACGCGCTGCTGTTCGGCCTTGGCGCGGAAGATGTCCAGGCAGTCATCGACCAGCGCGTTGAGGTCGAACTGCACGTCGTCCAGCTCAATCTGCCCGGACTCCAGCTTGGAGATATCGAGGATCTCGTTGATCAGGGTCAGCAGTTCGTTGCCGGCGCTGTGGATGGTCTGCACGTAGTCGCGCTGCTTGGCCGACAGCGGCGTGCCGAGCAGCAGCTCGGTCATGCCCAGCACGCCGTTCATGGGGGTACGGATCTCGTGGCTGATCTTGGCCAGGAACTCGGCCTTGGCCTTCAGCTCGGCGCTGGTGGCGGCTTCGCTGGTGCGCTGCTGCAGGGTATCGCTCTGGATCTGCCGTTGGCGCTCGGCCAGGGCGATGCTGAGGATCAGGCCGCAGAGCATGGCCACGCTGAAGGCGCTGAGCACCAGCCAGCCGGGATTGAGCTGGTCGAAGCCGAACAGCACCGGCACCAGGGCACCGAAGCCGATATCGAAGACCAGCAGGCCGGCGACTATCAGCCGGGCCGGCTGGTAGCCGTTGCGCCAGTGCACGAAGGCCACGGCCGGCACGGTCACGGCGGTCATGATCACCAGGCTGTAGATCAGCCAGCTATGCCAGAACAGGCCGCTGGTGATCAGCAGGGCGAACACGCCAAGCAGCAGCATCTCGCCGTGCAGCAGGTGGCGCAGGCGGCTGTGTTCGGCCGTGGTGCCACGGAAGAAGCACAGGGTGAAGGCCAGCAGGCACAGGGCCGTGCCGAGGGCGGCGAGGTCGGCGATCAGCGACTGGTTGTAGCTCTGCTCGGGCATCCACACCGCCAGCAGGCCGATGTTGCAGGTGGCCGATAGCGCCAGGCCGGCGTGCATGCCGGCCAGCCACAGGCTGCTGGACGTGGGCGAGTAGGCCATGCGCAGCAGGTTGAACAGGCACAGCAGGAGCAGGCCGCCGAGCAGGGCGCCGAACAGGTAGGCGGGTTTTTCCTGGTTGACCAGGTCGCGCTGGTCGATGGCCTTGAACCACAGCATCAGCGCGTGGTTGGAGGTCATGCGCAGGTAGGCCACCCGTGGCTGGCCGTCGTTCGGCGTAGGGAACAGGTACGAGCGCGACGGCAGCGGCCGCGAGTCCATCGGCAGGGCTTCGCCGGTTTGCAGTTGCTGCTCCAGGGTGTCGCCCTGCAGCAGGTAGTAGTCGAGGTGCTGCACCCGCGGGGCGAACAGCCACAGCCAGTGCGGCTGCTGGTAGGCGGGAATGCTGATGCGCAGCCAGACGGCCTGGGGCGAAGCGGGGTAGGTGATGGAGCGGCGATCGAGAGGCTGGAAGCGCGCGGTCTGGCTGCGGACTTCGGCGAAGGTCATGCGGGCGGTCTTGTCGAGTAGGATCGACCAGCTTTCGCCGCTGTCCGTTGCGGGTGCCGGGGCTGCCAATGCTGGCGCCGTTGCCAGGCAGGCGATGCTGAGCAGCAGACTGACGATGAGTCCGGTGGCGATCCTGAGCCGTCGCACGGGCGAAGTCCCTTCGGTGGTGAATCCCCGGATTATAGCCATGGCTAATGGACAAAAGGCAGCCAGGAGGCTGCCTTTTGTGCGGGCTTTACCGGATATTTACCCGGTTTTGCTTAGTCTTCGCCGCGTTCGCGGGCAATGGCGCGGTAGCCGATGTCGGTGCGGTAGAAGCTGCCGTTCCAGCGGATCTGCTCGGCCAGGCGGTAGGCCTGCAGCTGGGCATCGGACACGCTATTGCCGATAGCGGTGGCGCACAGCACGCGACCGCCAGCGGTAACCACTTCACCGGCGGCGTTCAGCGCGGTACCGGCGTGGAACACCTTGCCGTCGATCTTGGCGGCGGCGTCCAGGCCTTCGATCACGTCACCCTTGGCGTAGTCGGCCGGGTAACCGCCGGCAGCGATCACCACGCCCACGGTGGGGCGCGGGTCCCAGGTGGCTTCGACCTTGTCCAGCGCCTTGGCCAGCGCGGCCTCGACCAGCAGCACCAGGGAGCTTTCCAGGCGGACCATGATCGGCTGGGTTTCCGGGTCGCCGAAGCGGCAGTTGAACTCGATGACTTTCGGCTTGCCGGCCTTGTCGATCATCAGCCCCGCGTAGAGGAAGCCGGTGTAGACGTTGCCTTCGGCGGCCATGCCGCGCACGGTCGGGTAGATCACTTCGTCCATCACGCGCTTGTGCACGTCGGCGGTGACCACCGGAGCCGGCGAGTAGGCACCCATGCCGCCGGTGTTCGGGCCGGTGTCGGCATCGCCAACACGCTTGTGGTCCTGACTGGTGGCCATCGGCAGCACGTTCTCGCCGTCGACCATGACGATGAAGCTGGCTTCTTCGCCATCGAGAAATTCCTCGATCACCACGCGGGCGCCAGCGTCGCCGAAGGCGTTGCCCGACAGCATGTCGCGTACGGCTTCCTCGGCTTCGGCCAGGGTCATGGCGACGATCACGCCTTTACCGGCGGCCAGGCCGTCGGCCTTGACCACGATCGGTGCGCCTTTCTCACGCAGGTAGGCCAGCGCCGGCTCGACTTCGGTGAAGTTCTGGTAGTCGGCGGTAGGAATGTTCTGGCGTGCCAGGAAGTCCTTGGTAAAGGCCTTGGAGCCCTCCAGCTGGGCAGCGGCGGCGGTGGGGCCGAAGATGTCCAGCTTGCGGGTGCGGAACAGGTCGACCACACCCTTCACCAGCGGCGCTTCCGGGCCGACGATGGTCAGTTGCACGTTCTTCTCGGCGAAGTCGGCCAGCTGCTCGATGGCCAGCACGTCGATGGCGACGTTCTCGCACTTGGCTTCGGTGGCGGTGCCGGCGTTACCCGGGGCAACGAAGACTTTGGCGACGCGTTTGTCCTGCGCCACTTTCCAGGCCAGGGCGTGTTCACGACCGCCGCTGCCGATGATCAATACGTTCATGTCTCTCTCCCAGTGGAGGCGGGCGCTAGGCCCGTTCGGTGGATAAGCACAGCGTTATCCACCCTACGAAAATCTTGCTTCTAGCGTTCTATCGGGCCGCGATGGAGCTGGTGGATGCTAGGCGCGGATGGCTTCGATAAGCGCAGTTGCCGACTGGCAATGAGCATTAGCGAAGTCGTCCGCAACGACGCAGACGCCTGCTACAGCGCGGCCATGCCAATCAATGGCGGAAGTGGCGCATGCCGGTGAACACCATGGCGATACCGGCTTCGTCGGCCGCAGCGATAACTTCCGCATCGCGCATCGAACCGCCCGGCTGGATCACTGCGGTGATGCCATTGGCGGCGGCGTTGTCCAGGCCGTCGCGGAACGGGAAGAAGGCGTCGGAGGCCATTACCGAACCGGCGACCTGCAGGCCGGCGTGCTCGGCCTTGATCGCGGCGATACGGGCGGAGTTGACGCGGCTCATCTGACCGGCGCCGACGCCGATGGTCTGGCGGCCCTTGGCATAGACGATGGCGTTGGATTTAACGAACTTGGCCACTTTCCAGGCGAAGATCAGGTCATGGATTTCCTGCTCGCTCGGCGCGCGCTGGGTCACGATCTTCAGGTCTTCGGCCTTGATCATGCCGATGTCGCGGCTCTGTACCAGCAGGCCACCGTTGACGCGCTTGAAGTCCCAGCCGGCGCTGCGCTCGGCCGGCCATTCGCCGCACTCGAGCAGGCGCACGTTGGCTTTGGCGGCGACCACGTCGCGGGCAGCCTGGGAGATTTTCGGGGCGATGATCACTTCGACGAACTGACGCTCGACGATGGCCTGGGCGGTGGCACCGTCCAGCTCGCGGTTGAAGGCGATGATGCCGCCGAAGGCCGACTCGGTGTCGGTGGCGTAGGCCAGGTCGTAGGCCTTGCGGATACCGCCTTCGGCATCGGTGGCCACGGCCACGCCGCACGGGTTGGCGTGCTTGACGATGACGCAGGCCGGTTTGACGAAGCTCTTCACGCATTCCAGCGCGGCGTCGGTGTCGGCCACGTTGTTGAACGACAGTTCCTTGCCTTGCAGCTGGATGGCGGTGGCCACGCTGGCCTCGCCTTTCTGCGCTTCCACATAGAACGCCGCGCTCTGGTGCGGGTTCTCGCCGTAGCGCATTTCCTGGGCCTTGATGAACTGGCTGTTGAAGGTGCGCGGGAAGGCGCCGCGATCCTCGGTCGACAGGGTGTCGCGCGCCTGGTCGATGGTGCCCAGGTAGTTGGCGATCATGCCGTCGTAGGCAGCAGTGTGCTCGAAGGCCTTGAGGGCCAGGTCGAAGCGCTGGGCGTAGCTCAGGCCGCCGGCCTTGAGGCTATCGACTATGCCGGCGTAGTCACCGGCGTTGACCACGATGGCCACGTCTTTGTGGTTCTTCGCGGCGCTGCGGACCATGGTCGGGCCGCCGATGTCGATGTTCTCGATGGCGTCGGCCAGGTCACAGCCCGGCTTGGCCACGGTGGCGGCGAACGGGTAGAGGTTGACCGCGACCAGGTCGATCGGCTTGATGCCGTGCTGCTCCATCACCGCGCCGTCGAGGGCGCGACGGCCGAGGATGCCGCCGTGGATCTTCGGGTGCAGGGTCTTCACGCGACCGTCCATCATTTCCGGGAAGCCGGTGTAGTCGGCGACTTCCACGGCCGCGACGCCGTTGTCCTTGAGCAGCTTGTAGGTGCCGCCGGTGGAGAGGATTTCCACGCCCAGGGTAACGAGTTCACGGGCGAACTCGAGGATGCCGGTCTTGTCGGAGACGCTGATCAGGGCGCGGCGAACGGGGAGGCGGGTGGTCTGGTCGGTCATTGCAAAGTCCATCGGAGCTGGAGATTCAGTAAAAAAGGGCGACCCTGGGGTCGCCCTTTTCCATGTGTTCGAGGCTTACAGCAGATCGTATTGCTTGAGCTTCTTGCGCAGGGTGCCGCGATTCAGGCCGAGCAGCTCGGAGGCCTTGGTCTGGTTGCCCTTGACGTAGTTCATCACGGTTTCCAGCAGCGGTGCCTCGACCTCGTTGAGGACCAGGTTGTAGACGTCGGTGACGTCGGCACCTTCCAGGTGAGCAAAGTAGTTGTGCAGCGCTTTTTCCACACTGCCGCGCAGGGTCTGGCCCTCTTCGCTCGGCGTGGTCAGGTGCTGCTTCAGGTTGGTGTTGTCGCTCACGGGTACTGCCCCATCAAAAGCTGATTCATCAAAAAAAGGTTCGGTCATCCTCGTCATGCGGCCACCTCTTGTTCCTTGTTATGTTGTTCGGCGAAGAACTGCCGAACGTTGGCGCATTGCGCGTCCGTGCTTTCCAGACGATTGAACTCGGCGCGAAACTCCCTGGCGCCTGGCAGGGTGGCGAGGTACCAGCCGACATGCTTGCGGGCGATACGTACGCCCATCACGTCGCCATAGAAGGCGTGCAGGGCGGCCAGGTGCTCCAGCAGAATCCGTTCGACCTCATACAGCGTTGGCGCCGGCAGTTCCTTACCGGTCGCCAGGAAATGAGCGATCTCGCGGAAGATCCACGGCCGCCCTTGCGCCGCACGGCCGATCAGCAGGGCATCGGCGCCAGTGGCGTCGAGCACGGCGCGGGCCTTGTGCGGTGAATCGATGTCGCCATTGGCGAACACCGGAATGGATACCGCCTGCTTGATCGCGGCGATGGTGTCGTACTCGGCGTAGCCGGTGTACAGGTCGGCGCGGGTCCGGCCATGCACGGCCAGGGCGCTGATGCCGGCCTGCTCGGCGATCTTCGCCACGCTGATGCCGTTCTTGTTCGAGCGGTCCCAGCCGGTGCGGATCTTCAGGGTCACCGGCACGTCGACCGCCTTGACCACTGCGTCGAGGATGGCGGCGACCAGCTCTTCATCTTTCATCAGGGCCGAGCCGGCGGCCTTGTTGCAGACCTTCTTGGCCGGGCAGCCCATGTTGATGTCGATAATCTGTGCGCCCATTTCCACATTGCGCCTGGCAGCTTCGGCGAGCATCTCGGGGTCGCCACCGGCGATCTGCACCGAGCGCGGCTCGGGATCGCCGCTGTGGATCATGCGCAGGCTGGATTTACGGCTGTTCCACAGGCGCACGTCGCTGGTGACCATCTCCGATACCACCAGGCCCGCGCCGAGGCGCCGGCACAGCTGCCGGAACGGCTGATCGGTGACGCCCGCCATGGGGGCGAGGATCAGCTGGTTGGGCAGTGTGTAAGGGCCGATGCGTACCACCGGGATCTTCCCTGTTGTTGTGGTTAGGCTCTGGACGACAAGTGCTGTGTTTCGGTAGTGCGGCGTTTAAACCGGCTCGCCTGACCTTCGCTCAGCGACTTTTCGTACAGGCTCCGTGAAGGCGTCAGGGAAAGGCGTGGCCCGCCTGGTCTCAAAACGGCTTCATTGGG
>JBOFCR010000087.1:0-12252 GCA_051646165.1 Pseudomonas sp. | reverse complement strand
CCGAAAACCAGCATGTCGCAGGGGGTGTTCACAGGGGGACTCCGGCCGGGTTTGCCCGTGCGGGCGGGGCGCTCATGTAGTATAACTACAAGCTCACTACAGCCCGATCATAACCCGAGTCCAGCCCGTGAATCTGCTGCAGCACATCGCCCAGTCCCGCCATCTGCTCCGCAAGTCCGAACTCAAGGTCGCCGACCATGTTCTGCAGGACCCGTCGGCGGTGATGCACAGCTCCATGGCTGACCTGGCGCACGAGGTCGGCATCAGCGAGCCGACCATCGTGCGCTTCTGCCGCGCCATCGGTTGCGGCGGCTTCCAGGACCTCAAGCTGAAGCTGGCGCAGAGCCTGGCGGCGGGGGCCAGCTTCGGCCAGTTCGCGATCCACGAGGACGACTCGGTCACCGACTTCAGCCTGAAGATTTTCGACACCACCCTGCACACCCTGATGGAAGTGCGCGAGCGCCTTGATACCCAGGCTCTGCAGCGGGCGATCAACGCCATCGCCCATGCCCAGCGCATCGAGTTCTACGGTTTCGGCGCTTCCGGTGCGGTGGCGGCGGATGCTCAGCACAAGTTCTTCCGCCTGCTGCTGACGGCGGCGGCCTATTCGGACCCACACATGCAGGCGATGAGTGCGGTGACGCTCAAGCCCACCGATGTGGCCATCTGCATTTCCCAGTCGGGGCGCTCCAAGGATCTGCTGATCACCGCCAACCTGGTGCGCGAGTCCGGCGCCACCCTGATCACCCTGTGCCCGGGGCAGACGCCGCTGGCCGACCTGGCCGACGTCAACCTGGCCATCGACGTGCAGGAAGACACCGAGATCTACACCCCGCTGACCTCGCGCATCGCCCACCTGGTGGTGATTGATGTGCTGGCCATGGGCGTGGCCATGGCGCGCGGGCCGACCCTGGTCAACCACCTGAAGAGCGTCAAGCGCAGCCTGCGCAGTCTGCGGCTGTCGCCCAAGTCGGTGCGTGCTGCAGAAGATTAAGGGCGGCTTCACTCGATCTTCATGCCGCTGTCGGCAAACCGTCATGCCCTGCTCCCATGCTGATGCTCCCCGCATCCGTACTGGAGTCGTGCCATGTCCCGCCATCACGTTGACCAGCAGCATTCCGCCAG
The DNA here is from genome assembly GCA_051646165.1 of Pseudomonas sp. Lineage (GTDB taxonomy): Bacteria > Pseudomonadota > Gammaproteobacteria > Pseudomonadales > Pseudomonadaceae > Aquipseudomonas. The sequence continues at coordinate 11,127 of JBOFCR010000087.1, read as the reverse complement.
CCGCAATCGTCGCCAGCAGGAAGACCTGCGGCGCATGCAGTTCCGCCGGGCGATCGAGGACTATTCCGAGCAGCGCCGGCTGAACCAGCAGGTCGCCGACTTTCCTGAGCTGATCGTGGCCAGCGCCCTGGTTACTGGCCTGCCTGCAGAGCTGCGAAGCGCTCGCCCAGCGCACTGATCTGCGCCCGCTCGGCGCGGATGAAGTCGAGGAAGGCCTGGGCCACCGGCGACAGGCGCTTGCCGCGCACGTTCACCACACACCAGCTGCGCTGCAGCGGCAACTCCTCCACCGGCAGCTCGCGCAGTAGCCCGGCGGCCAGCTCCAGGCGCACCGCGTGGCGCGGCAGCAGGGCCAGGCCGAGACCGGCGATCACCGCTTCCACTTGCGACTCGGTGGAGCCGACCTCGACGGTCTGGGCGAAGTGCGCACGCTTCTGGTGGCAGTACTCCTCGCAGGCCTTGCGCGTGCCCGAGCCGACCTCGCGCACCAGCAGCGGGAAGCCGCTGAGGTCGCTCAGGCGCAGGCGCTCCAGCGAGCACAGCGGGTGGCTCGGCGGCGCCACGGCGATGATCGGGTTGGTAAAGAACGGGAAGAAATCCAGGGCCAGCTCGCTGGGCACCTGCGACATGATCAACAGGTCGTCGCGGCTCACCGACAAGCGTTTGACCGCCTGCGCATGGTTGACCACCACCAGCTGCAGGCTGACCTCCGGGTGCTGCGCGCGGAAGGCGGCGAACAGGTGCGGTACCAGGTACTTGGCGCTGGATTCCACTGCCAGGCTGAGCTGGCCCTGCAGCGAGCCCTGCAGGTCGGAGAGCTGCATGTCGAGACTCTCCAGGCGCCCGAAAATGTCCTCGCTGGCTTTCAGCAGCGCCTCGGCGGCGGGCGTCAGGTAGAGCTTCTTGGCCACGTAATCGAACAGCGGCTGGTCGATCAGCTCTTCCAGCTGGCGAATCTGCAGGCTCACAGCCGGCTGGGTGAGAGCCATTTCCTCGGCGGCGCGGCTGTAGGAACGGCTTTCGCAGACTGCCCGGAAAATCTGCAGCTGACGAAATGTCATGCGCATCAGCGACTTACGCATTGCTATGGCTCGCCAGCAAGGTTGATGCGTTCAACTATAAGTCTTTGCTAATGGCTAACCCAACAAATATTGATTTTGGTTAATTCCAGCAGCGGCGTAGGGTAAAGCCAAGACCGCTACAAGCCGTGCGGTCACTCGTCGACCGCTCTGTGGCGGCCGTTTGTTCACGTGATCGAGGAACCAGGCTCGTGATCAAGAAGATCCTCATTGCCAACCGTGGTGAGATTGCCGTCCGCATCGTGCGCGCCTGCGCCGAGATGGGCATCCGCTCGGTGGCGGTATACGCCGAAGCCGACCGCATGGCGCTGCACGTCAAGCGCGCCGATGAAGCCCACAGCATCGGCGACGACCCGCTGGCCGGCTACCTCAACCCGCGCAAGCTGGTGAACCTGGCGGTGGAGACCGGCTGCGACGCCCTCCACCCCGGCTACGGCTTCCTTTCGGAGAACGCCGAGCTGGCCGATATCTGCGCCGAGCGCGGGATCAAGTTCATCGGCCCGTCGGCTGAAGTGATCCGCCGCATGGGCGACAAGACCGAGGCGCGGCGCAGCATGATTGCCGCCGGCGTGCCCTGCACCCCGGGCACCGAGGGCAACGTGGCGGATGTCGCCGAAGCCCTGCGCGAAGGCGACCGCATCGGCTATCCGGTGATGCTCAAGGCCACCAACGGCGGCGGTGGCCGTGGCATCCGCCGCTGCAACAGCCGCGAGGAGCTGGAGCAGGCCTACCCGCGAGTGATCTCCGAGGCGAGCAAGGCGTTTGGCCGCGCCGAGGTGTTCCTCGAGAAATGCATCGTCAATCCCAAGCACATCGAGGCGCAGATCCTCGCCGACAGCTTCGGCAACACCGTGCACCTGTACGAGCGCGACTGCTCGATCCAGCGTCGCAACCAGAAGCTGATCGAGATCGCCCCCAGCCCGCAGCTGACGCCTGAGCAGCGCGCCTATATCGGCGACCTGGCCGTGCGTGCGGCCAAGGCGGTGGGCTACGAGAACGCCGGCACTGTGGAGTTCCTGCTCGCCGAGGGCGAGGTGTACTTCATGGAGATGAACACCCGGGTGCAGGTGGAACACACCATCACCGAGGAAATCACCGGCATCGACATCGTCCGCGAGCAGATCCGCATCGCCTCGGGCCTGGAGCTGTCGATCAAGCAGGAAGACATCCAGTACCGCGGCTTCGCCCTGCAGTTCCGCATCAACGCCGAAGACCCGAAGAACAACTTCCTGCCCTCGTTCGGCAAGATCACCCGTTACTACGCCCCCGGCGGTCCCGGCGTGCGCACCGACACGGCGATCTACACCGGCTACACCATTCCGCCGTACTACGACTCCATGTGCCTCAAGCTGATCGTCTGGGCACTGACCTGGGAAGAGGCGATGGACCGCGGCCTGCGCGCGCTGGACGACATGCGCCTGCAGGGGGTGAAGACCACCGCCGCCTATTACCAGGAGATCCTGCGCAACCCCGAGTTCCGCAGCGGCCAGTTCAACACCAGCTTCGTCGAAGCCCACCCGGAACTGACCAACTATTCGATCAAGCGCAAACCGGACGAGCTGGCCCTGGCCATCGCTGCCGCCATCGCCGCCCACGCCGGCCTGTGAGGAATTGAGAAATGGCTAAGACCCCTGTTTCTAAAAAAATAACCGTAACCGACACCATCCTGCGCGACGCCCACCAGTCGATCATCGCCACCCGCATGCGCACCGAAGACATGCTGCCGATCTGTCCCAAGCTCGACCAGGTCGGCTACTGGTCGCTGGAAGTCTGGGGCGGCGCCACCTTCGACGCCTGCGTGCGCTTTCTCAAGGAAGACCCCTGGGAGCGCCTGCGCCAGCTCAAGGCCGCGCTGCCCAATACCCGCCTGCAGATGCTCCTGCGCGGGCAGAACCTGCTCGGCTACCGCCACTACAGCGACGACGTGGTGCGCGCCTTCGTGGCCAAGGCCGCGGTCAACGGCATCGATGTGTTCCGCATCTTCGACGCGATGAACGACGTGCGTAACCTGCGCGTGTCCATCGAGGCGGTGAAGGCTGCCGGCAAGCACGCCCAGGGCACCCTCAGCTACACCACCAGCCCGGTACACACCGTGGCCGCCTACGTCACCCAGGCCAAGGCCATGCAGGCCATGGGCATCGACTCCATCGCGATCAAGGACATGGCCGGCCTGCTCACCCCTTACGCCGCTGCCGAGCTGGTCAAGGCGCTGAAGGCCGAAGTCGACCTGCCGGTGTTCATCCACAGCCACGACACCGCCGGCCTGGGGGCCATGTGCCAGCTCAAGGCCATCGAGGCCGGTGCCGACCATATCGACACCGCCATCTCCAGCTTCGCCTGGGGCACCAGCCACCCCGGCACCGAGTCGATGGTCGCCGCCCTGCGCGGCAGCGAGTTCGACACCGGCCTGGACCTGGCGCTGCTGCAGGACATCGGCATGTACTTCCACGCCGTGCGCAAGAAGTACCACCAGTTCGAAAGCGAGTTCACCGCCGTGGATACCCGCGTGCAGGTCAACCAGGTGCCGGGCGGGATGATGTCCAACCTGGCTAACCAGCTGAAGGAACAGGGCGCGCTCAATCGCATCAACGAAGTGTTCGCCGAAATCCCGAAAGTCCGTGAAGACCTCGGCTTCCCGCCGCTGGTGACGCCGACCTCGCAGATCGTCGGCACCCAGGCGGTGTTCAACGTACTGGCCGGCGAGCGCTACAAGACCATCACCAACGAGGTGAAGCTGTACCTGCAGGGCCGCTACGGCCAGGCGCCGGGCAAGGTCAACGAGCAGCTGCGCAAGCAGGCCATTGGCAGCGAGGAAGTCATCGACGTGCGCCCGGCCGACCTGATCCCGCCGGAGCTGGCCAAGCTGCGCGCGGAGATCGGCGCCCTGGCCAAGTCCGAGGAAGACGTGCTGACCTACGCCATGTTCCCCGACATCGGCCGCAAGTTCCTCGAGGAGCGCGCCGCCGGCACCCTGACCCCGGAAGTGCTGCTGCCGATCCCCGAAGCCGGTGGCGTGGCCCCGGCCGGCGGCGAAGGCGTGCCGACCGAGTTCGTCATCGACGTGCACGGCGAGAGCTACCGCGTAGACATCACCGGCGTGGGCGTGAAGGGCGACGGCAAGCGCCACTTCTACCTGTCCATCGACGGCATGCCGGAAGAGGTGGTGTTCGAGCCGCTCAACGACTTCGTCGGCGGTGGCGGCAGCAAGCGCAAATCGGCCAGCGCGCCGGGTGACGTCACCACCACCATGCCGGGCAATATCGTCGAGGTGCTGGTGAAAGAGGGCGACGTGGTCAAGACCGGCCAGGCCGTGCTGATCACCGAGGCGATGAAGATGGAAACCGAGGTTCAGGCGCCGATCGCCGGCACCGTCAAGGCCATCCACGTGGTCAAGGGCGACCGGGTCACCCCGGGCGAAGTACTGGTAGAAATCGAGGCCTGATCGGCCAAGAACCGGTCTACGACCTCTTGATCGTCGGCCATGCTGCGTTGAAATTGGGCTCGGGCTGCTCATTTACAGCTCGTAAACTCCGCGCCCTCGCCCAATTTCGCCTTGCCTGGCTCTAGCTCAAAAGATCGTAAACCGGCTCTAACGAGCAAGTCCCCTGTGGGGAGCCGCGAGGCTCCCCTTTTTTATGGCTATGTCCCCATCATGTGGTGCATGGGGTTTGGCAGGTATGGATCGGCCGCAGGTCAGGCAACTCCCGTAGGTTGGTGTTGAGCCCAGCGGGTTCGGTGCAGGTTTCGTTGGGCTTCGTCGCGCTGCCCCTCAACCCAACCTACAGCTTTAGCCTGTGCAACAGGCGACTGGGACATAGCCACAAAAAAGGGAAGCGCTCGGCTTCCCTTTGGATGGTGACGCGTTCGACTCAGCGCCAGAATGGCTTGCTGACTTCCGCTTCGCGCTGGTACAGGCTGATGCCGGCGTCGCTCAGCAGGCGTTCGTCCAGGCGGGCCAGTTCGCGGCGGCTGGAGACGCGGCGCTGCCAGAGCAGCAGGGTATCGAACAGGCTGGTGGCCGGGGATTGGTGGATCAGGTCGGAACCGAGGGTACGTTCCATGGTGGTGCTTCCTTCCGCTTGTGGCGGCTGTAAAGGGTGTTCTACTGGAAGCCTATTTTCCTGACTTTGCGGTTAGATTTTTAGGCACAGCTGGGCGAAATTGCAGGGCTATTCATTAGCCTGCTTGGTAACTGTTCTGCTTCTATACATGCAACTGTACTGGTCATCAGTGAGAAATCGCGCAGTTAAGAAAAGAGCGAGAAAAAACCTGCATGATGAGCTGGATAGACAGCAGATAAGTGGCGGTACAGTTGTTTTAATGCGCTGTGTATTTTTTATCTGTTCTGCTGCCTGGCTGTTGTCGCCTCGGCCGCGCCGACCGGCTGCGGCGCTTGCAGTAAGCGGACTCGATCAGCCCCCCCGGCGCGTAGAAGGAAAGCCCATGACCGATCAGTCCCAGCAATTCGCCAGCGACAACTATTCCGGCATCTGTCCGCAGGCCTGAGGGCCGACGAAAGGCAGGGTGGAGCGGTGCGGGGCTGACTAAGGTTTTAGTTACCCCTCCAACTTTTCCGCGTTGCCGGAGCATTACTCCATGGAACTCAACAGTCTCTTCGACCAGTTGCACAGCCTGCCCAGCATTCCCAAGGTCGCCCAGGACCTGATCCAGCAGTTCGACAACCCCAACACCAACCTCGATGCGGTCGCGCGCAACATCAACCTGGACCCGGTGATTGCCGCCAAGGTGTTGCGTCTGGCCAACTCGGCGCGCTTTCGCGGTGCCCGCGAGGCGCACAGTGTCGAGGATGCGGCGTCGCGCCTGGGCTTCAACACCCTGCGCACCCTGGTGCTGGCCTCGGCGGTGACCGGCGCCTTCAAGACCGACTCCGGCTTCGACCTCAAGGCCTTCTGGCTGCAAAGCTTCCAGGTCGCCAGCCTGTGCCGGCTGCTGGCCAAGATGCGTGGCGTGGCGATGGAAACGGCCTTCACCTGCGGGATGATGCACAACATCGGCGAACTGCTGATCCAGACCGGCGCGCCGGAACTGGCCGCACGCCTCAATCGCAACGGCAAGACCGACGCCGCCGGCCGCGTGGCCCTGGAGACCCTGCAGCTGGGCTTTGGCTTCCCCGAGGTTGGCGCCGAACTGGCGCGGCGCTGGCAACTGCCCGAGGTGATCCAGCAGGCCATCGCCCTGCAGACCCGCCCGCATCAGGCTCCCGTGGATATGCCGCTGCCGCGTCTGGTGGCCCAGGCGGTGCTGATCGCCGAGGCGCTGCGCCAGCACAATGGCGACCTCGAGAAAACCCGCGAGGAACTGGACAGCCCGCTGTGCGAAGGCATCGACCTGGACGGCCTGTTCGACAAGCTGCCCGAGGTGCTGGAAGCCGACAAGAGCTTCGCCCAGCTGCTCGACTGAGCCGCCAAGGTGGCGGGCCAGGTGCCCGCCCCGCAATAAAGTTTTCAATGAGCCCCATGCAAATCGCCGCTTGGCTGCGCGGTGCTGGCCTGGTCGATGCTGTGCACCAGCTAATCGACAACGCGATCGCACAAGGGGGATTGCATGAAGACCGTGGCACAGATGCTCAGGGCCAAGCCGCAAAACAACGTCCACACCATCGCGCCGGGCGCGAGCATGCTGGAAGCGTTGCAGGTGATGGCCGAGCACAATGTCGGGGCCCTGCTGGTGAGCGAAGCGGGGCGTTTGCTGGGCATCGTCAGCGAGCGCGACTACGCGCGCAAAGGCGTGCTGCAGGGGCGCTCGTCGGTGCGTACCGAAGTGCGCGAATTCATGAGCGTGCCGGTGGTCAGCGTGGCGCCAGGGCAGAGCATCCGCGAGTGCATGAGCCTGATGACCGACCGCCACCTGCGCCACTTGCCGGTGCTGGAGAACGGCGTGCTGCTGGGGCTGCTGTCGATCGGTGACCTGGTCAAGGAAACCCTGGCCGAACAGGACGGCCTGATCCAGCACCTGGAGCAGTACATCCGCGGTGAGTGAGGCGGCTCACTCCTGCGGCGCGGCCTCGCTGGCCGGGGCCTCCTCGGCTTCCTTGGTTTCTTCGCAGATGCCGTTGGCGCCCTGCTTGCCGGTGTAGGACACCGTGGGCGTGGCTTTGCCATCCAGGCTGATGGAGATGGTCACGCCTTCGCCCTTGGCCTCGAAGTACTGCTCGCTGAACTTGTGCAGGGTGGCCTGCTTGTCGTTGATGGTCACCGGGCCGCTGGCCTTGGCCTGCACGCGGATATCGGTGGGGCAGGTGAAGTCGATGGCGGGCAGGTTCTGTGCTTGGGCGGCGCTGGCGATAACCAGCAGGGGCAGGGCAAGCAGCAATCTATCCATGGTGGGGGCTCCTGGCAGTGGCAGCGGGCATCTTGCCCGGCCACTGGCGAGGCACACCCTGATTGCTCACCTAAGCAGCCGCCTCCGTGGCTGTCCAACCGGCAGGGGACTAACCGATGAGCTGCAGCCCGGAACGAAAGAACCGGCCAGGAGGCCGGTTCTTGGGTTACCGCAGGGCGCTGACTCAGTTGCCCGTCTTGACCTTGCTCCAGGCGCGGGTGCGCGCACGCTCGGCGGCACGCGGCAGTGGCTCGAGGGTGTAGAGGGTCTTCATCGCCTCGGCACTGGGGTAGAGGTTGGGGTTGGTGCGGATTGCCTCGGCGACCAGCGCGGTGGCGTCCTTGTTCGGGTTGGGGTAGCCGACGAAGTCGCTGATCGGCGCAATCACCTGCGGCTGCAGGAGGAAGTTGATGAACTCGTGGGCTTCTCCGATGTTCTTCGCGTCCTTCGGAATCGCCATCATATCGAACCAGATCGGCGCGCCTTCCTTCGGCAGGCGCATGTCCACGGTCACGCCGTTCTTCGCCTGCTTGGCGTTGTTGGCGGCCTGGGAGAAGCTGCCCGAGTAGCCGACGGCCAGGCAGATCTCGCCGTTGGCGATGTCGCTCATGTACTTGGAGCTGTGGAAGTAGCGCACGTAGGGGCGGATTTTGCTCAGCAGCGCTTCGGCCTTGGCGTAGTCGGCCGGCTCCTGGCTGTTGGGCGGCAGGCCCAGGTAGTGCAGGGCGATCGGCAGGATTTCCGACGGCGAGTCGAGCAGGGTCACGCCGCAGTCCTTGAGCTTGCTGATGTTCTCTTCCTTGAACAGCAGGTCCCAGCTGTTCACCGGCGCGTTGTCGCCGAGGGCGGCCTTGACCTTGTCCGGGTTGAAGCCGATCAGCACGGTGCCGTACATGTAGGGCACGGCGTACTGGTTGCCCGGGTCGTTGGCCTCGATCAGCTTCATCAGCTGCGGGTCGAGGTGCTGCCAGTTGGGCAGCTTGCTGCGGTCGAGCTTCTGGAACACGCCGGCCTCGACCTGCTTGGCGAGGAACACGTTGGACGGCACCACCAGGTCATAGCCGGAGTTGCCGGTGAGCAGCTTGGCTTCCAGCGCCTCGTTGGTGTCGAAGATGTCGTAGGTCAGCTTGATGCCGCTGTCCTGCTTGAACTGGGTCAGGGTTTCCGGGGTGATGTAGTCGAACCAGTTGTACACCTTGAGCTCACGGTCGGCGGCCTGGGCCGCGCCGGTCAGGGTGATACCGCACAGGGCGGTGGCGATCAGCTGTTGGAGTTTGTTCATTGTTGTTCTCCTGTGCAGGGCGCGTCAGGCGCCCTGGAAACCTTCGAGCACGTTGACGGCGTTGATGCCGATTTCGGCGACCGCGTAGCCGCCCTCCATGACGAACAGCACCGGCTTGCCCAGCGCGGCGATACGTTCGCCCATGCGCAGGTAGTCCGGGCTGTCCAGCTTGAAACTGGAGATAGGGTCGTTCTGGTAGGTGTCGACGCCGAGCGATACCAGCACCACGTCCGCATCGTATTCGGCGATGCGCTGGCAGGCGGTGTCCAGGGCGGCGCCCCAGACATCCCAAGCGCTGCCGGCGGCCAGCGGCAGGTTGAGGTTGTAGCCTTCGCCCGCACCTGCGCCTGTCTCGTCGGCGTAGCCGAGGAAGTGCGGGTACTCGAAGCTCGGGCTGCCATGGATGTTGGCGACGAACACGTCGGCGCGCTCGTAGAAGATCGACTGGGTGCCGTTGCCGTGGTGGTAGTCGACGTCGAGGATGGCCACGCGCTTGGCGCCCTGGTCGAGGAAGGCCTGGGCGGCGATGGCCACGTTGTTCAGGTAGCAGTAGCCGCCCATCACGTCGGCGCTGGCGTGGTGGCCCGGCGGACGGCACAGGGCGAAGGCGCTGCGCGCACCGGCGGCGACTTCGCGCTGGGCGGTGAGGGCGACCTGGGCCGAGGTGTAGATGGCCTGCCAGGTGCCGGCGGTGATCGGCGCGAAGCAGTCGAAGCTGTGGAAGCCGTACTGGCCGTAGAGGTCGTCCGGGCGCTTGGCGCGCATATGCCGGGCCGGGAACACGCCGGGCAGGAAGTCGGCCGTGTTGCCCTGAGCGGCCCAGCCGGCCCAGGCCTTCTGCAGGAAATCCAGGTAATCGGCGGTGTGGATACGGGCGATCGGCGCCAGGCCGAAATCCTGCGGCTCGCGGATCTCGCCGAGCTGCTGCGCCTTGACCCGCGCCAGCACGTGGTCGGCGCGTGCCGGCATCTCGAAACAGGGTTGCAGTTCGCCGCCGACCATTTCGCCCTGGGCGTGGTGCAGGCGGTGGTCGTCGCTGTAGATGGTCAGCATGGTTGTTGTTCTCCTGACATGACGTCTGCCCGCATTGTTGGCAGGCCCCTGCGCCCGGGAGAACGGCCGGAATGGCCAAGAGGGGATCGATATGGCCAATTTATGCATCAGGTGTTGGGCATATCGCTCTCTTTTCCGCCTTCAGCGGCGAAAGCGACTCGGCGGCAGACCGCTCCAGCGCTGGAAGGCATGGCGGAAGCTGGCGGTTTCGCTGTAGCCCATGATCTCGGCGATGCGGTGGATGGGCAGGTCCGGCTGTTCCAGCAGTTGGCGGGCGTGTTCGAAGCGTAGTTCGTCGAGCAGGCGCTGGTAGCTGCTGCCGGCCTCCTGCAGATGGCGGCGCAGGCTGCGCGTGGAGCAGTTGAGCTGGCTGGCCAGGCCTTCCAGACCGGGCGGGCACTGCAGCTGCGTGGTTAGGGCCTGGCGGCAGCGATTGAGCAGGGTCTGGCGGCTGACGAATTCGCCGTTCAGGCGGCGGCAGCGCTCCAACATATCGCGCTGGGTCACCGCGTCGGCCAGCGGCAGACGCCGTTGCAGCCAGCTGGCGTCGAAGGCGAAGGCGTTGCGTTCGGCGTTGAAGTGGCATGGGCTGGGGAAGCTGGGGCGGTAGTCGCGCTCGTAGGCCGGCGCGGCATGGCGGAAGTGCGCGGCGCGCAGCAACAGCGGGCGGCCGAGCAGGTCGTCGCAGACCAGTTTCATCGAGGCCAGGCAGAACTCGACGTTGAAGGTCAGCAGTTCGGGCAGGTCGCGGTAGCCGTCGGCGCACAGCCAGACCGTGTCGCCTTCGCGCTGCAGGCTCAGCTCGAAATAGGTGCCGAGCAGCGCCGGAAACTCCAGGGCCAGCTCCAGCGCATCGCCCAGGGTGGCGCTGGATAGCAGGGCGTAGCCGAGCGGGCCGTAGGAGGATACGTGCATGCGCCGGCCGAGTATCAGGCCGAGCTCGCGGCAATGGGCCAGGGCATTAGCGCATACGCGCATTTCCTGGGTGGTGGTGATGCGAATATCCGGGTGCTGCAGCTCGGCCAGGCGGATGCCGCTGCCTTGCAGCAGCAGGTCGCTGGGCACGCCGCGTTCCTGGCCGATGCAGTCGAGCACCAGAACGACGGTGTGCAGGGTGGTCAGGGGCGAATGCAGCATGGCGCCACGGTGTCAGCAAAATTCGCGCTGGGCAAGCCGCACGCCGGGGCGGTTTATTACGGGCAGAAAAAAGCCCGCTCGATGAGCGGGCTCCGGTGCAGCGGGCGGGGCGGCGATCAGAACGCCGGAACCACGGCGCCTTTGTACTTGTCGTTGATGAAGGCTTTGACTTCGGCGCTGTTCAGCGCCTTGGCCAGCTTCAGCAGGGCCGGCTGGTCCTTGTTGGCTGCGCTC
>JBOFCR010000079.1:0-57676 GCA_051646165.1 Pseudomonas sp. | reverse complement strand
GTAGAGCGCGTGATGTCGATGGTTGACTCCGTACTGCTGGTGGTCGACGCCCAGGACGGCCCGATGCCGCAAACCCGTTTCGTGACCCAGAAGGCGTTCAAGGCCGGCCTGCGTCCGATCGTGGTCGTGAACAAGATCGACCGTCCGGGCGCGCGTCCGGACTGGGTTATCGACCAGATCTTCGACCTGTTCGACAACCTCGGCGCCACCGAAGAGCAACTGGACTTCCCGATCGTTTACGCCAGCGCCCTGAACGGTATCGCCGGTCTCGACCACGAGAACATGGACGACCATATGGACGCCCTGTTCCAGGCCGTGGTTGACCACGTGCCGGCGCCGAAAGTCGACGTCGATGGCCCGTTCCAGATGCAGATCTCCCAGCTGGACTACAACAGCTTCCTGGGTGTAATCGGTATCGGCCGTATCGCCCGCGGTAAAGTCAAAACCAACACCCCGGTTGTCGCCATCGGCGCCGACGGCAAGAAGCGTCAGGGCCGTATCCTGAAGATCATGGGCCACTCCGGCCTGCATCGCGTCGAAGTTGCCGAAGCTCAGGCTGGCGACATCGTCTGCGTCAGCGGTATGGACGAGCTGTACATCTCCGACACCCTGTGCGACATGAACAACGTCGAAGCCCTGCCGCCGCTGTCCGTGGACGAGCCGACCGTTTCCATGACCTTCCAGGTCAACGACTCGCCGTTCTGCGGTAAAGAAGGCAAGTTCGTCACCAGCCGCAACATCAAAGAGCGTCTGGAAAAAGAACTGCTGCACAACGTGGCCCTGCGTGTGCAGGAAGGCGACAGCGCCGACAAGTTCAAGGTCTCCGGCCGTGGTGAACTGCACCTCTCGGTACTGATCGAAACCATGCGTCGCGAAGGCTTCGAGATGGCCGTAGGCCGTCCGGAAGTAGTGATCAAGGAAGTCGACGGCGAGAAGCAAGAGCCCTACGAGAACGTCATCGTCGACATCGAAGAGCAGCATCAGGGTGCCCTGATGGAACAGATGGGCCTGCGCAAAGGCGATCTGACCAACATGGTTCCGGATGGCAAAGGTCGTATCCGTCTGGAGTACACCATTCCGGCCCGCGGCCTGATCGGTTTCCGTAACGCCTTCCTGACCATGACCTCGGGCAGCGGCATCCTGACTTCGACCTTCAGCCACTACGGCCCGATCAAGTCCGGTGAAGTCGGCCACCGCCAGAACGGCGTACTGGTCTCCATGGCCACCGGCAAGGCGCTGACCTACTCGCTGGAAACCCTGCAGGACCGCGGCAAGCTGTTCCTCGAGCCGGGCCAGGAAGTCTACGAAGGCCAGCTGGCCGGCATCAACAGCCGTGACAACGACCTGGTGATCAACCCCACCAAAGGCAAGAAGCTCGACAACATGCGCGCTTCCGGCAAAGACGAAACCATCGCCCTGGTTCCGCCGATCAAGTTCACCCTTGAGCAGGCCCTGGAATTCATCGATGACGACGAACTGGTGGAAGTCACGCCGAAGTCGATCCGTCTGCGCAAGAAGTTCCTCAGCGAAGTCGACCGCAAGCGCTTCAGCAAGAAGTAATTTCTAGCTGAGCTGCAGCCAACGCCCCCGGCCCGCAAGGACCGGGGGCGTTGTCGTTTCTGCGTGGCGGCAGCTGGTGGCGAGGCGAGTCTTGTCGTGTTGACAAACTTTTCACCTCGCCATGCCCATAGTCGCTGGCATCTCGGGGCGCGCGCCCTGGTTTTGTCAGTGTTATCGGGGTCGCCATGATCATCGCGAAAAACGCAGCGCCCACGCGCAAGGGCATCGACTGGGCCGGGCTCGGCTGGATGTTTCTGTTCTTCTGGTACTTCTCCGGCGTCACCCAGTTGCTGATCCAGCTGAGCGGCACGGCCGGCTTCTCCGGTTTTCGCCAGGCCTTCCTGCTCAGTGGCCTGTGGCTGGTCCCGCTGCTGCTGCTGCCAGCGCACACGCGGCGTCTGGCGGCGCTGATCGGCGGCCTGCTGTGGCTGTGCTCGCTGTCCAGCTTCGGTTACTTCCTGATCTACGGGCAGGAGTTCTCGCAAAGCGTCATCTTCATCATGTTCGAGTCCAACCTGGCGGAAAGCAGCGAGTACCTCGCGCAGTATTTCGCCTGGTGGATGCTGCCTGCGTTCTTTGCCTACGGCCTGGGCGCCTGGCTGTTGTGGCGCAAGGTGCGCCCGGTGTACCTGCCGCGGCCGGTGGCGCTGTGCGCCAGCCTGCTGTTGCTGGCCTGCACGATCGGTTATCCGGCGCTGCGCCAGTTCAGCAAGCACGAGACCTTCCAGGCCGGCCTGGAAGGCTTCGAGCAGCGTCTGGAACCCGCCACGCCCTGGCAGCTGGTGGTGGGCTATCGCCAGTACCGTCAGCAGCTGGACAACATGCAGGCGCTGCTGGCGGACAACGCGAAGATCCCGCCGCTGGGCAATCTCAAGGATGCCCATGGCAACCAGCCGGCGACCCTGGTGCTGGTCATCGGCGAGTCGACCAACCGTCAGCGCATGAGCCTGTACGGCTACCCGCGGCAGACCACGCCCGGGCTGGACCAGCTGCGCGATCAGTTGCAGGTGTTCGACAACGTGGTGACACCGCGGCCCTACACCATCGAGGCGCTGCAGCAGGTGCTGACCTTCGCCGACCAGGAACACCCGGATGCCTACCTGACTACGCCGTCGCTGGTCAACGTGATGAAACAGGCCGGCTACAAGACCTACTGGATTACCAACCAGCAGACCATGACCAAGCGCAACACCATGCTGGCGACCTTCTCCCAGCAGGCGGACGAGCAGTTCTACCTGAACAACAACCGCGAGCAGAACGCCCGCCAGTACGACGGCGACGTACTCGCCCCGTTCGCCAAGGTGCTGGCCGATGACGCGCCGCGCAAGTTCATCGTGGTGCACTTGCTCGGTACCCACATGAGCTACCAGTACCGCTACCCGCAGGAGTTCGAGCGCTTCACCGACCACCAGGGCGCGCCGGCCACGGTCACCGCCGAGCAGTTGCCGACCTACAACAGCTACGACAACGCGGTGCTGTACAACGACTTCGTGGTGTCGAGCCTGATCAAGCGCTTCGCCGCCAGCGACCCGAACGGCTTCCTGCTGTACCTGTCGGACCACGGCGAGGCGGTGTTCGACGCACCCAAGCCGCAGGTGCTGGGGCGCAACGAGGCGGCGCCGACCAGCCCGATGTACACCATCCCGTTCCTCGTGTGGAACTCGCCGAAGTGGCAGACCGTGCAGCCGCGCAACTTCGCCGCACAGCTGGGCCGGCCCTACAGCAGCGCCAACCTGATCCACACCTGGGCGGACCTGGCCGGGCTGAGCTTCGACGAATTCGATGCCAGCAAGAGCCTGGTGAGCAGCCAGTTCAAGGTGCGCCCGCTGCTGATCGGCAACCCGCAGCAGCCGAAAAGCCTGATCGACTTCAGCCTGATCAGGCCTGCGCCGAGCGACAGCGAGCTTGCCCAGCAGGCACCGGTCAAGCGCTCCGCGTTGCAACTTTGAGTCGCGCGCTCCTACCTAGGAACGAGTCGTTTCGCGGCGGAGTAGCCCTGCGCCCGGCCCTTCAATCCAAGTAGGTAATTTGCAGAGAGCGATCGTGCGCTGCGCCTCGATGATCCTTAAAGTCCCCGGCCGTCCATAACAAGAACAAGGGACCCAAGGACCATGAAGCGAATCTTCAATCCGCTGGCACTCGCCTGCCTGCTGGCGAGCACCGCTGCGACCGATGCCAGCGCCTATAGCGGCATGGTGGTGTTCGGCGACAGCCTGAGCGATGCCGGCCAGCGCCCCGAGGCGGCTGCGCCGTCCAACCCGGTGCGCCATACCAACCGCGTCGGCCCCGGCTACGGGGTTGGCGAGGCCTACGGCTATACCTCGCCGATGCTGATCAACCAGGGCCTCGGCCTGGCGCCACAGGTAGCCTCGACCAACCTAGTGCGTGCGGCCAATGGCCTGCCCGACGGCAACAACTGGGCGGTGGGTGGCTATCGCACCGAGCAGATCTACGACTCCATCACCAGTGTGTTCGACCCGCTCACCGGCACGGGTGGCTCGCAGGTGCGCGCCGGGCTGGACTACAGCGCCCCGTTGCTGCGCCAGCGCGACGGCTACCTGGTGTACCTGCGCGAGAACGGCCTGAGTATTGACCCGGATACCCTGTTCTACGTCAACGGTGGCGGCAACGACTTCCTCCAGGGCCTGGTACCCGACGCCGCCGGCGCGCAGGCGGCGGCCGCTCGCCTGGCCGCCAGTGTCGAGGCGCTGCAGGCCGCCGGTGGCCGCTACTTCATGGTGCCGCTGCTGGTGGATGTGCCCAGTCCGGTGTATGGCGGGGTGTTCAATCCGGCGCAGCAGGTGCTGGCCGATGCCTTCAATGCCGAGCTGGTGGCGCGCCTGGGGACGATCCCGGCCGAGGTCATCCCGCTCAACGTACCGCTGCTGTATCGCGAGGTGCTGGCCAACCCCGCGGCGTTCGGCTTCGATCCGTCGCGCAATCTGCTGGGCAGCTGCTTCTCCGGCTGCGCCTCGATCGACGCGGTGTACGGCATCAACGGCACCTCGCCCGATCCGAGTCGCCTGCTGTATGCCGATATCGTCCACCCGTCCACGGCCATGCAGCAGATCCTCGCCGACCAGGGCCTGTCGATTCTGGCTGCTCCCTGGGAGATCGGCCTGTTGCCGCAGGCTGGTGAGTCGGCCCTCAGCGGCGCGCGGGATGGCTTGCGCCAGCAGCTGCGGGCCGACTGGAGCGCCTGGCAGCCGGTCGAGCACTGGCGCGGCTTTGTCGCCGGCGCGGCGCGGCAGAACGATTACGCTGGCGCTTCCAACGTCGCCAGTGGCGATGGCAGCGGCCAGGGCCTGGGTCTTGGTGCCAGCTACCGGTTGGCGCAGGACTGGCGTGTTGGCCTGACCCTGGACCTGCAGCAACAGGAGCTTGAGTTGGGCGCGCGCGACTCCGACTACGACCTGCGCAGCTACCTCGGCGGCGCTTTCGCCCAGTACCACGATGGCCTGCTGTGGGCCGACCTCAGCGCCAACCTGGGTTACCTGGACTACCACGACCTGCAGCGGCGCTTTGCCCTGGGGCAGACCACCCGCAGCGAGCAGGGCGAAACCGATGGCTGGCTGCTGGCCCTGGGCGGGCGCCTGGGCGTGGAGTTGAGCGTGGCAGAGCCGCGCCTGCGCCTGGCGCCGTTTGTCAGCGCCGACTATGCGCGCATCGATGTGGACGGTTACCGCGAGGAAGGGGCCAGCTCCACCGCGCTGTCCTACGACGACCAGCGCCGCGAATCGCAGCGCCTGGGCATCGGGCTGCAGACGCGCTACCAGCTGGCGGACGACGCCGAGCTGTTTGGCGAAATTGCCCGTGAGCGGGAGTTCGAGGATGACCCGAGCGAAGTGGGCATGGCGCTGAACAGCGTGGCCGGGGTCGACTTCGAGCTGCAGAGCGTCGAGCCCGAGCGCTACCAGACGCGTGCCAGCCTGGGCCTGCGCCAGCGCCTGGCGCCGGGCTTGGCGCTGCAGGTTGGCTACGACCACCGGCGTGTCGCCGATGATCGTCAGCACAGCCTGGGGGTGAGCGTGGTACTGGACTGGTAGCGGGCCGGAGCCGGCTGGAGCGATCTAGCGGCTCTGTACCTTCGGCCGCCAGGCGCAGTAGCCGGGACGCGGGCCGATGCGCGGGTGGTTGCGGCAGGTGTCCGGGCGCTTCTCGTAGATGGTGCACAGGCGCGACTTGCGATCCAGGTACATGCAGTCGTTGTTGCTCATGCGGGTCAGGGTGAAGATCCCCGACTTGGCGTTGAAGCGCTCGATCATGCCGTCTTTCTGCAGGCGCTTGGCGATATTCTTCGGCGGTTCGCCGCGCTCGAACTCGTCGACCAGGCCGATGCGGATCAGGTCGACGATGCGCACTTCCACCGGCATGGTGCAGCAGGTGGACATGCAGCTGGTGCAATTATCCCTGTTGTACTTGCTCCAGGTTTCGATGCGGTCGATTTCCGCGGCGGCAATCAGTTGGGGTTTCATGGTCAGACTCGGTGCGCCACGGCGCGGGGGATTCGGCGCGCGATGATAACGGGCGCAGCGAATTTGTGAACCTCTTCCTGCCGGGCGGCCATGTAAGCAAATGCTTACGTGCGCCGCTGTCTTTGGCCGCTGTCGGCAATCCCGGCAGCTGTTTACTCTGCCACCCATGGATCAAGCGCAGGAAGCGCACAGAAAACAACAGGGACGCGGAGGATTGCCCGCCAGGACGGCGAGCCGACCAAGGACGTCAGGAACCAGTCTGCAAGACCCCGCACTAGCGGGGTTTTTTCTTTTCCGGGGTTTGTATTTTCGCGGCCAGGCCGTTGAAAAGCCTAACCTCGGCAACGCAGGTAGCTTTTCAACGGCCTGGCTAGCTGACCTGCCACAAACGCCGTAGCGCACTAGGCGCCAGCCCGGTCCAGCGCTTGAACGAGCGGCGGAAGTTGGTGGCGTCGTGGAACTGCAGATACGCCGCCACCTCGTCATTGCTGTAGCCCCGCACCTGATACAGGTAGATCGCCACGTGCTTGCGCGCCAGGTCGAGCTGCTCCTGAAAGTGCGTGCCGTGTTTCTGCAGTTTGCGCTTGAAGGTCGACGCGCTCATGCCGAAGGCCAGCGCCACGCTGTCCAGCTGCGGCGCCTCGCGGATAGTGCCGAGCAGATGGCTGTACAGCCGATCGAGCAGGCTGGCATCGAAACCCAGTTCGTCGAGCTGGGCCCGGCTCTGTTGCTGGGCCACCGTAGCGGCGGTCAGCGAGGCGCCGGGCCAGGGCTGGTGCAAGTACTCGCGCGGCAGGCTGATCACGTCCAGCGGCGTACCGAACTGCACGTTCTCGCCCAGGTGCACCCAGTACTGCTCGACATAGCGCGGCTGCGGATGGCTGAAGCTGCAGTGCCAGGGCAGGCGCTCGCCGGATAGCCAGCGGCTCATGCCGACCAGCGCGGTCATCGCCGCCTCCAGCAGGAAACGTTGTTGCTCGCCAGCGCCGCAGCTGTCCAGCCAGTAGATATGTCCCTGTTGCTCGTCGAGCAGCACGCGCGGACTGAGTAATGGACTGAGCAGGGCACGTTGCTGGCGCAGGATGTCCAGCGCCTGCTGCAGGTTGCCTGCCTGCTGCAGGGCGTGGCTGGCGGCACCGTAGTGGCCGGGCAACAGGCGCTGGCCGAACAGGAAACTGCTGTCATCGGCGCCGAGCAGACGCTGGGTGTTGTCGATCAGGCAGAGGAGCTGCTGCGGACTGAGCAGCGCCTGGCCGCTGAGGATGTCCTCGTGGAACAGGCCGCTGCCGCGCAGCAGTCGATGGCTGTCGATGCCGCGCGACAGGGCCAGGTCGAGCAGCACCGCCGGCTGGTAGTGGCCGGGGATGAAACGCTGGTCGCATTCGTACCAATCGGCCTTGAGCGTCATGCCGGCGGCCTCAGGCGCTGCGTGCGTGGAGCGGCTGCTTGGCTTTGGCCAGCGCCAGGTTGAGACGCTGCAGCAGGCTTTGTGCATCGTCCTGCAGGGCCATCACCGAAGCCACGCTGGCGTGCAGCTGCAGGCGCTCGCCGTGCTCGCCGGTCTTGTGCGCGAAGTACGCCACGGCTTGTTGCAGCTCATCGGCGAGCTGGCGGGCCAGGCGTTCGCCGGTGTTTGGCAGCAGCACCACGAAGCGGTCGCCGGCCAGGCGGCAAAGCAGGTCCTGGCGGCGCAGGTTGAGCAGCAGCAACTGGGTCAGCGCCTGCAGCACGCGGTCACCCTCGGCGTTGCCGTAGGTGCGATTGATGCTGCTGAAGTCGTCGAGGTCGATGATCACCAGCGACAGCGCCTGCTGTTCGCTGCGCGCCTGGGCCAGGCTCTGCTCCAGCTGCAGGCGCAGATAGTCGGCGGCGCCCAGCGGGGTCAGCTTGTCGAACAGGCGATGTTCGCGGAACACCCGTTCGCGCTTTTCCATCTGCGCGCTGATCGCCAGTTGCTCGCGGTGCCAGTGATAGATGCCGAGGGTCAGCAAGACCAGGCCGACCGGCATCGGTCCCGACTCCAGCCAGTGATCCCAGCTGATGGCATCCGACAACTTGATGAACTCGTCGAGGCAGTCCACCCACCAGGAAAAGAACACGCAACCCAGGCCCAGGGCCAGCAGGTTGGTCACCCGTCCTGCGGGCCGGCTCTTCAGCACCAGGCCGAGCCATACCAGCGCCAGCAGGGCCGAGCCGCCTTCGCCGAGGATATCCAGCCAGACCCAGTCGGCCAGTGGCTTGAGGTTGCCGGCGGCGAGGTGCAGGAGCAGGCCGAGGTTGGCGGCCAGCAGCAGGGCGGCGAGTTTCAGGCGGTGCAGCTTGAGCAGGGACGGCATGGCCGGAAGGCTCCGTGGCGCGGGTGACGGCGTCAGCAGAGCAGAGGGATGTGACGGAATGGTTGCAGCGGGGGAGGTCGAATTGGCTCAGGTCGATTGGCAGATTATTTTGCCTGCGCCGTGGGTAGTACGAGTGCAACCCGCATTGGCGCTGGTTCGAGGGTTTAACCCGCCCTACGGAGAAGCGCAGCGACTGGGTCAATTCAGCCCAAAGCCCTCCCCAATACGCCTGTAAACCCGGCAAATCGGGCCTGGCCGGTGGAGCTGTCACAGAACCGTCATCGCCCCCTCCTAGCTTGCGCTCCAAGTCGCCGGGTACTGGCCCGGCCGAAACGCTTGTCTGGGGAGATCAGCATGCACACTCGTCGTCTTACCGCCCGCCGTGCGGGCTTCACCATCAGCGCCCTGGCGCTGGCCATTACCACCACATCCTTGTGGGCAGCCGAAGAGAGCGCCACCGAGCACGTCAGTGTGGTCGGCCAGGCCGCCAGCCTGGACCAGGCGCTGAAAGAGCAGCGCCGTTCCGACAGCGTGGAAAGCGTGGTGCATGCCGACGGCGTGGCCCAACTGCCCGACCAGAATGCCGCCGAAGCGGTGCAGCGCCTGCCGGGTGTATCGGTCGAGCGCGACCAGGGCGAAGGCCGCTTCGTCAGCGTGCGCGGCCTGGGCCCGGACCTCAACAGCGTGACCATCAACGGCACCCTGGTGCCCTCGCCGGAGAGCGACCGCCGCGCCGTGGCCCTCGACGTGCTGCCGGCCGAGCTGGTGCAGTCGCTGACTGTGGTCAAGACCCTGACCCCGGACATGGACGCCAACTCCCTTGGCGGCACCATCGAGGTGGAGAGCCTGTCGGCCTTCGACCACAAGGGCCTGTTCTATACCGGCAGCACCGAGGCCAGCTACGACGACAACACCGAGCAGACCAGCCCGAAATTCTCCGGTGCGATCAGCGACCGCTTCAGTCTCGGAGATGGCGTGGACAACTTCGGCGTGGCCGCAGCCATGAGCTGGCAGGAACGCGACTTCGGTTCCGACAACGTGGAAACCGGCGGCGACTGGGACTTCGAGGACGGCGCGCGGCTGGAGAAGCTCGAACAACGCGACTATGACATCACCCGCGAACGCAGCGGCCTGGGCCTCAACTTCGACTACCGCCCGGACGACTTCTCCAGCTACTACCTGCGCACCCTCTACAGCCGCTACAAGGACACGGAAACCCGCAACGCCGCCGGCGTCGAGTTCGCCGATGCGCAACTGGCCGGCGAGAGTGGCGAGGCCGAGGGCTGGCGCGAGCTGAAGGATCGCGAAGAGACCCAGGAGATCCAGTCCTACGTGTTTGGTGGCGAGCAGCTGATCGGCCAGTGGACGCTCAATGGCCAGGTTGGCTACAGCCAGTCCAGCGAAGACACCCCGGGGCATATCGGCGGCGCCACTTTCGAGGGCAACGACGACTTCGCCGACGCTGGCTTCAGCGATAGCAAGAAGCCGCGCCTGAACATCGGCGACGACTTCTACAACCCGAGCAACTTCAGCCTCGACGAGGTGGAGTGGGCCGAAGAGAACACCGAAGACACCGAGAAGAACATCAAGCTCGACCTGGCCCGCGACTACGAGCTGGCCGGCAACGCCGCGCAGGTCAAGTTCGGTGGCAAACTCAGCCGCCGCGACAAGGACAACGACACCAATATCTGGACCTACGAAGACCTCGCCGACTACGGCCTGAGCGACGAACAGCTGAACATGGATCGGTTCACCAAGGGCCAGGTCGACTACAGCCTGGACCGCTTCGGCCCTGGCCTGTCGGCAGACAGGATCGAGGACCTGATCAGCGGCCTCGACCGCAGTGAGTTCTACAACGAGGAAGAGTCGCGGGTGAATGACTTCGACATGAGCGAAGACATCAACGCCGCCTACCTGATGCACACCCTCGACATCGACGACCTGCGCATCATCGCCGGCATGCGCTACGAGGGCACCGAGTTCGAGGCCAAGGGCACCGGCCTGCGCGATGGCGACTACGAGTCGATCGAGGCCAGCAACGACTACCACCACTGGCTGCCCGGCCTGCATGCGCGCTACCAGCTGGACAAGGACACCCAGCTGCGTGCCGCCATCACCAACAGCGTGGTGCGCCCGACCTTCGGCCAGTTGGCGCCTGGCTTCGTCATCGATGGCGACGAAGCCAGCTTCGGCAACCCGACCCTCAACCCGCTGGAGTCGCGCAACTTCGACCTCGGCATCGAGCACTACCTGGGCCGCGCCGGCGTGGTGTCCGCTTTCGTGTTCTACAAGGACATCGAAAACTTCGTCTACAACGCCGACCTGGCCGGCACCGGCGACTGGGTCGACTTCTCCGAGGCCAACACCTTCGCCAACGGCGACAACGCCGACCTGTGGGGTCTGGAGCTGGCCTACTCGCAGAAGTTCGACTGGCTGCCTGCACCGTGGAACGGCCTGCTGCTGGGCGCCAACGCCACCTTCAGCCGCTCCGATGCCAGCATCAGCGGCTATGACGCCGACAGCGGGCGCACCCTGGAGCGCGACATCGACCTGCCGTTCCAGTCCGACACCGTCGGCAACCTGATGCTCGGCTGGGAGAACGACAAGCTCAGCCTGCGCCTGTCGGCCAACTACAAGTCCGACTACCTCTACGAGGTCGCCGGTATCGACGACAAGCAGCACGACCTGCACGTCGACGATCAGGTGTTCGTCGACTTCAGCGCCGGCTACTTCCTGACCAAGGAACTTCAGCTCAAGTTCGAGGCGCAGAACCTCACCGACGAGAGCTACTACGTCTACGCCGGCAACCGCTCGTACAACGCTCAGTACGAGGAGTACGGCCCGACCTACAAGCTCGGCCTGACCTTCACCCACTTCTAATTGCCAGCCCTCTCCCGCGTGCGGGGGAGGGCGTCTGCCCGCTATTCCAAGGAACACACATGAACCCGTTGTTTTCCCGTTCCCTGCTGCTTGCCGCCCTGCTGCTGGCCGGCTGTCAGGAACCTGCTGCACCCAAGCTGGCGTTGAGCCCCTGGGGTGCCTCGGCCAAGGTCAAGGCCGAAGACCTGCGCTTTGTCCCGGTCGAGCTGAGCGGTGACGCCGACCTGCGCATCGCCGCCAGCGAGCGGCGCGGCCTGTTGCTACTCGATGCCGATGGCCAGGAACTGGCGCGCCTGCCCGGTTCCTACAGTGGCCTGGACGGCCGCGTGGGCGGCCGCAACTTGCTGGTCGCCAGTCTCGACAATGCCACCCAGCAGGCGGTGCTGGTCAGCCTCGACCCGGCCACCCGCCAGTGGAGCCGACCGCTGCAATTGCCGGTGCGCGACTACGCCCAGGCCGGGCTGTGCCTGTACCGCGACGAGGCGGCCAATCTCTACCTGTTCCTGATCGGCGAAGACGGCCACGGCGAGCAGTGGCTGGTCGGTGCCGGCGCCCAGCTGAACCAAGAGGCGCGCCGCGTACGTGGCCTGCCGCTGCCGCCGGAGGCCGAGTACTGCCAGGCCGACGATGGCGCCGGGCTGCTGTTCGTCAACGAGGAAAGCGTCGGCCTGTGGGCTTACCCGGCGCACCCGGAAGCCGACGCGTCGCGCCGCCCGGTGGATATCGTGCAGCCCTACGGCGGCCTCAAGCGTGCGGCCGGCGCCATGGCCAGCGTGCCGGGTGGTCTGCTGGCGCTGGATCACGGCGCCAGTGAACTGCACCTCTACCAGCAGCAGGGCGATGCCTGGAAAGCCGTGGCCAGCCTGCCGCTGGAAGGCCTGGAAGAACCCGAGCGCCTGGCCGTGCGCAGCAACGGCAGCGGACTCGACGTGCTGGTACAGGACGACGGTGCCGGGCGCTTCTACCAGGGCGAACTGAACTGGACGGCCCAGCCACAGGCCTTGCCGCCGGTGCTGGCCAATGTTGCGCCGCTACGCCAGAGCGAGCCGGTTGGCCGCCAGGGCGATGCTGCTGATGACCCGGCGATCTGGGTCAACCCGGCGCAGCCGGCGCTCTCAAGGGTGCTCGGCACCAACAAGAAACAGGGCCTGCTGATCTATGACCTGGACGGCAAGCTGCTGCAGGAGTTGCCGGTCGGCCGCCTGAACAACGTCGACCTGCGCGCCGGCTTCGCCCTCGGCGAGGAGCGTATCGACCTGGCTGTGGCCAGCAACCGCGACCACAACAGCATCAGCCTGTTCGCCATCGACCGCGCCAGCGGCGAGGTGCGCGAGGCCGGCGAGGTGCGCACGCCGCTCAAGGAGATCTACGGCATCTGCCTGTTCCAGGCGCCGTCCGGCGAGCTGTACGCCTTCGCCAACGGCAAGGACGGCAGCTTCCTGCAGTACCGCCTGGACGGTGCCAGCGGCCAGGTCGAGGGCGATCTGGTACGCCGCTTCCAGGTGCCCAGCCAGCCGGAAGGCTGCGTTGCCGACGACCAGCGCCAGCGCCTGTTCCTCGGCGAGGAGGATGTCGGTGTGTGGGCGGTGGACGCCCGCGCCGACGGCCCGACCGAGCTGCACAGCGTGCTCAAGGTCGGCGAGGTGCTCAAGGCCGATGTCGAGGGGCTGGGCTTCTACCAGTCGGGCGAGCGCGACTACCTGGTGATCTCCAGCCAGGGCAACGACAGCTACGTGGTGCTCGACGCCGAGCCGCCCTATGCGCTCAAGGGCGCCTTCCGTGTCGGCCTCAACGGCGCCCTGGGCATCGACGGCAGCTCGGAAACCGACGGCCTCGAAGTGACCTCGGCCAACCTTGGCGGGCCTTGGAGCGCCGGCATGCTGGTGGTGCAGGACGGCCGCAAGCGCATGCCCGAGAGCACGCAGAACTTCAAGTTCGTGCCCTGGAGCGAAGTGGCCCAGGCGCTGAAGCTGGAGTGATGCACAGCCCTGCTGTCGTTCCCGCGCAGGCGGGAACCCAGTGGGGCGCCTCCTGGATTATTCCCCTTCGGGCCAGCGCAAGCGCTGTTCAGCGATAAAGCTGCTGTCCCGCCTTCGCGGGAATGACGGGGGTAACGGTGAGCGCAGTTGGTAGCAAGCATCCCGCTGTCATCAGCCGGTAACCGCGACGTAATCGAATAGCACCAACCCAGCCGCTCCTCCGCGAGCGGTACGAAACACAGGAGTTCCACCATGCACGCCACCCTCGAACAGATGACCGTCTGGAGCCTGGTCAGCGACGCCAGCCTGCTGGTCAAGCTGGTCATGCTGATCCTGCTCGGCGCCTCGCTCGCCAGCTGGTACCTGATCGTCCAGCGCAGCCTGCTGCTGGGGCGCAGCGAGCGGTTGCTCAAGGATTTCCAGAAGCGCTTCCGACAGCAGGGCGACCTCGCCCAGCTGTACCGCGAAGGCGCCGAACAGGCCGATGCAGATGCAGATGCTGCCCTGGAGCAGATCTTCCGCGCCGGCTACCAGGAGTTTTCCCACCTGCATCGCCAGCACGGCGTGGCGCCCGAGGCGGTGATCGACGGCGTCGAGCGCAGCCTGCTGGTGGCCATCTCCGAGCAGGAAGAACGCCTGGAAAAAGGCCTGCCATTCCTCGCCACGGTCGGTTCGGTCAGCCCCTATATCGGCCTGTTCGGCACCGTGTGGGGGATCATGAATTCCTTTATCGGCCTGTCGCAGGTGCAGCAGGCGACCTTGTCCACCGTCGCGCCGGGCATCGCCGAAGCGCTGATCGCCACCGCCATCGGCCTGTTCGCGGCGATTCCCGCGGTGATCGCCTACAACCGCTTCGCCGCCCGCGTGGCCACCCTCAGCACGCGCTTCTACGCCTTCGGCAACGAGCTGCAGACCCGCTTGCACCGCAAGCTGCAAGCGCCGTCGAGCCTCGCCCAGGCCGCCTGAGGAGAGCCCCATGCGCAAGCCGCAATGCAAGCACGGCCCTAAGGCCGAGATGAACGTGGTGCCCTATATCGACGTGATGCTGGTGCTGCTGGTGATCTTCATGGTCACCGCACCCATGCTCACCCAGGGGGTGAAGATCGAGCTGCCCAAGGTCGCCGCCGAGGCGCTGCCCACCGACACCCAGCAACAGATTCTCACCCTCTCGGTGAAGGCCGACGGCAGCTACTACTGGAACCTCGGTGGCGAGCTGAACACCGAGCAGCAGACCGACAGCGCGCTGAACCTGGAGGAAATGCGCGCCAAGGTCGGTGAAGTGATCGCTGCCCGTGGCGACACCCAGGTATACATCCGCGCCGACCGTGACGCCGACTACGCCACCGTGGTCGCCGGCATGGCCGCGCTGCAGCAGGGCGGGGTGAGCAACCTCGGGTTGATCACCGAGGCGCCGCAGTGAGCAGCGCGCTGATGCACAGCCCCGTGTCGTTCGCCCTGCAGCTGCCGTCCGCCGAGCGCTTGCGCAACTTCGCCGCCGCCGGCTTGGCGGTGGGGCTGCACGCTCTGGTGCTGGCGCTGCTGCTGGCCCACTGGGAAACCCGCGAACCCGAAGCGCCACAGGTGCTGACCCTGACCACGCGGCTGATCACCCTGGCGCCACCGACTCCGCCTGCACCGCCACAGCCCGAGGTGATAGTGCCGCCGGCGCCGCCGGTGGAGACCGTGCAGCCGCAGGAGGCACCCAAGCCCGACCCGCGCATCCAGCAGCAGAAGCTGGAGCAGGCGGCGCTGGCGCGCAAACGCGTCGAGGAAGACAAGCGCGAGCAGCAGCGCCAGGTGCAGCAACGCCTCGAACAACAGCGCCTGGACCAGCAACGCCGCGAGGCCGAGGCAGTCCAGCAACAACGCCTGGCCGAGCAGCAGGCACAAGCCCAGGCCACCGAGCGCGCGCGCCAGGCCGAAGCCGCTGCCGCCGCCAGCCGCCAGTACCTGCCCATCGCCAAGGACGCGCCGGACTACCCCGAGCGCGCCCTGGACAAAGGCATCGAAGGCGACTGCACGGTGAGCTACCGGGTCAACCCGCAAGGCCGGGTGGAGAACCCGCAGGTGGTCGGCGACTGCCATCCGCTGTTCGTCCGTCCGTCGCTGGTCGCCGCCAAGACCTTTCGCTACCAGCCGCGCGTGGTCGATGGCCAGGCGGTGGCCGTGGACGGGGTGAAGAACACCTTCCACTACCGCATCGAATAACCCCGACCGGCGCCGCACCAGGCGCCGGCGCAACCGACCGAGATTACCGATGAGCCACGAGCACAGCCGCTTCCACGACAGCCTGGAAGCCCACGACGATATCGCCATCAACCCCAGCGCCAACCCGGCCCTGGACAGCCTGGTCAACCCGGCCCGGCGCAACGTGCTCAAGGGCGGCCTGACCCTGGCCGCGCTGGGCTTCTTCGCCGGTGGTATCAGTGCCTGCTCCAAGGCCTCAGCCAGCCCGCTGCTCAACTTCAAGGGCGTGCCGGTGCAGATCGACCCGCAGTTCGACCGCGTACTGGTCGCCGAGGGCTACCGCGCCGTGCCGTTCTTCTCCTGGGGCGACCCGGTGGAAGCCGGCGCGCCGGCCTGGAATCCGGATGCCAGCGACGACTGGCAGGCCCAGCTCAAGCAGGCCGGCGACAACCACGACGGCATGGACTTCTTCGCCTTTCCCGGCGAGAGCGACCGCGGCCTGCTGGTGATGAACCACGAGTACATCAACCCGCCGCTGCACCCGTCCGGCAAGATCGACCAGTCCAAGCCGCGCCCGCTGGCCGAGGTGCGCAAGGAGCAGGCCGCCCACGGCGTGTCGGTGATCGAAGTTAAACAGGGCGCCGATGGCCACTGGCAGCGGGTCATGGATTCGCCCTACAACCGCCGCATCAGCATGCTTACCGCCATGCGCATCGCCGGTCCCTTGGCCGGTCACGAGCTGATGAAGACCGCCAGCGATCCTTCGGGCCTGGAGGTGTTCGGCACCCTCAACAACTGCGCCACCGGCGTCACCCCCTGGGGTACCTTCCTCACCTGCGAGGAGAACTGGCCCAACTACTTCATCAACCGCGACAAGGCCGACTTCGCCACGCGGGTGTCGCACAAGCGCTACGGCCTGGCACAGGAAGGCACCAGCAAGAACTACGCGTGGGAAACCGCCGACCCGCGCTTCGACGCCACGCCCTATGCCGACCAGCTCCACGGTGGCCATGTGCAGGAGCCGCACCGCTTTGGCTGGGTAGTCGAGATCGATCCGTTCGACCCCCAAGCGCAGCCGGTCAAGCGCACCGCCTTCGGCCGCTTCAGCCGCGAGTGCGCGGCGCTCAGCCTGGGCACGGACGGGCGCATGGCTTTCTATTCCGGCGACGATGCCAAGGGCGAGTACGTCTACAAGTTCGTCCCGGCCGGGCGTTTCGATGCCGCCAACCCCAAGGCCAGCCGCGACCTGCTGGATAGCGGCACGCTGTATGTGGCGCGCTTCGACGCCGATGGTTCCGGCCAGTGGCTGGCGCTGGTGCACGGGCAGAACGGCCTGGATGCGGCCAGCGGTTTCGCCAGCCAGGAAGAGGTACTGCTCAACGCCCGCGCTGCCGCCGACCGCCTTGGCGCCACGCCGATGGATCGCCCGGAATGGGCTGCGGTGCACCCGACTACCCGCGAGGTCTACGTGACCCTGACCAACAACGACGGGCGCGGCGCCAAGCAGGCGCTGGACAAGGCCAATCCACGGCCGCAGAACCTGCACGGGCAGATCCTGCGCTTCAACGAGAAGGACGCCGACCCGACCGCCACCACCTTCACCTGGGAGCTGTTCCTCCTCGCCGGCGAGCCGCAGGGCACCAGGGGCAAGGATGGCAAGGCGCTGCCGGCCAACCTCACCGGCACCATCAATGGCGACCTGTTCTCCTCGCCGGATGGCCTGGCCTTCGACGCCCACGGCCGCCTGTGGATCCAGACCGACTACGACGACATCGAGCCGACGATGCAGAGCATGGGCTGCAACCAGCTGCTCTGTGCCGACCCGCGTACGCGCGAAGTGCGCCGTTTCATGGTCGGCCCGCGTGGCTGCGAGATCACCGGCCTGGCCTGGAGCCCGGACGGCAAGGCGATGTGGGCCAATATCCAGCACCCCGGCATCAGCTTCCCGGCCAGCGACGGCAAGACCCGCCCACGCTCGACCACGGTGTTGATCACCAAGCTGGATGGTGGGGTGATCGGCAGCTGAGAACCTATTTACGATCTCCTGGCTGTCGGCTAGACGGCGTTAAAAGTGGCCTCAACAAGCCGCTTGCGGCTAACGCGCTTCAGCGCGGCCCGGAGGGCGAGTGAAGCGAGTCATGCTCATTTACACTTCGTAAACTGCGCTTTTTCGGCCACTTTTGCCTTGTCTGGCTCTAATCCAGAAAATCGTAAACAGGTTCTGCGAGTAGGGCGGGTGCAACCCGCGTTGCTGGGCGCGCGGGTTTCACCCGCCCTACGGAGCGTGCTCGGCGCTAAAATGCCGCTTTATCTTCACGAGGAGCGGCACATGAGCGAGCAGTACGGCGTCGGTGACGCCTCGTACCAGGCAGCCGGCGGCATCGACGGCCTGCGCCTCCTGGTCGACGACTTCTACCGCTGCATGGACGAGCTGCCGCAAGCCGCCGAAGTACGCGCCATGCATCCGGCCAGCCTGGATGCGGCGCGCGACAAACTGGCCTGTTTTCTCAGCGGCTGGCTCGGTGGGCCCAAGCTGTTCGGCGAGAAGTACGGCCCCATCGCCATCCCCAGCTTCCATGCCCAGTGGCCAATCGGCGCGGCCCAGGCCGAGGCTTGGCTGAGCTGCATGGCGCAGGCCATCGCCCAGCAGGGCTACGCGCCCGCGTTCGCCGACTACCTGCTGACCCAGCTGCGCGTGCCGGCCCAACGCATTGTCCAGGCCAGCGCTGCGCGCCACGGCTGATGGCGTTTGCTGACCGCGCAAGAACGATCAAATGCCCCCGTGCGTAGCCCGGCATACTGCGCCGGCATCTCGTGAGGAGTGTTCATGGACCCTGTCGGCAAAGCCCTGTGGCTGATCGAAACCGAGCGCGACGGCCGGCTCGATCTGGACGCCATCGCCGGTGTCTGCGGCCTGTCGCGTTTCGGTCTGGCGCGCTTGTTCGCCCTGGCCACCGGCTGGCCGGTGATGCGCTATGTGCGGGCGCGCCGGCTGAGCCGGGCAGCGCACCTGCTGGCTGCTGGCGCGCCGGACATTCTCGGCGTGGCCCTGGAGGTCGGCTATGGCTCCCACGAGGCATTTACCCGCGCGTTCCGCGAGCAGTTCGGCCTCACGCCGGAAGCCTTGCGGGCCAGCGGCACCCTGAATGGAATCGAACTGCGGGAGGCTATGCGCATGCAACCGACACCTACTTTTCCCCTGGCCGAGCCGCGCTTCGTCGACGGCGAGGAACTGCTGATCGCCGGGCTCGCTGCCCGCTTCAGCGTCGACAAGTCGCAAGGCATCACCGCGCTGTGGCAGCGCTTTGTGCCTTATATCGGCAAGATTGTCGGGCAGCAGGGTTGGGAGACCTTCGGCCTGTGCTGCAACCCGGACGAGGACGGCAGCTTCGAGTACATCGCCGGCGTGCAGGTCAGCCGTAGCGACGAGCTGCCGCCCGGCTTCACCCAGCAACGCCTGCCGGCGCGGCGCTATGCGGTGTTCCGCCACGCGGGGCACATCTCCAGCATCCACGAGACCTTTACCGCAATCTTCCAGCGCTGGCTGCCGGCCTCCGGTCTGCAGGCCGCCGACGCACCGGAGTTCGAGCGCTACAGCGCCGACTTCGACCCGCTGGCCAGCCGCGGTCAAGTCGAAATCTGGGTGCCGCTGTAGGGCTAGCCGAGGCCGGGCGGGCTGGAGCGGCGGTCTGCAGATCGCGCCGGCTATGCCTTTGCGCTACCATCGGGCGCTCCCCACTACCCGGATAAGGACATCTCCATGGCTATCTCCAGCATCGTCATTCTGGTCATCCTGGCCGCTCTGGTCTTCTACGTCATCGGTATCTACAACAAGCTGGTGGCGTTGCGTAACCGCTTCCAGAATGCCTTCGCCCAGATCGAGGTGCAGCTCAAGCGTCGTTACGACCTGATCCCCAATCTGGTGGAAACCGCCAAGGCCTATATGGCCCACGAACGCGACACCCTGGAAGCGGTGATCGCCGCGCGCAACGCCGCCTCCGCCGGGCTCAAGGCCGCTGCCTCGCAGCCGGGCGACGAGCAGAGCATGGCCCAGCTGGCCGGCGCCGAGCAGCAGCTGAGCGGCGCCATGAGCCGCCTCAACGTGACGATGGAAGCCTATCCGGATCTCAAGGCCTCGCAGAACATGCAGCAGCTCAGCGAGGAGCTGGCGAGCACCGAGAACAAGGTGGCTTTCGCCCGCCAGGCCTTCAACGACGCGGTGATGGCCTACAACACCTACAAGCAGAGCTTCCCGCCGGTGGCGCTGGCCAACACCTTCGGCCACGCCCAGGACGCCAGCCTGCTGGAGTTCGAGGACAGCGCGCAGATCCAGGCCGCACCCAAGGTTTCCTTCTAAGCATCAGTACGCACGGATCGCGCGATGAATTTCTTCGAACAACAGGACCGCGCCCAGCGCAACACCGGGCGCCTGGTGCTGCTCATGGCGCTGGCGGTGGCCAGCCTGATCGCCATCACCAGCCTGGTGCTGAGCCTGCTCTGGCGCTTCATGGGTGATAGCTACCACAGCGGCTATCGGCCGGTGGGCATCGACTGGAATCTGGTCGGCGAAGTGGCGCTGGTGGTGATCGGCGTGGTGGTGGTCGGCAGCCTGTACAAGAGTGTGCAGATGAGTGGCGGTGGCAAGGCCGTGGCCGAGCGCCTTGGCGGGCGGCTGATCAACCTGGAGCCGCAGGGCCTGGAGGAGCAGCGCCTGCTCAACGTGGTCGAGGAAATGGCCATCGCCTCGGGCATCCCGGTGCCGCCGGTGTATGTGCTGGAGGACGAGGGCATCAACGCCTTCGCCGCCGGCCTGACCCCGCAGAGCGCGGTGATCGGCATCACCCGTGGCGCCATCGGCCTGCTCTCGCGCGACGAATTGCAGGGCGTGATCGCCCACGAGTTCAGCCATATCTTCCACGGCGACATGCGCCTCAATACGCGCCTGGTGTCGATCCTCCACGGCATCTTGCTGCTCGGCCTGATCGGCGGCTTCATCCTGCGCAACCTGAGCGGCGGGCGCTCCAGCCGCTCCGATCGCAACAGCAGCGTGGCGCTGGTCATCGCCGTCGGTGTGGCGTTGTGGGTGCTGGGCTATGCCGGGACCTTCTTCGGCAACCTGATCAAGGCGGCGGTCAGCCGCCAGCGCGAGTTCCTCGCCGACGCCTCGGCCGTGCAGTTCACTCGCAACCCGGATGGCATCGGCGGCGCGCTGAAGAAGATCGGCGGCCACGCGCTCGGCTCGCAACTGCAGGCCGCGCATGCCGCCGAATTCAGTCATATGTACTTCGGTGCCGGCCTCAGCCAGGCGCTGAACGGCATGCTGGCCACCCATCCGCCGCTGGAAGAGCGCATCCGCCGGGTCGAGCCGGGTTGGGATGGCCAGTTTCCCCAGGTCGAGCTGGCCGAGCCCGAGGTGGCTGACGAGGACGCGCAAGATCCTGCCGAGAAGTGGCAGCGTGTGCTGGGCGGTGTCGTTGTGGCCACGCAGTACGGCCAGGCTGCCGCCGAGCAATCGATTGCCGCCATCGGCCAGCCACAACAGGCGCACCTGCAGCAGGCACGGCAGACCCTGCACAGTCTGCCCGTAGCGCTGAAGAACGCCGCCCACAGTGCCATCGGCGCCCAGGCGGTGGTCTACGGCCTGCTGCTCAGCCGCGAGGCGGCGGTGCAGGAGCGCCAGTTCGCCCTGTTGCGCCCGGAGCTGGAGCCTTCGCTGCTGGGCGTGCTGGGGGTGCTGCGCGATGGCCTGTTGAGCCTCGACCAGGGCCTGCGCCTGCCGCTGCTGGAGCTGGCGCTGCCGGCACTCAAGCAGCTGGGCAAGGCCGAGTTCACGGTGTTGCGCAACAACCTGCTGCTGTTGATCAAGGCCGACGATCGGGTCGAGCTGCTGGAGTGGACGCTGCTGCGCATCGTCGAGCGGCATGTCGAAGGGCCGCGCGGCAAGGGTGGCCGGCTGCACCTGCTGGAGCTGGGCGATGACGCGGCGCTGCTGCTCTCGGCGCTGGTCCATGCCGGCCATGAGGATGGCGAGCAGGCGGCCGCGGCCTTCGCCGTTGCGTGCAAGGAGCTGCCGTTCGACAACCTGGCGCTGCGCAATGCCGCGCAGGTCGAACTCAAGGTGCTGAGTGGCGCCCTGGACCGCCTGAGCCTGCTGCAGCCGTTGCAGAAACCGCTGTTGCTCAAGGCCATGACCCTGTGCGTGGCCTACGACGGGCGCATCACCGCTACCGAGGCGGAGCTGATGCGCGCGGTGGCCGAAACCCTGGACTGCCCGATGCCGCCGTTGCTGGAGCGTGCGCAGGTTTGAGCGGCGGCCACTGGTCGGCGACCAGCGGAGAGAAACCCGACGAGAGAGGCCCGCGTGTGTAGCTACCGGACATATTGCGGGTGTTTTGTATGGGTCCTGAATCAATGCCAAGGCTTTGTATTGATTGTGAAAAATAGCCCCGGAAGCTGTGTCCGAATGCATACCCGATAGTGCTGGAGAGCCCCGTGCAGCTGCGTATATAAATCGCCAACTTTTGCGGTGGCGGTTGAAGGTGCGGTGTGACGGGATACAGAGGCAGTCGCGGGTTTACCCTGATCGAGATGATGGTCGTGCTGGCCCTGCTGGTGATCGCCATCAGCATCGCTATTCCCAGCATGACCAGCCTGATCCGCAACCAGAGTGTCGCGGCGGCCAGTGATGAGCTGTACGGCCTGTTGCAGTACGCCCGTGGCGAGGCGGTCAGTCGTGGTCAGCGCGTATCCATTACCGCGACCGGCAGCGCGGCCTGGACCGGAACCCTGGATGTACAGGCGAGCCGTGACGGTGCGGCGACTACCCTGCGCCATTACGAGAGCCTCGATCAGCCTCAGGTCACGGCCAGTGCCGTCAGCTCAGCCATCCGTGCGCTGGACTTCTACGCCAACGGCTCCAGCAGCAGCGCCACCACCATCACCCTGTGCTACGACGGTGATGCTTCGGTTTCCGGCAAGGTCATCAGCGTCGCCCGCAGCGGACAGATCTCCGCGCCGGAGCGTGTCTCATGCGAATGAGCGCGCGGGTGCCGCGTGGCGTCCTGGGTTTCAGCCTGGTCGAGGTGATGGTCAGCCTGCTGGTGACCTGCGTCGGGGTGCTGGGCATGTTCGCCCTGCAGGGGCGCAGCATCCAGTACACGCAGAGCGCGGTTAACCATAATCAGGCCATCCTGCTGGCCGACAACCTGCTCGAACTGATGCGCAGCAACCCGGATGGGGCGTTGACGGACGATCTGTTCAGTATTGCCTCCAAATACTACAAGGCTCCGGGGGCAGCCTTTGCCACGGGCTCTACCGCGTTGGGCAGCTGCCTGTCGCGCAGCCGCAGCGCGGGTGGCAGCACGGTGGCCAGTGCCGACATGGCGTGCTGGCAGCAGGATGTACGCAACCTGTTGCCGGTCAACGACACCCTGCTCAAGGCCAGCTTCACCATCTGCCCAAGCAGCACGCCGGAGCACTGCACGACGACCAGCAGCTCGGTAGTGATGATCCAGATCGCCTGGCTCGACAAGTCCAGCGAGTGCGCCGATCACATCTGCATCTACCGCCTGCGTAGCGAACTGTGAGGTTACCCATGCTCAGACGCGCCGCGACCCAGGCGGGCTTGTCGCTGATCGAAATGATGGTGGCGCTGACCATCAGCTGCTTCCTGATCATCGGCATCACCCAGTGCTACCTGGACAGCTCGGGCACCTACCTGTTCCAGCGCGGGCAGACCAGCAACCTGGACAAGAGCCGTTTCGCGGCGCTGATCCTGGAGCAATTGCTGGCCCGCACCGGCTACCGCGCCGAGCCCTGGGTCAGCCTGGCCAACAGTTTTCCTGCCGGTGGCGCCAGCAGCGGCTGCCCGGCGTTCGACGCGGGCGAGACGATCAAGGCCAACTCGGCGGGCAGCGGCCTGTGCATCCGTTACCAGACCGGGGCGGATGCTGCGGACAACGAGCTGGATTGCCAGGGCGAGGCGGTAACCGGCGGTGCGGATGTGGTGCTGAACCTGACTTACGACAGCAGCAGCGGGCAACTCAGCTGCGTGACTGGCAGCACCTCGGCAGTGCTGGTCGACGATGTGGCGGGTTTTGCCATCAGCGGGCCGCCCGCCAGCGCAGACGCCAGCCAGTCGGTGCGCTTTGCCCTGCTGCTGAGCAACGGCGCCAGCCCGCGAGGCGGGGTGGCCAGCGATGTGCTGGAGCGCTGGAACACCCTAAGCGGGCAGAGCCTGGCCACCGATAGCAGCCAGACCTTCCAGATATCCCAAGGCAGCGTGACGCTGCGCAACCTGATGCGATGAGAACTCCCATGCCTGCCCCTGCCAATCGCCAACGTGGCGTCGTATTGATCATTGCCCTGGTTATGTTGCTGGTGCTGACGCTGCTGGCGACCACCAGCATGCGCGAGTCCACCCTGCAGGCGCGCATCAGCGGCAGCGTGGCGGAGCAGAAGCTGGCCAGCAATGCCGCCGAGTCCGGCTTGCGCGAGGCCGAGCGGCGCCTGGCCGGCTACAGCGAACTGGACGAGGGCGCGGCAACTTGCAGCGCCAGTGTCGCCGCGCACAGCAGCCTGTGCATCCTCAATCAGGACCTGGGCGCCCACTTCTTCGCCTACGCCAGCAATGCCAGCGGCACGCTGAAAAATTGGTGGACCAGCGCCAGCTACGCCATCGACTACAGCGGCACCGACGAGAGCTCCAGCTTCGCGTCGTCACCGCGTTGGAACCTGGCGTACTACGGCTTCGACCCGGGTAACGAGGTGACCAATGTCGAGGAATCGGCCTACGGCGTGGGGCCGCACTATTACGTGGCGACCAGTGCCGGCCAGGCCGGTGGCGAACGCATGACCCCGGTGTTGCAAAGCGTGACCATTCGGCGCTTCTGAGGAGCAGGTGAGATGAGCAGTACTGAATTCTTCAGCAAGAGCCTGGCGGCCTTGTTGGCCGGCGGCTGCCTGTTCGCGGCGGCCGGGCAGGCCGAGGGGGCGAGCCTGTCGTTGAGCCAGCTGCCGCTGTTCCTCACCGAGGGCGTGGCGCCGAATATCATGGTCACCATCGACAACTCGCAGAGCATGCGCTGGGCCTTCGCCCCCGACTCGATGAGCCCGCTGTCGACCTCCAGCTACCACGGCTACACGGCCGATCAGGTGCGGATCAGCCGGCGCGCCAAGTCGTCGGCGTTCAACCCGCTGTACTACAACCCGGCGGTTACCTACGAGGCGCCGTACAGCGTCACCTACAGCAGCGGCAAGACCAGCTACACGCCGTTGAGCACCAGCTTCACCACGGCCTATGTCAACGGCTTCATCACCAGCAAGGGCAGCTTCGACCTCAGCTCGGCCTACCGCGTGACCTGGAACTACGACACCAGCTACGCCGCAACAGTGATGGCCAGCTATACCACCTCGACCACCTACACCAGCACCGGCAAGGTCTACTACCTGGCGGCCAACCCCACGGCCGACTTTGCCGCGACCTCCACGACCTCCAGCTCCACGGGGTCGAGCACCAGCACCACGGGCGTGACCTACAGCTCCAGCGCCAGCAGCTGCCCGTCGTCGATCAGCAGCACCAGTTCGAAAGGCTCGACCACCACCACGACCAGCACCAGTGCCAGTACCGGCTCGACCATCACCACCAGCAGCTATGTCACCACGGTGACGGCCTACTCGAGCATCGCCTGCACCAAGAGCGGTAGCAAATACATCGTCAAGGCCACCACCACGGCCACCCCAACCACCACCACGACCGTCACCACCACCGACAAGACCACCAGTGCGGTACCGGCCTACTACTACGTCTACAACAGCGCGCTGAGTGACTGCGACGGCACGGTCGATGATGATGACTGCTACAAGCTGGTTACCGTGTCCTCCAGTTCGGGCACTGCGGGGACGGACGAGCGGCAGAACTTCGCCAACTGGTACAGCTTCTACCGCAACCGCCAGCTGGCCACCCAGTCGGCGGCCAACCTGGCCTTCTCGACGCTGTCGGACAGCACCCGCCTCAGCTGGCAGGCCCTGGGTACCAGCGACACCTGCATCAGCAGCGGCTCCTACCTGACCAGCTTCTACTGCCGTGGCCTGGTCAACAGCAGCACGGGTTACTACGACAACCGCCTGCGCAATTTCTCCGGTGCGCATCGTGCCTCGTTCTTCCAATGGCTGGGGGATATCTACTTCAATCAGGGCACGCCGCTGATCGCCGCCGTCGACCGGATCGGTGCCACGCTCAGCCTGAGCGGTGCAGACGGCCCGTATGCCTATTCGCCGGGCAGTACCGAAGCGCCGGTCTACTCCTGCCGCGCCAGCTACAGCATCACCCTGACCGACGGTATCTGGACCACCGCCGGCACCCACGGCGAATACGACAACGCCATCCAGACCCTTCCCGACGGGCAGAGCTACAGCCCGCGCGCGCCCTACAAGGACAGCACCAGCAATACATTGGCCGACCTCACGTTCAAGTACTGGGCAACCGATGCCCAGAAGAGCGTGGATGACGAGGTGCCGACCTACACCGAGGAAACCAGCACCAACGCCACCACCCAGTACTGGAACCCGAAAAACGACCCGGCCACCTGGCAGCACATGGTCAGTTATCTGGTAGGTCTGGGCCTGAGCACCGCGCTGACCGATCCGGCGTGGGGCGGCGATACCTATTCCGGCGATTACCCGGCCCTGGCGGCCGGCACCAAGAACTGGCCGGCTGCTGCGGCGAACAGCGACAACAACGTGTATGACATGTGGCACGCGGCGATCAACGCGCGTGGCGAGTTCTTCAGCGTGGATTCGCCGGGGGATCTGGTCGAGGCGTTGAAGCAGATCGTCAGCCGCATCTCCGAACAGACCAGCGCCGCGGCCAGCCCGGCGGTGACCTCGCCGCTGCTCGATGGCGACGGCAGCAACACCTACAACACCTATACCTACACGCCGAAGTTCTCCAGCGAGGACTGGAGCGGCGACCTGCTCAAGTACCAGCAGAACACCGCAGCCGGTACCAAGTCGGAACTCTGGAGCGCCCAGGACCTGCTCGACACCCTCTACGCCAGTGGCAACAGCGCCTACAGCTCGCGGCTGGTGACGATGGCCAGCACCACGGGCGAGCTGCAGGACTTCACCTGGAGCAACCTCAGCACCGCGCAGCAGGCCGCGCTGAACAAGACCCTGGCGGCGGTCACTGACAGCCTGGGCAGCAAGCGGGTGGACTTCATTCGCGGCGACCGCAGCAACGAAGGCACGCTGTTGCGCAGCCGCGCCCATGTGCTCGGCGACATCATCGACTCGACCCCGGTCATCGTGCGCAAGCCCAGTCGCCTGGCCTCGCGGATGAACGCGGCAGAAGGGCAGAGCGCCACTGATTCAAACTCCTACACCTACTTCAAAAACGCCCATGCCGGGCGCGACACGCGCATCTATGTCGGCGCCAACGACGGCATGCTGCATGCCTTCGACGAGGACGGTGAAGAGCAGTTTGCCTTCATCCCCAGCGAGGTGATCGGCAACCTGTACAAGCTCAGCGACGCCGATTACACCGGCAGCGCGCACCAGTACTACGTCGATGGTTCGCCGACCGAGGCCGATGTGTATTTTGCCGGGGCCTGGCACAGCGTGCTGATCGGCAGCCTGCGTGGCGGCGGCCGCAGCCTGTTCGCCTTGGACGTGACCAATCCGGACAAGATTTCCCTGCTCTGGGAAATCAGCTCCGCCGACGCGGCCTATAGCGAGCTGGGTTACACCTACGCCAAGCCGGCGGTGACCCGCCTGAGTAATGGCGACTGGGCGGTGGTGGTCGGCAACGGCTACAACAGCGACAACGACAAGGCGGTGCTGTACCTGATCGACGTGGCCGACGGCAGCCTGATCAAGTCCTTCACCACCAGCGACAGTTCGGTCGAGGCCAACGGCCTGGCCAGCCCTTATGTCGCCGACATCGACAGTGACCAGATCGGTGACTACGTGTATGCCGGCGACCTGCACGGCAACCTCTGGCGCTTCGACCTGCTCGGCGCCAACTCGTCGGCCTACGGGGTTTCCTTCGGCGGCAAG
Organism: Pseudomonas sp.; assembly: GCA_051646165.1. Lineage (GTDB taxonomy): Bacteria > Pseudomonadota > Gammaproteobacteria > Pseudomonadales > Pseudomonadaceae > Aquipseudomonas. The sequence goes on along the minus strand of JBOFCR010000079.1, from coordinate 30,205 downwards.
CCGCTGTACTCGGCCATCAGCTCCAGCGGTACGGCGCAGCCGATCACCTCGCGGCCCTACCTGGCCAAGCACCCGACCGGCACGGGCTACATCGTGGTTTTTGGCACGGGCAAATACCTGGAAAGCGCCGATGCCGACCCCAATACCGCCGTGGCCATGAGCGTCTACGGCATCTGGGACAGCGCTGCCACGGCCACCACTACCCTCGCCAGCACGCCGCTGCTGAGCCGCAGCAAGCTGGTGGCGCAGAGCGTGGACGAGGAAACCGCCGCCACCTTCGACAACAGCGGCACTGCAGTCACCGCCAATATCCGCACCATGACGAGCAACGAGGTCGACTGGCTGAATGACGATGGCAGCATCAACCAATACGGCTGGTACCTCGATCTCAAGGTCGGCAGCACCTTGGCTGGCGAGATGGTGGTCAACAACCCCTATGTGTCCGACGACCTGCTGATCGTTAGCACCCTGACACCCAACGAAGACCCCTGCGCCGACGGTGTCACCACCTGGCTGCTGACCCTCGATCCGTACACTGGCGGTGGTACCAGCTTCGAAACCCTGGACCTGAACAACGACGGCGTCATCGACGAAGAAGACAGCTACAGCGATGCGACGGTATCCGGTACCGAGATGGACGGCCTGACCGGCGGCTTCACGGTGACCCGCGATGCCGATGGCAACATCGTGGTATGCGGCTCGGACACCTGCGAAACCCTTTCCGGCAGCGCCAGCTCTTCGGGCCGGCAGAGCTGGCGCGCGGTTCAGACCAAGGAGTGACAGTGGTGCATAACCGGCAACAGGCAGCTTTTACCCTGATCGAGATGATGGTCACCGTGGCCATCATCGGCATCCTCATGGCGATTGCGCTACCCAGCTACCAGAAGTACGTGCTTAGAGCCCATCGCGCCGATGCCATTGCCCTGCTTAATGAAACGGCGGCGCGTGAAGAACGCTACTACGCGCAGAACAACCACTATGTGACCGCGAACAGCGATATGGCCAGCCTCGGCCTGCGCAACAGTGGTGCCAGTGATAACAGCTACTACCAGCTGTCCCTGGCCGAAGGGGAGGACGACGATGCCGGTTATGTACTGACCGCCAGCGTGCAGGGCACCCAGACCGCCGACAGCGAATGCCTCGACTTCACCCTCAATGGTGCCGGCGAACGTGGGGTGACGGGCAGCGAGGCGGCTGGGACCTGCTGGTAAATCTTGTGCCGCCGGTCAGGGTTTATCGTGCGCGACTCAAGGAGTGTCCGTCACGGCCGATGACATGCTGACAGCCGAAAACTCGGCCGTCCGACTCCAGCAAGGTAGCAGGGGTCGCCAACAGGACTGTCGGCATGGCGCTTACCCTCAACACCAACGTGTCGTCACTGAGCATTCAGCGCAGCATGAATGAGACGTCGCGTGCGCTGGCGGTTTCCATGCAGCGGCTGTCCACCGGCTATCGCATCAACAGTGCCAAGGACGATGCCGCCGGGATGCAGATATCCAACCGCCTGAGCAGCCAGATCAGCGGTTTCGGCGTGGCGATCCGCAACGCCAATGACGGCATCTCCCTGGCGCAGACCGCCGAAGGCGCGCTGCAGCAGTCGACCAGCATTCTCCAGCGCATGCGTGATCTGGCCCTGCAGGCGGCCAACGGTTCGAATGGCGGTCGCGAGCGCTATGCCCTGCACGAGGAAGTGGCGCAGTTGCAGCAGGAGTTGAGCCGGATTGCCGAAACCACCACCTTTGCCGGGCGCAAGCTGCTCGACGGCAGCTATGGTTCCAGTGCATTGCAGGTGGGGGCCAATGCCTTCGAGACCATTAGCATGGGCATGGGTAACTACGGCTCCAGTGCCCTGGGCAGCAATACCCACGATCTGGTCAACGGCACCACCGGCAGTGCCACGAGCGACCAGCTGGGTGGGCTGCAGCAGCAGGCCGGATCGATCCCGGCCAACCTGGTCAGCGGCGACCTGAGCGTGACGGGCCGCAAGGCGACGACCTTTGCCGTCGAGGGCTCGGCCAAGGCTGTGGCTCGTTCGATCAATGCGCGAGAGGACAGCACCGGGGTGACGGCCGATGCCCGCACCTTGCTGCAGCTGAGCTTTAGCGGCGACGACAGCTATACCTTCGATCTGTACGGCCGCAACAGCAAGGCGGTGCAGATCCACGCCAGCATCGAGGGCGGCGACCTCGGCTCGCTGGTCGAGGCGATCAACCATGAGGCCGGCACTACTGGTATTACCGCCAATCTCAAGGATGGGAAGTTGTTGCTGGTCAGCGAGACCGGTGACGATATCGTCCTGGATGCTTTCCAGTCCGAGCAGGCCGGCACCGCCGAGGCACAGAGCTTCGATTACACCGGCGAGGAGGCGCTGACTGCGGCCGTAGCGACCCTGACCGATACCTCGGCGCTGCGTGCGATTGGTGTCGTACGCATGAACAGTAGCGAGTCTTTCAGCGTGCAGGCCAGCGCGGCGACCATCAACGGCAGCGTAACCGACGATGCCAGCACTCTGCAGCGCGTTAGCGACCTAGATCTACGCACCAGTACCGGTGCACAGACCGCCCTCAGTGTGATTGACGGCGCCCTGAGCATGATCGACAGCGCACGTGCTGAAATGGGGGCGGTGCAGAACCGCCTGGATTTCACTATCGCCAACCTGATGAATATGTCGGAGAACCTGTCGGCGGCGCGTAGCCGTATCCGCGATACCGACTATGCCAGCGAGATGTCCGAGCTGGTCCGCAACCAGATCCTGCAGCAGGCCCAGACCGCCATGCTGGCCCAGGCCAACCAGCAGCCGCAGCTGATCCTGAGTCTGCTGCAGAACCTCTGATCCGGCCCTCAACCTTTGCTGTGCAGCGCGACCCAGGCGGCATAGGCGTCGATGAACTTCTGCAGAAACCCACGCACGCCGTCATTCAATTTGCCGTTCTCGTCGAAGAAGCTGCCGGCGCCGCCCAGGTAGGCTTCCGGCTGCTGCAGCACCGGAACATCGAGGAATACCAGTGACTGACGCAGGTGGTGGTTGGCACCGAAGCCGCCGACCGCACCCGGCGAGGCGCTGAGCACGGCGCCCGGCTTGCCGCTGTAGACGCTCTGGCCGTAAGGCCGCGAGCCGACATCGATGGCATTCTTCAGCGGTGCCGGCACCGAGCGGTTGTACTCCGGGGTGACGAACAGCAGGGCATCGGCGGCTTTCACTTGCTCGCGAAAGGTCACGTAGGGCGCCGGCGTCGGGCTGACGTCGATGTCCTCGTTGTACAGCGGCAGCTCGCCGATCTCGACGATCTGCAGCTTCAGCGACGGCGGTGCCAGTTCGGCCAGGGCCAGGGCCAGCTTGCGGTTGATCGATGCCTTGCGCAGGCTGCCGACGAGTACGGCGACGTTGTGAACCTTGCTCATGGTGACTCCTCGAAAACGCAGTGAACGGGCAGCCAGGCGGCTGGAAAGGGCGGAATAGACACTATAGACGGCGCCAGTCGGGCTGCCTGCCGAGCATCGGCCAGCGGCATCGACGCTTGACCTGTGGCCTCATTGCGCAGAAATTGACCAGGCGTCGGCGCCAGTCCGGCCTTCAAACAATTGTCATCTGTGCCCTGCACGCTGCTCCGACAAGAACTCATCCTGCGCTCTGCCATCACTGCCACAACGCGCCGCTTCTGCGGCCCCGTTCACTGTGAGGAAATTGCCATGGATACCTTCAAACCTCCGTTCGACCCGCGTTACCAGCTGGAAGCCGAGGAACCCGAGGCCGCCGGCAAGCTGCCCGTTCGCCGGCTGATTCACGATGACATCTGCCTGGCCCTGCAGCGCCTGGATGGCCTGTCGGGGCAGTTGCGCGAGCCGGCGCCCCCGCCCTCTACGCGTCACTGAACGGCGAAGGCCGCCAGCAGGTCCTCTTCCAGTGCTAGCTGCGCCTCGCTGGGCTGGCGGCCGCGGTGCTGGGCCAGGCGGAATTCGACGCTGAAGCCCAGCTGCTGCGGTTGCAGGACGCGCAGCTGGCCGCGAGCCAGCCAGGGCGCGGCGATGTGCTGCGGCAGGTAGCCGATATGGGCGCCGGAGAGGATGAAGGCCAGGCTGCCCTCCACCTGCTCGCAGCGCGCGCTGCTGCTGCCGGCCTGCCAGGGCTCGTCGGCGGCGATGAAACGATAGGGGTGCAGCACTCCATCGCAGTACTGCAGGTCGGCAGCCTCGACCCGTTGCTGCGTGAACAGCGGATGGCCTTGGCCGCAATACAGGTGCTGCGGCTCGCTGAACAGCGGGCGGTAGTCGAGGGTGGTCTGGCTGCCGGAGAAATAGCCGATGGCCAGTTGCAACTGGCCCTGCAGCAGGCGGCGCTCCAGCTCGGCCGGGGTGGCGCTGAGCAGTTCGATCTGCACTGCCTGGTTGCGCTGGCGAAAGCGCCCGATGGCCGCGCCGACCCGTTCCAGCACCTCGTCGGCCAAAGCTTCGGAAAGGCCGACATGCAGCTCGCCGAGCAGCTTGTCGGCCATGCCCTGAGCTTCGCCCTTGAACGTTTCGATGGCACCGAACAGCTTGCGCGTGGCGGCCAGCACCTGCTCACCCTTGGGCGTCAGACGAAAGCCTGCCTTGCCGCGCTCGCACAGACGAAAGCCCAGACGCGTTTCCAGCTTGGCCATCTGCGTGCTGATGGTCGACTGGCCGATCCCCAGCTCGCCTTGGGCGGCGCTGAAACCGCCGTTTTCCACCACGCTGACGAACAGGCGCAGCAGTTGCAGGTCGAGGTCGCGCAGCTGGCTGAGCATGCAGGCTCCATACATTGATTTTTATCGATGCCAGAGTAGATCACTTCGTATTTAACAGAAGCAATGCCCGGCGCAGGATGAGCTCATCCCCAGCCTCCGCCAGAGAGGCACGGTCAACCGTTCTGCCGGAGGAGTCGCACCATGCGTCTTGCTGCAAGCCTGTTAATGCTCGCCTTCGCCCTGCCGCTGCAGGCCGAAGAAAAAGTCCTCAACCTGTACAACTGGGCCGACTACGTACCGGTGGAGGCGCTCAAGCGCTTCCAGAGCGAAACCGGGATCAAGGTCAAATACGACACCTTCGACAGCGCCGAGGTGCTGGAGAGCAAACTGCTCACTGGCAACAGCGGCTACGACATCGTCTTCCCGTCTTCCAGCGTGCTGGCCCGGGCCATCACGGCCAAGGCCCTGCAGCAGCCGGGTCCGCTGAGCAACAGCGGCAACCTCGATCCCGAGCTGCTGGCCAAGCTGGCCGGCGTCGATCCCGGCAATGCCTACGGCGTGCCCTACACCTGGGGCACCGTCGGCCTCGGCATTAACAAGGAGGCGGTGGAGAAGCGCCTGCCCGGCGTGGCGCTGGACAGCCTCGACCTGTTGTTCAAACCCGAGTACGCCAGCAAGCTCAAGGACTGCGGCATCGGTGTGCTCGACTCGCCGCAGGAGGTGATCGCCGTCGCGCTCAACTACCTGGGCAAGGACCCGTACAGCACCGCCGAGGCCGATCGCGAAGCAGCCAGGGCGCTGCTGGCGCAGTTGCAGCCGAACCTGCGCTACCTCGGCCAGAGCCGGCAGATCGACGACCTGGCCAAAGGTGAGATCTGCCTGGCGCTGACCTACACCGGCGACGCCGGCATGGCTGCCGCCCGCGCCATCGAGGCCAGTCAGCCGTTCTCGGTGGTCTACCGGATTCCCAGGGAAGGCACGCTGATCTGGTTCGACACCCTGGCCATCCCGGTGGATGCGCCGCACCCCGAAGCCGCGCGGGCGTTCATCGACTTCATGCTCAAGCCTGAGTCCATCGCCGAGCTGACCAACGCGCTGTATTTCGCCAACGCCAACCGTGCGGCCACGCCATTGCTGGATGCGGCGGTGAGTGGCGATCCGGACGTTTACCCGGCGCCGGCCATGCGCGCCAGGTTGTTCGCCGAGCAGACCCTGCCGCTGCGTGAAATGCGCCAGCGCACCCGGTTGTGGACGGCGTTCCGCACCCAGTACTGAGTCTTCCCGGGCGCTGCCGTGGCGCCCGTTTCCCCACCCTCTGAGCGAGTTCTCCGCCATGGATCAAGCCTTCGACAACGATCAGGCCATCACCCGCGACAGCCTCTACGGCACCGCAGCCGAGCCGACCTACGCCGGCATCACCAGCTTTATGCGCCGCCGCTATACCCGAGATTTGCGCGGGGTGGATCTGGTGGTCAGCGGTGTGCCGTTCGACACCGCCACCACCAACCGTCCGGGCAGCCGCTTCGGCCCGCGCGCCATTCGCGCCGCCTCGATCCAGTCGGCCTGGGCGCGGCACTTCCCCTGGGAGTTCGACCCGTTCGACCTGCTCGCCTGCATCGACTATGGCGACTGCTACTTCGACCACGGCACCCCGCAGGACACCCCGGCGATGATCGAGGCGCACGCCGACAAGATCCTCGACGCCGGCTGCGCCATGCTCACCCTGGGTGGTGATCACTTCATCAGCTACCCGCTGCTCAAGGCCCATGCGAAGAAGCACGGCACCCTGTCGCTGATCCACTTCGACGCGCACAGCGACACCTGGCCGGACGAGGAGGGCGCGCGCATCGACCACGGCACCATGTTCTACCACGCCGCCAGGGACGGTCTGGTCGACCCGGCGCGCTCGGTGCAGGTCGGCCTGCGCACCACCAACGATGACGTGATGGGCTTCCAGGTGCTGGATGCGCGGCAGGTCAATCGCAGCACACCGGAGCAGATCGCCGAGCTGATCCGCGCCCGCGTCGGCGACAACCCGGTGTACCTGACCTTCGATATCGACTGCCTCGACCCGGCCTTCGCCCCGGGCACCGGCACCCCGGTGTGCGGCGGGCTGTCCAGTCACCAGGCGCTGGAGATTTTGCGTGGCCTGCGTGGGATCAACCTGGTCGGCATGGACGTGGTCGAGGTGGCGCCGCCCTACGACAATGCGGAAGTCACCGCCCTGGCCGGCGCGACCCTGGCGATGGAGATGGTCTGTCTGTACGCCGCACGGCACAAGCTGTAAGCCGTAGGGCGGGGGAAACCTACGGGTTCGCCCGCCCTACGTCAGCGTCGGGATCTCGCTGTTGCGATCCTGCTCAAGGATCACCCGCTGCAACTCGGCCGCGCCCGGTGATAGGCTGTGCCCGGCGCGGCTGACGATGCCGTAGGCGGAGCGCTGCGGCAGTGCGCCATCGCTCAGCGGCAGCACGGCCAGGCGCCCGGCGGCCACGTCCTGGGCGATCACGTCCCAGGGCGACATGCTCAGCACATGGCTGGCCGAGACCAGCTCCTTGAGCACCATGAAGTTGTCGCACTCGATGCTCAGTGGCGCTGCCTCGCCACCACTCAAACGTTGCAGGGCCATGGCCACTTCCAGTGGCAACTGGGTGCCGGCCAGCGGGTAGTCCAGCAGGTCTTTCATGCTCAGCACGGGGCGTGTCAGCAGCGGATGCTGCGGGTGGCAGAACAGCACGGCGGGGTGCGAACGCAGCGCCTCGACCTGCAGGTGCGGGTCGTCCTGGAACTCGCGGATATCGGCGACGAACAGCTCGATCTCGTTGTTCAGCAGGCGCACGCGCAGCTGCTGCCAGCTATCGATGGTCAGCTGCAGGCGCACTCGTGGAAAGCGCTCGGCAAAGGCGCCCATGGCCTGCGGCACCAGGCGCGCCGCCGGATAGGGGCCGGCGCCCAGGCGCACCTCGCCGCTGGCCAGGTTGCCCAGCTGGCTCACCGCATTGCTCAGCGCCTGGCTGCCGGCCAGCAGGCGGCGCGCATGTTCCAGCACCAGCTCGCCATGGGCGGTCAGGCTGATGCCGCGGCTGTGACGATCCACCAGGGTGCAGCCCAGGCTGCTTTCCAGCGCCTGGATGCTGCGGCTCAGCGCCGGCTGGCTGAGGTGCACCGCTTCGGCCGCGCGGGCGAAGTGGCCGTGTTCGGCGAGGGCGACGAAATGGCGGAGCTGGCGAAGGTCATTCATGCGCTTTATGCATCATTTACTGAAGTGGAATGCATTGGAATTATTGAATGCGCTTTGTCAGTCTGCCAAGCGGGATAACAACAACGAGTCCACCCCATGTCGTCATTCAGCCGCTTCAGTGGCCTGCTGCTGGCCGCCGCCCTGCCTTTCACCGTTCAGGCCGACCTGCCTGAAGAGCGCATCGAGCCCTCGATCAACGCCGAGCTGGCCGAGCACACCAAGCACTTCAACGAGAAGGTCTACAAGGTCGCCGACAATGTCTGGTCGGCGGTGGGCTGGAACCTGGCCAACAGCGTGATGATCGAGGCGCCCGAGGGGCTGATCATCGTCGACACCGGCGAGTCGGCCGAACAGTCGCGCAAGGTGCTGGCCGAGTTCCGCAAGATCAGCGCCAAGCCGATCAAGGCCATCGTTTACACCCACTTCCACCCCGACCATATCAACGGGGTGAAGGGCTTCGTCAGCGAGGAGCAGGTCAAAAGTGGCGAGGTGCAGATCTACGCCCAGGAAACCCTGCTGGAAAACGTGGTGACCCAGGGCGCGCTGGTCGGCCCGATCCTCGGCATGCGCTCGGGCTACAGCTTCGGCGCCGCGCTGTCGGATGCCGACAAACGCGACATGAACGCCGGGCTCGGCCCGCTGGCCCATGAGGGGCAATCGACCTTCATCGCGCCGACCATCACCTTCAAGGACCAGCTCGACACCACCATCGCCGGCCTGCCGGTGCAGTTCCTCCACGCGCCCAGCGAGGCGCCGGACGAGATCGTTCTGTACCTGCCGAACAACCGCGTGCTGATCAGCGCCGAAGTGACCCAGGGGCCGACCCTGCCCAACGTGCACACCTTGCGCGGCACCAAGTTCCGCGACCCGGTGCTGTGGGTGAAGAGCCTCGACGCCCTGCGCGCTTTCCAGGCCGACTACATGGTGCCGCTGCACGGCCAGCCGGTGAGCGGCAAGGACAAGGTCGAGGAAGTGCTGCGCATGACCCGTGACGCCATCGCCTATATCCACGACCAGAGCGTGCGCTGGATGAACAAGGGCCTGACCCCCGACGAGCTGGTCGAGAAGGTCAAGCTGCCGCCGCACCTGGCCGGCTACACGCCTTACCTGCGCGAGTACTACGGCACGGTGAAGCACAGCGTGCGGCAGATCTACAACGGCTACCTGGGCTGGTTCCAGGGCGACCCGGTAGACCTCGACCCGATCCCGCCGTTGGAAAAATCCAAGCGCCTGATCGCCCTGATGGGCGGCCGCGACAAGGTGCTGCTGGCCGCCGGCGAGGCTTACCTCAAGGGCGATTACCAGTGGGCCGCCGAGCTGGCCAGCTACTCGATCCGCGTCGACCACGGCGACCAGCTGGCACGCGACATCAAGGCGCGAGCTTTTCGCAAGCTGGGCTACGCCAGCATGAACATCAACTGGCGCAACTGGTACCTGATGAGCGCCATGGAGCTGGAAGGCAAGTTCGACAACGGCGGCGCCGAGGAAATGGGCAAGCGCATCCGTGGTGCCTTCCTCTCGGCGGACATGCTGAAGAACCTGCCGGCGCGCATCTTCCTGCAGAACTGGGTAACCCGCATCGATCCCGAGAAGAGCGCCGATGTGAACCTGACCCTCGGCTTCGCCTTCCCCGATATCGGCGAGGAGTGGGCCCTGGAAATCCGCCGTGGCGTGGTCGAGCTGCACAAGGGTATCCCGGCCGGCACCACGCTCAAGCTGACCTTCGACAAAACCTACCTGGACACGGTGATCAGCGGCGAGAACGGCCTGCTCAAGGGTGCCCTGCTGGGTGACGTGAAGGTCGACGGCAATCTGCTCGACATCAAGACCTTCCTCGGCTGCTTCGACTTCGAAGACAGCCCGATCGCCCTGACCGTGCGCTGAACGCCACGCCGGAGGATTGCCCATGCAACGCCGTGACCTGTTGAAAAGAGCGGCGGCGCTGACCGCCGCCGGCATCGCCACTCCGCTGCTGGGCAGCGCCTCGGCGGCTGTGGCGCCGCGTTTGGGGCGCAAGCCGAATATCCTGCTGATCGTCACCGACCAGCAGCGCGCCCATCAGGACCTGCCCCGTGCCGTGCCGTTGCCGGGGCACGAGCGTCTGCTGCAGCGCGCGGCCAGCCTGGGCAATTTCCACGTCAACACCACGCCCTGCTCGCCGTCGCGTTCGGTACTGTTCACCGGCCAGCACACGCAGAAAACCCTGATCACCGCCAACCTGGGGTTGCCGCCGTTTCGTGAGCTGTCGCCGCAGACTCCTACCCTCGGCCACATGCTGCGCGAGCAGGGTTACCTGACCGCCTACAAGGGCAAGTGGCACCTGTCGCACATCGAGCAGTCGAGCAACCTGACCTACGGCGTGGTGCAGCCGAGCACGGACGCGCTGCTGCCGTACGGCTTCGCCGACTACAACCTGAATGGCGATCCGCACGGTTCGCTGATGACCGGCTTCATCTTCGACAAGGTCACCGCCAGCGACTCAGTGGCCTGGCTGCAGCAGCACCGCAGCGACGAACAGCCGTGGTTCCTCGCGGTCAACTTCGTCAACCCGCACGACATCATGTTCTACAGCTCGGGGGTCAGGCAGGAGCAGAGCCGCCTGCGGCGCAATTTCCTCGGGCCGATCTCGCCGGGGCCGAGTACCGGCCTGTACGAGAAACACTGGGACCTGTCGTTGCCCAGGAGCTTCTACGCCGAGGACCTGAGCCGCAAACCCTGGGCCCAGCGTGCCGACGTGGAGCTATGCAACAACGTCTACGGCCATCTCGACCCCAAGGACGAGCAAGCCTGGCAGGGCCTGCAGAGCTACTACCTGAACTGCGTGCGCGACGTCGACCAATCCATCGACCAGGTGCTGCTGGCGCTGGAGAACGGCGGCCTGGCCGACGACACCCTCGTCATCCTCACCGCCGATCACGGCGAGATGGCCGGCGCCCACCAGCTGCGGCAGAAAGGCCCGCACATGTACCGGGAAAACACCCGGGTCAACTTTATCGTCCGTCACCCGGATGTGGGGCAGGGCTTTACCAGCGAGGCGCTGGGCTCCACGGTCGACATCGTGCCGACTGTGCTGGAGCTGGCCGGACTGGATGTGGCGGGACAGGCCGAGCGCTATCCGCAGCTGGCCGGCGTGAGCCTGGCCGAGAGCATCGGCGGGGCGAGCAAGCGTTCCGCGCGCGACGAGCGCGGCCATCTGTTCGACTACGGGGTGGTGATGTACCTCGACCCGGAGTTCACCGAAGCGGTGATGCGCGACCATGACCAGGTCACGCCCTGGGCGATCATCCAGGAGTCGCTGGCGCGTGGGCAGCTCGGTCCGTCGATGCAGAACCGCGCGCTGTTCCGCGGCATCCACGATGGCCGCTACAAATTCGCCCGCTATTTCGCCGCCGAAGACCACCACACTCCGGTGGATTTCGCTACGCTGCTGGCGCGCAACGATCTGGAGTTGTACGACACCGAGACCGACCCGGACGAACTGCACAACCTGGCCGCAGACCCACAGGCGCAGCGCGCCCTGATCGAGCGCCTGAGCGGCCGCCTCAACGAACTGCTGGCCCGGGAAGTGGGCATCGACGACGGCCGCGAACATCCAGGCCCGACCTTTCTCTACAGCTGAAGGAGTTACCCATGCTGAAACTCGCCAAAGGTGTACTGCTCGTGTTCTGGCTGCTGGCGCTGGTCAACCTGCTATATCCCTTCGCCGGCTCCTACATGACCTGGATTGCGGCGCTGATGCTGCTGGTGCATGTGCTGGAAATCGCCTTGTTGCACGGCCGCCTGCAACGCCAGGCCCAACCCTGGCAGGATCGATTGCAGGTACTACTGTTCGGTGTGCTGCACGTGCGGGGGCTGAACGCCTGAAGTAGGCAGGAACGAAAAAGCCGCGCAGATGCGCGGCTTTTTCATGTTTTCGAGGCGTTATCAGGGGGCGTTGTAGAGGTAGCCTTCGATTTTTTCGTACTGGAAACCATAGGCGCCATTGGTGAAGTACTGGGTGGTGTATAGGTGGTGCTTGTTGGTCGGGTTCCAATAGCGGTGCAGAGGCACCGAGTTGGCTACTGGCGCGGTGTACAGGTAGGCGGCCACGCTGGCATAGGAGTAACCGGCCTTGCTCTGCGCTGCATCGTCGCGAGTGGTGGTATACAGGCTGTCGAGTGTGGTTTTGTTGTAGTAGCGGTGGAAGGCGGCAGTGCCGAAGAAGCTGCTGCTGGGTGGATAGCCGACAATCGAGTCGTAGCTGTAGCCATACACGGTCATGCCGCTGTCGTTGCGCTGCACGGTGTAGATGTTGTCACCGCTCTTCTTGTTGAAGTAGCGGTACAGGGAGGCCTTGGTCAGCGGTACGGTGTTGAGGATCTTCAGCATATTGCTGGAAACTGAGCCGCAGATGGTGTTGCTCTAGGTGGCGCCCACCTGCCAGCCGCTGGGCAGCACCGAGCCCTTGCATACGTTCATCTGGGTTTGCCCGGCGGTACTCTGCGCCTCGAACTTCTGCTTCGGCGTGCCGCTACTGGTACCGCAGTCACCGCTGCCGGTATAGCTGGTTTCACGGGTGATCACCCAGCCAGTGGGCAGAGTGCGTGAGCAGGCGTTCAGCTTCAGCTGCCCGAAGGTGTTGCTGATCGTCCAGATCTGTTTCGGCGTACCGCTGGAGGTGCCGCAGGCGCCAGTACCGTTGTAGTTTCTGATTTTGGAGTTGATCCAGCCGCTGGGCACGCTCGCATAGCAGGTATCCAGGGTGGTTTCGCCTGCGAGCAGGGTGAAGGTGTACTGGTTGGCACCGCTGCAGGCGCTGGAATTACTGACGATCTTAGTGATCACGTAGCCCGGCTTGTCCACCGCGCTGCAGGATTTCGTGGTGGTAGCTGCCTGTAGGCCAAAAGGCGCAAGTAGGGCAAGGGCTGAGAAGAGCAAGCGCAGTCTGTTCATACAGTTCCTTTGCATGGCCGTGAAGCGGTTTTGAGCATGTGTTCGTTTGGGATTCTAGGTAGGCATTCGTTTGTGGGCTAGTCCCAACAACGCTTGTTTTACCAAAAATGAGCCAGCACTGGTGGGGCTGGCTCATCTTGGTCAGGCGATCAGGCCGCTGCTGGTGAAGCTGCTGACGCCAAGTAGTTGGATCTCGAACTCGGCCGTGGCATCGGCATTCACGCTGCCATAGAGAATCCCGTCACTGAAGCGCAATTGTCCGGTCGCATTGCTGGCGCTGAAGGCGGCATTGCCGATAAAGCTGAAGGCATCATTGACTCCACTGGTCGCGCTATTGGCATCCAGCGTGGACAGGTCGACAAGGTCGCCAGCAGCCAGCGAGAAGTCCTTGATCACATCGCGCAGCGCGCCCAGGGCGAAGTCGCTTAGGGCGTCGAAGTCGAAACGATCTGCGCCGGCGCCACCAATCAGGGTGTCGGTGCCGCTGCCGCCGATCAACATATCATTGCCATCGCCGCCATTGAGTCGATCATCGCCGGCATTGCCATACAGGGTATTGGTTGCACTATCGCCAACTAACTTGTCATTGAAGTTGCTGCCACTGACCCGTTCGAAATTGCGGATGGTATCGATGCCGGAGCCACCGGTGTTCTGGGCAGTGGTGATACCCAGGTTGAGCGTTACACCGCCGGTGGCTTTGAGGTAGACCAGCAGATCGCTGCCGGCGCCGCCGTCGAGAGTGTTGTTGCCGCTGCCTGCGTGAATGTTGTTGTTCAAGGCATTGCCGGTGCCATTGGCATCGCCAGTGGAGAGGATGCGCAGGTTCTCCACATTGCTGCCCAGGGTATAGGCGGCGATGGAGCTGAAGACCATGTCGTTGCCGCCGCTTGCCAGCGTGGCATTGGTTTCGCTAACCACATCGCCACTGTTGTCGACGTAGTAGCTGTCGTTGCCATCGCCGCCAATCAGGCTATCCGCTCCGATCCCGCCGTCGAGGATGTCGTTGCCCGCATCGCCGTTGAGCATGTTGGCTGCATCATTACCGAGCAGTGTATCGTCGTACTGGCTGCCGTTCAGGTTCTCGATATTGATCAGGGTATCCATACCCGAGCCGATGGTGTCCTGAGCTGTGCTCAACCCCAAGTTGAGGCTGACGCCCTGGGTTGCGTACAGGTAGGAGAGGGTGTCGTTGCCCGCGCGCCCATTGAGGATGTTGTTGCCGCTACCGGCGAACAGGATGTTGTTCAGGCTATTGCCGGTGCCATTGGCATCGCCGCTAGCCAAGAGGCGCAGGTTTTCCACATTGCTGCCCAGGGTGTAGGCCGCCATGGAGCTATAGACGGTATCGATGCCGCCACTGGCCTGAGTGGCATTGCTCTCGCTGACCAAGTCGCCAGCGTTGTCGACATAATAGATATCGCTGCCATCACCGCCAATCATGCTGTCGGCGCCGCCTGCACCATTGAGGATGTTGTTGCCAGCCCCGCCGTAGAGGGCATTGTTCAGGGCATTACCGGTGCCATTGGCATTTCCCGTGGCCAGCAAGCGTAGATTCTCCACGTTGTTGCCCAGGGCGTAGGACGCCAGGTAGCTATACACCGTGTCGGTGCCACCGGTGCTGGCATCTGTAGAGGTTTCGTTTACCAGGTCACCGGCGTTGTCGACGTAGTAGCTGTCGCTGCCATTGCCACCGGTCATCTGATCGGCACCGGCCAGGCCGTTGAGCACGTTGTTCTGGCCATTGCCGATCAGCGTGTCGTTGTAGGCCGAGCCGGTGGCATTCTCGATCACCGCGCCGTAGGCGATGGCCAGGCCGTTGTTGATATAGCTGCTGCCATTGAAGAAGGCCTTGCCAATGCTGCTGAAGTTGCCGGCCTTGAGGGTGATGCTGACGGCTGCCGCCTGGTTGCTGGCATCAATGGTATCGATACCGCCTGCGTCCCAAATGGTTTCGAAGATGCTGGTGCCAGCCTCCCATTGGTAGGTGTTGTTGCCGGTCTGCCAGCTCATGTTGGCGCCATACAGATGCTGGATGGCGGCGATGTCGAGCAGCATCGGCCCAGTCGGTTCGAAGTAGTACGGGTCGGTGTAGCTCATCACCGTGTAGCGCACATCGTCGTACTCGGTGCCGCTCAGGGTGAAGCTACTCGCGTCGCTGGTTTCGAACGGGTGCTTGAGGCCAAGAGCGTGGCCGATTTCATGCACCAGGGTGTGGTAATCGAAGTCGCCGGCTTGCGGATTGCTACCCACGCTGTCGTTAAGCCATATATCGCCCGATACAGGGCCGGAGCCAGGCAGGTAGGCCCAGGCCGAATAATCCTCATCCATGCCTGCATAGGTACCGAAGCGCAGGGTGCCTACCTGGCTACTGGTTTCGGTAATTTTGCTGAAGCTGATATTGGCAACCGCGCTCCACTCGGCCAGGGCCGCAATGGCCGCGCTCTGCTGGCCGGGTGTCAGTACGTAGGCGTCCTCGTACTCGTTGTCGTAGGAGTAGTCGTCGATGAACTGTGAGCTTGCGGTGAGAAAGCTGTAGCTGAGTGTCACCCCGCTGCCCGTGCTGCCACCCCACTTGGTGCCATAGATCAAACTATCGGTCTGTGCATTGCCGGACAGACTGACAAAGGAAAAGGGAGATGATTCAAGTGGTGTAGGCATTGATGTTTACCATCCTGGTAAGCGCGAGGGCGCGGCGCGGGGCAAGCGTTTGAAGAGGGCTGAAGGCTCATTCAGCTGCACGGGAATATCCCGACTGAAGAAGGGTTGCAGTTTAACAAGAGCAGATAATCGGCTGCCAGCCGCTGACTAATCCAGCCGTTAGAAAGCCAAAAGCCGCACATTTGTGCGGCTTTTCAGAGAGGGATAGCCTCAGCTCTTTGGAGGGCGTCCTGCTTTAGGGCCCAATACAGCAGCCATTATTGCCGGTTTTTTGCTGGCGCCCCGGTCTATTCTGTGCAGATATTGGCGAACAGGTGGTCTAGCGATCTTCACCCCGGTAGACACACCCCGGTCCCACCCAGGCCGCAATAACCACCTGGGTTCTTTGCCAGGTACTGCTGGTGGTAGTCCTCGGCGTAGTAGAAGGTCGGTGCCAGGGCAATTTCGCTGGTGATGGCGCCGAAGCCGGCCTTGTCCAGCTGGCCCTGGAACATCGCCTGGCTGACTTCGGCAGCCTGCAGTTGGGCATCGTCGCTGCAGTAGATGGCCGAGCGGTACTGGGTGCCGATGTCGTTGCCCTGGCGCATGCCCAGGGTCGGGTTGTGCGCTTCCCAGAACACCTTGAGCAGGGCATCGAAGCTGGTCTGCTGCGGGTCGAATACCACCAGCACCACTTCGGTATGCCCGGTCAGCCCGGAGCAGGCTTCTTCGTAGGTTGGGTTGGGCGTATGGCCGCCGGCGTAGCCCACTGCGGTGGTCCAGACCCCGGGCTGTTGCCAGAAGCGCCGCTCGACACCCCAGAAGCAACCCATGGCAAACACCGCCTGCTGCAGGCCGGCAGGGAAGGGCGCTTGCAGTGGCTTGCCGTTGACGTAATGAGCGGCCGCCACCCGCATGGGCGTGGCACGGCCGGGCAGGGCCTGTTCGGCGCTTGGCAGTTCGAGTTTGTGGGCGAGAATTTGCGAGCGCAGAACCATGATCTGTTCCTCGGGAATAGTGAGCGTGGGCGTAGCTTACTCCGCTGGTGCGGTGAGTGAAGCTGACAGATAGACCAGGATTGGTCGTGTGGATTACAGCGCCAGCTTGCCGCCGGTCGGGAGAGGTCAGTTGCCGGGTGTTCGGCAGGGGTAGCGGCGTAGGCCTTCGACCAGTTGGCTGCCGGGGATCGGCCGGTCGAACAGGTAGCCCTGGCCGACGTCGCAACGCTGCTTGCGCAGGAACAGCAGCTGGGCGGCGGTCTCGATGCCTTCGGCGACCACTTTGAGCTTGAGATTGTGAGCCATGGCGATCACCGCCGAGGTGATCTCCATGTCGTCCTGGTTCTCGGGGATGTCCTTGATGAAGCTGCGGTCGATCTTGATCACGTCGATCGGGAATTTCTTCAGGTAACTCAGCGAGGAATAGCCGGTGCCGAAGTCGTCCATCGCCAGGGTCAGGCCGAGGGCCTTGAGCCGCGCCACCTGCTGGCGGGTGTCGTCGCTGCCTTCGAGCAGCAGGCTTTCCGTGAGTTCGAGCTCCAGCTGCTGCGCCGGCATCTGCTCCTCGTCGAGGATGGCGGCGATCGAGCCGACCAGGTCCGGGTCGGTGAACTGCTTGGCCGACAGGTTGATCGCCACTTGTACCTGGCCCATGCCGAGAGCGGCCAGTTCGCGGCTGGCGCGGCAGGCCTGGCGTACCACCCATTTGCCGATCGGGATGATCAGGCCGGTTTCCTCGGCAACGCTGATGAACTGGTCCGGGCTGATCATGCCCTTTTCCGGATGGTGCCAGCGCAGCAGGGCTTCCAGGCCGGTGAGTTGGCCGGTCTTCAGGCACAGCTTGGGCTGGTAGTAGACCTCCAGCTCGTTCTGGGTCAGGGCGCGGCGCAGGTTGTTCTCGACGAACAGTTTGTAGTGCGCCTCGGCGTTGAGCGCCTCGGTGAATATCTGCACCTGGTTCTTGCCGTTGGCCTTGGCCTTGTGCAGGGCCAGGCCGGCGTGCTTCATCAGGATATGCGGGTCGGCGCCATGCTCGTGCGCGCAGGCCAGGCCGATCGAGCCGGTGACGTTGATCAGCTGGTTGTCGACGAACAGTGGCTTGTCGAGCATCTGCAGCAGTTGCTGGGCCTGTTGCAGGCTGCCCTGCTCGTCGATGCCGTCGAGCAGCACGGCGAACTCGTTGCTGGCGAAGCGCGCCAGGCAGGTGTTGCGGCTGAGGCTGTTACGCAGGCGCCGGGCCAGGTTCATCAGCAGCTTGTCGCCGGTCTGGTGGCCGAGGCTGTCGTTGATCCGCTTGAAGTTGTCGATGTCCAGCAGCAGCAGGCTGAAACCTTTGCCGTTGCTGCGAGTGAAGCGCTCTTCCAGGCTGCGGATGAAGTACGGGCGGTTGCCCAGGCCGGTGAGGTTGTCGTTGTAGGCCAGGCGCTCGATGCGCTGCTGGGCCAGCTTGCTCTGGGTGATGTCTTCGTAGATGCCGATGTAGTGGGTCAGCTCGCCGCTGTCGTTGTACACCTTGGACAGCGACAGCTGGCCCCAGTAGGGCTCCAGGTTCTTGCGCCGGCTGCGGAACTCGCCCTGCCAGCTGCTGCGCTCGGCCAGGCTGGAGTGGGCGTCGAACAGCAGGTCGCCAAGATTTTCCAGGGCCGGCAATTCGGACATGCGGTGACCGCAGACTTCTTCCGAGCTGTACTGGGTGATCGAGGTGAAGCTCGGGTTGACGTATTCCACCCGGCCGTCGCGGTCGACCAGCAGGAAGGCGCTGGCGCTCTGCTCGACGGCACGCTGGAACAGGTGCAGGGCGCTGGTGGCGTCGCGCCGCTGCTGGTGGCTCATGACCTGGGCGAACTGGTCGGCCAGCTCGCCGGCGAAGGCGATCTCGTCGGTCTGCCAGGTACGCGGCGCGCCGATATGTTCCAGGCACAGCACGCCGACCACGTCGCCGCCGAGGCGCACGCTGGCGTCGAGTATGGCGACTATGCCGTGCGGTTTGAGGTAGGCCTTGGTCAGCTCGCGGGTGCGCGGGTCCTTCTGCGCCGTGTGCGCGTCGATGGCGCGCCCGCCGTGCAGGGCGTCCAGGTAACGCGGGAACTGGCTGGCGTCGATGGCCGCCGGCAGCTCGTGGCGGTCGATGTCGCGGCGATACAGGGCCACCGGTTGCAGCTGCTCGTCGTGCAGCAGCCAGATGCTGGCGCGGGCCACGTCGTAGGTTTCGCAGGCGGCCTGGGTGATCAGCTCGGCGGCTTCCTTGAGCGGGTCGCTGGCGCTGTAGCGGTGGCGCGCCAGGCGCACGATCAGGCTCTGCTGGGCGCGCGAGCGGATCAGGTGCTGCAGGTGTTCTTCCTGGGCATGTTGGTACAGCTCCAGGGAGGCCTGCAGCTTGCCGTTCTGGTTTTCCAGTTCCTGTTGCTGCAGCGTGGCCTGTTCGTCCTGCTGCCCGCTGGTGACCAGCAGGTAGCCACGCAGCAGGTGACGGCCGTGCAGTTGGAAGGGCTCGCCGACCTCCAGCATCTGCTGTGGTCCCTGCGGAGTGTGCAGGCGATAACGCACACTGTACTGGCCGCTGCTGGCGAGCTGCTGCTGCACCTCGTCGTGCAACTGGTAGCGCACCTGTGCTTCCATCAGGCTGGCGTACGGCGAGTCGATCAGGGCGCAGAGGTCGCTGGCGGCTACGCCGAGCTGGCGTTCGCAGGTGGGGTCGAGGAACAGCAGGGCCCAGCTGGGCTCGTTCAGGCGCTCGAAGCGCAGCATGCCGAGCCGCGAAGGCACTGGCAACTGCGTCACAACCTCGGCTGCCGTACGGCTGGCGGCATCGGGATGGCTTTTCATCGAGCGACTGGCTTCCAGTATGCTGCTGGGGCGGGCGGGTAACTGCCCATGACATCAATCAAAGTTCGGCAAGGGTGCATCATGCGGCTGGGACTGACAAGAAGACTGAGTGGGTTGTTGCTGTTGGCGGCACTGGGTGGTGCGGCGCCGGTACCGGTCATGGCGGCCGAGGCTCAACTCAGCGGGGAAGAGCAGGCGCGTTATCTGGCCGAGCTCAAGCGCCTCTACCTGACCAAGGACGAGCGCAAGGCGCTGCTGGCGCACAGCAATGCGCTGCTCGACACCTATGCGCTGACCGCCGCCTACCAGGTCGGCAAGAGCCAGCGCAGCGACCTGCGCTACCAGCTCAGCGTGGTCGCACCGGGCGAGCTGCTGGTACGCGAGGAGTCGCGGGCGCAGCAGGGCAACGCGCTGGCGGTACGCAATCACAAACTCTCGGTGTTCGGCCTGGACCCCTACATCCATTACGACTGCCCGCCCAGCGGGATCGCCTGCACGCTGCAGAATCCGGCCGATGGCAGCCCGTGGATCACCGTGCTGCGCGATCACCAGGGCGCGGCGGACCTGGCCAAGGCGATCAGTTTCCTGATTCGCAATCTGCAGAAGAGCTGAGTGCTCCAGGCTGCGCGGGCTCGTCGTCGCGGGCCTGTTGCGGCGGCAGCCCGGGCGCCTGACGCAGGCGTCCGGGCTGGCTGGCAGCGGCGCGCTGGGCGGTCTCACGAGCTTCGGCCTCGCTGTTGCAGACGATGAAATATTGGTTGAGATAGACCCGCCAGCTGGGCGGCTCGCTGTCTATCGCGACGATGTGGATGTCCACGCCCTGTGTCTCCTGTGCCGGCTCCCCGCCGTGCGCTGTGCATACCCTAGCAGCTGACTGCCCTTCTGGTTGTGTCTGCTTGGTATCGTAATGGCATTTTGCCTTTACCTTGTCCATAAAAAGACTATGTACCCATCATGGGTTTTTCCAGGCATGGATCGGCTGCTGGTCAGGCAACTCCCGTAGGTTGGCGTTGAGCGCAGCGAAGCCCAACGGATTCGGTGCAAGCCTCGTTGGGCTTCGTCGCGCGGCTCCTCAACCCACCTACAGCTTTAGTCTGTGCAGCACGCTATTGGGGCATATCCATAAAAAAGCCCCGCCAAGTGACGGGGCCGAGGGGAGAGGCAGTTAGCCTCCAAGCACTAATCGAATCAGAGCAGCAGGGTGCGGATATCGCCGAGCACCTCGCCCAGGCGCTTGGTGAAGCGTGCGGCGGCGGCGCCGTTGATCACCCGGTGATCGTAGGACAGCGACAGCGGCAGGGTCAGGCGCGGCTGGAAGGCCTTGCCGTCCCACACCGGCTGCATGGTCGCCTTGCTCACCCCGAGGATTGCCACTTCCGGTGCGTTGACGATCGGCGTGAAGCCGGTGCCGCCGATATGGCCGAGGCTGGAGATGGTGAAGCAGGCGCCCTGCATGGCATCCACCGAGAGCTTCTTGGTGCGCGCCTTCTCCGCCAGTTCGGCGGCTTCGGCGGCCAGCTGCAGCAGGCTCTTCTGGTCGACGTCGCGGATCACCGGCACCAGCAGGCCGTCCGGGGTGTCCACGGCAAAGCCGATATGCACGTACTTCTTGCGGATGATCGCCTTGCCGCTCGGGGCCAGCGAGCTGTTGAAGTCCGGCAGCTCGCGCAGCAGGTAGGCGCAGGCCTTGAGCAGCAGCGGCAGCACGGTCAGCTTGACCCCGGCCTTCTCGGCCACCGCCTTCTGCGCCACGCGGAAGGCTTCCAGTTCGGTGATGTCGGCGTTGTCGAATTGGGTCACGTGCGGCACGTTGAGCCAGCTGCGGTGCAGGTTGCTGGCGCCGACCTGCATCAGGCGGGTCATCGGCACTTCTTCGACGGGGCCGAACTTGCTGAAGTCGACTTCCGGAACCGGTGGAATGCCGGCGCCGCCGGTTGCTCCGCTCGGCGCGTCCTTGGCCTTCTGCAGCATGGCCTTCACATAGGCCTGCACGTCTTCCTTGAGGATGCGGCCTTTCGGTCCGCTGCCGGTGATGGCAGCCAGGTCGACGCCGAACTCGCGGGCGGTCATGCGCACGGCAGGGCCGGCGTGCACCTTGCTGCCGTCACGCACGGGGGCAGTGACCGCGGCTGCGGCGGCGGACAGGGTGGCGATGGCGCCGACTTCGGCGGCCACGGCCGGTGCCGCGCCAGCCGGTGTGCTGTGTACGGGAGCCGCTGCAGCGGCAGGTGCCGGTGCGGCGGCTGGTGCAGTAGCGGGTGCCGCGCCGCCAGCAACACGCAGCTTGAGGATCAGGTCGCCGGTGCCGACGTCGGCGCCCAGCTGGACCCGCACAGCTTCCACGGTGCCGGCGGCCGGCGAGGGGATCTCCATGCTGGCCTTGTCCGACTCCAGGGTAATCAGCGACTGATCGGCGCTGATCACATCGCCGGCCTTGACCAGCACCTCGATGACCTTGGCCTTGCCGGTCGAGCCGATATCCGGCACATGGACGTCCTGCACGCTTTCGGCGGCGGGTGCCGCTGCGGGTGCTGCGGCAGCAACAGGTGCGGCTTCGGCAGCCGGCGCGGCGGCGGGGGCAGCAGGTTCCGGGGCTGCTGGAGCAGCGCCTTCGCTGTCCAGCTCCAGCAGCTCGTCGCCGGTCTTCAGCTTGTCGCCCAGCTTGACCTTCAGGCTCTTGATCACCCCGGCCTTGGGCGCGGGGATTTCCATGCTGGCCTTGTCCGACTCCAGGGTCAGCAGGCTCTGGTCGGCTTCGATACGGTCGCCGACCTTGACCAGCAGTTCGATGACTTCGCCCTCGCCACTGCCGATATCGGGCACGCGAATCAATTCACTCATCGCTCAGCTCCTCAGCAATCCAGGGGGTTGATTTTGTCGGGGTTGAAGCCGAACCGGACTATGGCCTCGGCCACCACCTTGGCGTCGATCTCGCCGCGCTCGGCCAGGGCCTCCAGGGCGGTCAGCGCCACCCAGTAGCGATCCACCTCGAAGAAGTGGCGCAGCTTCTGCCGCGAGTCGCTGCGGCCGAAGCCGTCGGTGCCCAGCACCTTGTATTCCTTGCTCGGTACCCACTGGCGGATCTGCTCGGCGAACAGCTTCATGTAGTCGGTACTGGCCACCACCGGGCCCTTGCGTCCGGACAGGCACTGCTCGACGTAGCTCTGCTGCGGCTTCTGCCCCGGGTGCAGGCGGTTCCAGCGTTCGATGGCCAGGCCGTCGCGGCGCAGCTCGTTGAAGCTCGGCACGCTCCACACGTCGGCGCCGATATTGAACTCGTCACGCAGGATCTTCGCCGCCTCGCGCACTTCACGCAGGATGGTGCCGCAGCCCAGCAGCTGCACGTGATGCGCGGCTTCCTTCTTGTCTTCCTCGAGCAGGTACATGCCCTTGATGATGCCGTCCTCGACGCCGGCCGGCAGGGCCGGTTGCTGGTAGGACTCGTTCATCACGGTGATGTAGTAGAAGACGTTCTGCTGCTCCTCGGTCATCTCCTTAATGCCGTGCTGGATGATCACGGCCAGCTCGTAGCCGTAGGTCGGGTCGTAGGTGCGGCAGTTGGGGATGGTCGAGGCGAGGATGTGGCTGTGGCCGTCCTCGTGCTGCAGGCCTTCACCGTTGAGCGTGGTGCGCCCGGCGGTGCCACCGATCAGGAAGCCACGGGCACGGCTGTCGCCGGCGGCCCAGGCCAGGTCGCCGATGCGCTGGAAGCCGAACATCGAATAGAAGATGTAGAACGGCAGCATCGGCTGGTTGTGCGTGGAGTACGAAGTACCGGCGGCGATCCAGCTGGACATGGCGCCGGCCTCGTTGATGCCTTCCTCGAGGATCTGGCCCTTCTTGTCCTCGCGGTAGAACATCACCTGGTCTTTATCCACCGGCTCGTACAGCTGGCCGACCGAGGAGTAGATGCCGAGCTGGCGGAACATGCCTTCCATGCCGAAGGTGCGGGCCTCGTCCGGCACGATGGGCACGATGCGCTGGCCCAGCTCCTTGTCCTTGACCAGCTGCGAGAGGATGCGCACGAAGGCCATGGTGGTGGAAATGTCGCGCTCGCCGGTGCCGTCGAGGATGGCCTTGAGGGTGTCCAGCGGCGGGGTGGGGATGCTGAAGCTCTGCGCGCGGCGCTGCGGCACGAAACCGCCGAGCTTGTCGCGGCGCTCCTGCAGGTAGCGCGCCTCGGCGCTGCCCGGCTCGGGTTTGACGAAGGGCAGGTTTTCCAGCTGATCGTCCTTGACCGGGATGTCGAAGCGGTCGCGGAATTTCTTCAGGCTGTCGACATCGACCTTCTTGGTGTTGTGCGCGGTGTTCTTCGCTTCACCGGCGCCGGTACCGTAGCCCTTGATGGTCTTGGCCAGGACCACGGTCGGCTGGCCCTGGTGGTTGACCGCCTGGTGATAGGCCGCATACATCTTGTAGGGGTCGTGGCCGCCGCGGTTGAGGTTCCAGATTTCCTGGTCGGAGAGGTCCTTGACCATCTCCTTCAGCTCGGGGCTGTTGAAGAAGTGCTCGCGCACGAAGGCGCCGTCTTTGGCCTTGTAGTTCTGGTAGTCGCCGTCGATCACCTCGTCCATGCGGCGCTGCAGGATGCCGTCGACGTCCTTGGCCAGCAGCGGGTCCCAGAAGCGACCCCAGACCACCTTGTTGACGTTCCATTCGGCGCCGCGGAACACGCCTTCCAGCTCCTGGATGATCTTGCCGTTGCCGCGCACCGGGCCGTCCAGGCGCTGCAGGTTGCAGTTGATCACGAAGATCAGGTTGTCCAGCTTCTCGCGGCCGGCCAGGGAGATCGCGCCGAGGGATTCCGGCTCGTCGCACTCGCCGTCGCCCATGAAGCACCAGACCTTCTGCTTGCCGGCGGGGATGAAGCCGCGGCTTTCCAGGTACTTCATGAAACGCGCCTGGTAGATCGCCTGGATCGGGCCGAGGCCCATGGATACGGTGGGGAACTGCCAGAAGTCCGGCATCAGCCAGGGGTGCGGGTAGGAGGACAGGCCGTTGCCGTCCACTTCCTGGCGGAAGTTGTTCATCTGTTCTTCGCTGATGCGCCCTTCCATGAAGGCGCGGGCGTAGACACCGGGGGAGGCGTGGCCCTGGAAGAAGATCAGGTCGCCGCCGTGCTCGTCGGTCGGGGCCTGGAAGAAGTAGTTGAAGCCAATGTCGTACAGGGTCGCCGAGGAGGCGAAGCTGGAAATATGGCCGCCCAGGTCCGGGTCTTTCAGGTTGGTACGCATCACCATGGCCAGGGCATTCCAGCGCACCAGCGAGCGGATGCGCCGTTCCATGAACAGGTCGCCGGGCATGCGTGCCTCATGGCCGACCGGGATGGTGTTGCGGTAGGGCGTGGTGATCGCATAGGGCAACTGGGTGCCGCTGCGGGTGGCCAGTTCACCCATGCGGGTCAGCAGGTAGTGGGCGCGGTTTTCGCCCTCCTGGTCGAGAACGGATTCCAGGGCGTCCAGCCACTCCTGGGTTTCGACGGGATCAAGGTCTTGCATGGCTTGCTCCAGGGCGGAAAGGCTTCCAGAATCGGAAAGCCTGGGCTCGTGCACGCTTTTTGAGCGGGCGACGTGAAGTCGTGGTTGGCCGGAATCAGACCGGCTGTCTGTAGTTTTACTACAAATCGACGGCTCGCGCAGCGCTGGAGGCACAGTCTTTAGTAGTAAAACTACAAATATTGATCGCCGGAAGGCAGTCTCGACCCTTATCAGTCGCTGCTTTCCGCCCCCAAGGATAGACCATGAGCCTGCCGCCACTGGCCACCCTGCCGACCGCTTTGCTGCCGCTTGCCGACCGTGCCGATGCCCTGCTGCTGCCCGACGACTGGCCGGCCGCGCGCCGCGAGACGCTGCGCCGGGTGTGCGCTACCAGCGATTTCGTTTATGAGCAGGCGGTGCGCGATGCCGAGCTGCTGCCGAACCTGGCCGCCAGCGGCGAGCTGGAGCGCAGCTTTGCCCCCGGCGAGCTGCGCGACCAGCTGCAGGCGCTGCTGGCCGAGTGCCCGGACGAGGACGAACTGGGCCGCCGCCTGCGGCGCTTCCGCAATCGTCAGCAAGTGCGCATCGTCTGGCGCGACATCAGCCGCCAGGCCGACCTGGCGGAAACCTGCCGCGATCTGTCCGACCTGGCCGATGCCTGCATCGACCTGGCCTACCACTGGCTCTACCCGCGTCACTGCGAGCAGTTCGGCACGCCCATCGGCCGCCGCAGCGGCGAGGCGCAGCACATGGTGATCCTCGGCATGGGCAAGCTCGGTGCCCACGAGCTGAACCTGTCCTCGGACATCGACCTGATCTTCGGCTACCCCGAAGGCGGCGAGACCGAGGGGGTCAAACGCTCGCTGGACAACCAGGAGTTCTTCATTCGCCTGGGCCAGCGTCTGATCAAGGCGCTCGACCCGATCACCGCCGAGGGCTTCGTGTTCCGTGTCGATATGCGCCTGCGCCCCTATGGTTCGGCCGGCGCCCTGGTGCTCAGTTTCAACGCCCTGGAGCAGTACTACCAGGACCAGGGCCGTGACTGGGAACGCTACGCCATGATCAAGGCGCGCGTGGTTGGCGGCGACCAGGCGGCCGGCAAGCAGTTGCTGGAGATGCTGCGGCCATTCGTCTACCGGCGTTACCTGGACTTCTCCGCCATCGAGGCGCTGCGCGCGATGAAGCTGCTGATCCAGCAGGAAGTGCGGCGCAAGGGCATGGCCGACAACATCAAGCTCGGCTCCGGCGGCATCCGCGAGATCGAGTTCATCGCCCAGGCCTTCCAGCTGATCCACGGCGGGCGTGACCTCAGCCTGCAGCAGCGGCCGCTGCTCAAGGTGCTGGCGACCCTCGAAGGCCAGGGCTACCTGCCGCCGCCGGTGATCGCCGAGATGCGCCAGGGCTACGAGTTCTTGCGCTACGTCGAGCACGCCCTGCAGGCCATCGGCGACCGGCAGACGCAGATGCTGCCGGACAACGACCAGGACCGCGCGCGGGTTGCGCTGATCATGGGCTTCGACTCCTGGGCGGCGTTTCACGAGCAGCTGATGGTTTGGCGTGGGCGCATCGAATGGCACTTCCGCCAAGTGATCGCCGATCCCGACGAAGAGGAGGGTGGCGAGGCCGAGCTGTGCGTCGGCAACGAATGGCTGCCGCTGTGGGAGGAGGCGCTGGACGAGGAGATGGCCGGGCGCCAGCTGGCCGAAGCCGGCTTCAGCGAACCGGCGGCCGCGCTCAAGCGGCTGATCGACCTGCGCGGCGGTTCGCAGGTGCGCACCATGCAGCGCCTCGGTCGCGAGCGCCTGGACGCCTTTATCCCGCGCCTGCTGGCCCAGGCGGTGGAACACGCCAATCCGGACCTGGTGCTGGAGCGCGTGCTGCCGCTGGTCGAGAAAGTGGCGCGGCGCTCGGCCTACCTGGTGCTGCTCACCGAGAACCCCTCGGCCCTGCAGCGCCTGCTCAAGCTGTGCGCGGCCAGTCCGTGGATCGCCGAACAGATCAGCCGTTTCCCGCTGCTGCTCGACGAGCTACTCAACGAGGGCCGGCTGTTCAGCCCGCCGCTGGCGCCGGAACTGGCCGCCGAGCTGCGCGAGCGCCTGACAAGGATTCCCGAGGACGACCTGGAACAGCAGATGGAGGCCCTGCGCCACTTCAAGCTGGCCCACCGCCTGCGCGTGGCCGCCTCGGAGATCGCCGGTACCCTGCCGCTGATGAAAGTCAGCGACTACCTGACCTGGCTGGCCGAGGCCATCCTCGAGCAGGTGCTGGCCCTGGCCTGGCGCCATACTGTGGCCAAGCACGGCGCGCCGCGGCGGGCCGACGGCAGCCAGTGTGATCCGGACTTCATCATCGTCGGCTACGGCAAGGTCGGCGGCCTGGAGCTGGGCCACGGCTCGGATCTGGATCTGGTATTCATCCACGACGGCGACTCGCAGGCCGAGACCGATGGCGCCAAGCCGATCGACGGCGCGCAGTTCTTCGCCCGCCTGGGGCAGCGCATCATCCACCTGCTGACCACCCAGACCACCTCCGGCCAGCTCTACGAGGTGGACATGCGTCTGCGCCCGTCTGGCGCCGCCGGCCTGCTGGTCAGCGCGCTCGGCGCCTTCGAGCGCTACCAGCAGAACGAGGCCTGGACCTGGGAGCACCAGGCGCTGGTGCGCGCCCGCGTGCTGGTCGGCTGCCCGCGGGTCGGTGCGGCCTTCGAGCAGGTGCGCGCCACCGTGCTCGAACGCGAGCGCGATCTAGCGGGGCTGCGCGGCGAGGTCAGCGAGATGCGGGCGAAGATGCGCGACAACCTCGGCACCCCGTCAACCACCGCCGGCAGGGGCGCGAATGCCTTCGAGGCGGCGGCCTCCTTCGATCTGAAGCAGGACGCCGGAGGTATCGTCGATATTGAATTTATGGTGCAATACGCGGCCCTGGCGTGGTCGCGGCAACACCCGCAACTGCACCGCTACACCGACAATATGCGCATTCTGGACGGCCTGCGGGACGCCGGTCTGCTGCCCGTCGCGGACGTCGCCCTGCTGCAGGAGGCCTACAAGGCCTACCGCGCCGCGGCGCACCGCCAGGCCCTGCAGAACCAGCCGGGCAAGGTTGGCGGCGATCAGTTCGCGGACGAGCGCCGCGGGGTGATACGCATCTGGACCGACCTCGGCCTGAGCTGAGGGGTAGAACCTGTTCAGAGTCTCGCGAGCTAGAGCAATGCAAGGCAAAAATAGGTGAGGACGCGGAATTTACGAGTGGTAAATGAGCACTCCGAACCTGTTTTTAACGCAGCAGTGCCGACGCGCAGCAGGCTTTGAACCGGATCTAAGAATAATGCTGTCGATGGGTGAGCCCGTCGGCGGCCGAACCGATGAACGAAGCGAACACTTGAGGAGCTGGCAACGATGTCGATGGCCGATCGTGATGGCGTGATCTGGTATGACGGCAAACTGGTGGAATGGCGCAGCGCCACCACCCACGTGCTGACCCACACCCTGCACTACGGCATGGGCGTGTTCGAGGGCGTGCGCGCCTACAACACCCCGCAGGGCACCGCCATCTTCCGCCTGCAAGCGCACACCGACCGCCTGTTCGACTCGGCCCACATCATGGGCATGAAGATCCCGTTCACCAAGGACGAGATCAACGAAGCCACCCGCGCCGCCGTGCGCGAGAACAACCTGGAAACCGCCTACATCCGCCCGATGGTGTTCTACGGATCGGAAGCCATGGGTCTGCGCGCCACCGGCCTGAAGACCCAGGTGATCGTCGGTGCCTGGCACTGGGGCGCCTACATGGGAGAAGAGGCGCTGCAGAAGGGTATCAAGGTGCGCACCAGCTCCTTCACCCGCCACCACGTCAACATCTCGATGACCCGCGCCAAGGCCAACGGCAACTACATCAACTCGATGCTGGCCCTGCAGGAAGCCATCTCCGGCGGCGCAGACGAGGCCATGCTGCTGGACCCGGAAGGCTACGTGGCCGAAGGTTCGGGCGAGAACATCTTCCTGGTCAAGAACGGCGTGGTGTACACCCCGGAAGTGACCTCCTGCCTCAATGGCATCACCCGTGACACCATCCTCACCCTGGCCGGCGAGCTGGGCATTCAGGTGGTCGAGAAGCGCATCACCCGCGACGAGGTGTATATCGCCGACGAGGCCTTCTTCACCGGCACCGCCGCTGAAGTCACGCCGATCCGCGAGGTCGATGGCCGGCAGATCGGTATCGGCAGCCGTGGCCCGGTAACTGAGAAACTGCAGAAAGCCTACTTCGACCTGGTCACCGGCCAGACCGATGCGCACCCTGAGTGGCGTACCCTGGTCAAGTAAGGCCAGGCCGCCGGCATTGAAAAATCGTGACCTGAACCTTATTTACTGGTCACGAATGCCCCGTTTTGAGCAGCTGCGGTTCGCTCGGGGTCGTACGCAGAAAGCTAACAAGGCAGTGACTGGGGAGGCGTGAGCCTCCCCGCTCATTTCCGGAGTCGTGATGAGAATACTGATCGTAGGCCCTAGCTGGGTCGGTGACATGGTGATGGCGCAGACCCTGTTCGTCTGCCTCAAACAGCGTCACCCGGACTGCGAGATCGATGTGCTGGCGCCCGAGTGGAGCCGGCCGATCCTCGAGCGCATGCCCGAAGTGCGCGCCGCGCTGAGCTTCCCGCTCGGCCACGGGGTGCTGGATATCGCCAGCCGCCGGCGCATCGGCAAGTCCCTGGCTGGCCAGTACGATCAGGCCATCCTCCTGCCCAACTCGCTGAAGTCGGCCCTGGTGCCGTTCTTCGCCGACATCCCGCTGCGTACCGGCTGGAAAGGCGAGATGCGCTACGGCCTGCTCAACGATATCCGCACGCTGGATAAAGAACGCTACCCGCTGATGATCGAGCGCTTTATGGCGCTGGCTTTCGAGTCGGGTGTGGAGATTCCCAAGCCCTATCCGCAGCCACGCCTGGTCATCGACGAGGCCAGTCGCGCCGCCGCCCTGGCCAAGTTCAATCTCACCCTGGATCGTCCGGTGCTGGCACTGTGCCCCGGCGCCGAGTTCGGCGAGGCCAAGCGCTGGCCGGCCGAGCACTACGCCAAGGTCGCCGAACTGAAGATCCGCGCCGGCTGGCAGGTGTGGCTGTTCGGCTCGAAGAATGACCATCCGGGCGGCGAGGACATTCGCAACCGCCTGATTCCCGGCCTGCGCGAGGAAGTGGTCAACCTGGCGGGTGAGACTTCCCTGGCCGAGGCCATCGACCTGATGTCCGCGGCCGGCGCGGTGGTCTCCAACGACTCCGGGCTGATGCACGTGGCCGCCGCGCTGAACCGTCCGCTGGTGGGGGTATACGGCTCCACCTCGCCGCAGTTCACCCCGCCGCTGGCCGACCAGGTGGAGATCGTCCGTCTCGGTCTG
>JBOFCR010000053.1:0-20604 GCA_051646165.1 Pseudomonas sp. | reverse complement strand
GCGAAACTGCTCATCGGCCAGGCGATAGAGCTGGATGCTGCCATCCAGCTGCTCGATCAGCGCGCTGCAGGATTCCACCCAGTCGCCGCAATTCATGTATTCGACGCCGCCCACCGGGCGGATCTCGGCGTGGTGGATATGCCCGCAAACCACGCCGTCGAAGCCGCGCTTGACGCACTCGTGGGCGATGGCTTCCTCGAAGTCGCTGATGAAGTTCACCGCCGTCTTGACCTTGTGCTTGAGGTAGGCCGACAGCGACCAGTAGCCGTAGCCCCAGCGCCCGCGCCAGTGGTTGAGCCAGCGGTTGAGGGTCAGGGTGAATTCGTAGGCGCTGTCGCCGAGGAAAGCCAGCCAGCGGTGGTAGCGGGTAATCACGTCGAACTGGTCGCCGTGGATCACCAGCAGCTTGCGGCCGTCGGCGGTGACGTGTTCGGCCTCATCGACCAGCTGGATATTGCCGAGGATCAGCTTGGAGTAACGGCGCAGGAATTCGTCGTGGTTGCCGGTGACGTAGATCACCTCGGTGCCGCGCTTGCTCATGGTCAGCAGGCGGCGGATCACGTTGGTGTGGGCCTGCGGCCAGTAGATGCCGCCGCGCAGTTTCCAGCCATCGATGATGTCGCCAACCAGGTACACCTTGTCCGCCTGGTAGCGCTTGAGGAACTCAGCCAGGCGCTCGGCCTGGCAGTCGCGCGTGCCCAGGTGCACGTCGGAGATCCACAGGGTGCGAACTCGTTGCTTGCGACTGGGCTTGCTGCGCTCGGCGATACTCATCGACGTCCTCCGCTGGGTTTAGCGCGAGCTTGCGCGCCAGCGGTGAAGCCAATGTGACAAACAAGCAGCAGTCCGATGACAGCTACGACAAGGTAGACTGCCCGCTCGCTTCAGGAGCCCTGCCATGCATCCGGTCCTCTCCCTGCGCCACTATCGCCACGAACAGATCGCCCACAGCCATGAGCACGCGCAGCTGGTGTTCGGCCTGTCCGGCTGCCTGGATTTCGAAGTGGCCGGCCAGGGCTGCCAGGTGCGCAGCCACAGCCTTGCCGTGGTACCGCCGACTGCCCATCACGCCTGCGCCAGCCTAGCTGGCAGCCAGTGCCTGGTGCTCGATGTGCCGGCAGACGACTGGCTGCAGCAACGCCTCGGCAAGCATGCCGACGCGGGCCGGCGCCTGATCGAGCAGCCTGGCCGGGTGCTGCTCAGCCCCGCCCAGCGCCAGCTGGTCGCCTGGCTGGCGGCCAGCCCGATCAACGATGAAGTGATTGCCCAGCAAGGCGCTGCCCTGCTCCTCGCCAGCCTCAGCAGCAACCAGGCGCCGCTGGCCGGCGGCCTGCCCCTGGCGGCCCTCGACGCGCATATCGACCGCCACTGCGCCCACCCGCTGCAGGTGGCCGACCTGGCGCGCCTGTGCGGCCTGTCAACGGCGCGCTTTCACAGCCGCTTCCTCGCCGAGACCGGACTGACGCCGATGGAGCATGTGCGCAACCGCCGCCTGCAACTGGGCCACGACCTGCTGCTGGGCAGCGAACTGCCGGTAGGCGAGATCGCTGCGCGCGTCGGTTATGTCTCGCAAAGCGCCTTCACCGCCGCCCTGGCGCGCCAGCTCGGCAGCACGCCACGCCAGCTGCGGCACGAGTTTCGCGACAAAAGCCGCGAGTAGCGCGATAGACCTTGGCGCCACCGGCTGCCTAGACTCTGCCGATGTATTGGGAGTCAGCTATGCAAACCATCGAATGGCAGGATTTCGAGCGCGTGGAACTGCGCGTCGGCACCCTGCTCACGGCCCGCCTCAATGAAAAAGCCCGCAAGCCCGCCTACGCCCTGGAAGTCGACCTGGGCGAACTGGGGGTGAAAAACTCCAGCGCCCAGCTCACCGGCCACTATTCGGCCGAACAGCTGATCGGTCGCCAAGTGCTCTGCGTGTGCAACTTCGCCGCCAGGCACATCGCCGGGGTGCGCTCCGAAGTGCTGGTCACCGGAATCTACGACGAGGGCGGCAAGGTGGTGCTGGCCAGTTTCGAGCATCCCCTGCCCAACGGCGCACGCCTGGCATGAAGCGGCGCTCGGCGTTGCTCGCCCTGCACCTGGGCGCCCTGTTCTTCGGCCTGTCCGGAATCTTCGGCAAGCTGGCGCTGGCCGTGCCGATCGTCATCGTGTTCGGCCGCGCCCTGTTTGCCGTGGGTGCCCTGGCACTCTTCACCCGCCTGGGGGAAAAACCCGCGCCGATCACCTGGCAGCGCTGCCTGGCCCTGGCCGGCGCGGGCCTGCTACTGGGCGGGCACTGGTGGAGTTTCTTCATCGCGGTGAAGGTATCCGGCGTGGCCGTGGCCACGCTCGGCTTCGCCAGCTTCCCGGCGTTCACCGTGTTGTTGGAAGGTGTCTTGTTCAAGGAGCGCATCCGCAGCGCCGAATGGGCGGTGGTCGGCCTGGTCTGCCTGGGCCTGACCCTGGTCACCCCGCACTTCGACCTGGGCAGCGAGGCCACCCTCGGCCTGGCCTGGGCGGTGCTGTCCGGCCTGCTGTTCGCCCTGGTCTCGGTGAGCAACCGCGCCACCACAGTCGGGCTGAAGCCGGCACAGGCGGCGCTGTGGCAGAACCTCGGCATCGTGCTGTGCACCTTGCCGCTGGCCTGGTCGCTGCTACCGGGCGTGCGGCCGCTGGACTGGTTGTGGATCGGCCTGCTCGGCCTGCTCTGCACAGCACTGGCGCACAGCCTGTTCGTCGCCAGCCTGCGCGTGCTCAATGCACGTAGCGCCTCGGTGGTGTTCGCCCTGGAGCCGGTCTACGGCATCCTCTTCGCCTGGTGGATCTTCGGCGAGCAGCCGGGCCTGCGCATGCTCTGCGGCGGTTTGCTGATCCTGCTCGCCACCGTACTCTCGGCGCGCCTGAGCAAGCATGCCGCAACCGTCGAGGACCTCAGTTGACGCTGTAGCCACGCCCGCCAAGGCAGGCGCTCAGTGCCCGTCGGTAGCGCTCGATGGCGTCACTGCCGACGCTCTGGGTGTTGGTCGCCGGATCGAAACCGCTCTGCCCCACCGCCCAACTGTGGCACTCGTAGCGATCACGGCCCTGCTGCTCGGCGCTCTGGCCCTGCGCCGGGTAGGCGATCACCTCGTAGCTGGCCACGCTGGTCTGCGCGGCGGCAACCGGCTGGTTGACCACTTCGTAGCGCTGGGCACTGCCGTTCCACAGGTAGTAAGTACCCGCCGCGACGAAGTACAGCATGCTGCCGATCCACACCTCGCGCGCGTAGGACGGCAAGCCATCGCCATGCTGTCCGGGGCCCGGCCCCCAGCCTCCCGACCCGCCGTGGCCACCCGGACCGCCAGGCCCTGGTGGCCCGGCCAGCAACAGGCCGGAAAAACTGAATACCATCAGGCTCAACCCGAGCATGCGCCAGGCACGTTTCATCTGCATTCCCTCATCAATAATGCCGGCCGCCAGAAGCGCGGCCTATGCCGGCATTATTCCGCACAGTAGTGCGAGGCAACGTCAGAGGGGGGTAAAAGCGGGGTAAAGAAGCCGATACAAAGATCGTTTCCAAGAACCTGTTTACGATCTTTCCAGGGTTTCCGTCTGGGCGCCCCAGTGGCCAGGCTGGAACCGTCAGTAGCCCGGACTTCAGTCCGGGACATCTCAGGCAACCCCGGACTGAAGTCCGGGCTACGGTACTCACCCAGCTACGCTCCGAGAGCCCGAAAAGATCGTAAACAGGTTCTCAGCGGTCGCTATGACCGAGATCCCGCTCCGGGTCGATCACATCGCGCAGGCGCTGCTTGAGCACCTTGGCCTCGGGAAAACCGCCATCGGCCTTGCGCTCCCACAGCTGCACGTCGCCGCAGACGATGCGGAATACGCCACCGGTGCCCGGTTCCAGGCTGACCTTGCCCAGCTCGTCGCTGAAGGTGCTGAGCAGTTCCTGGGCCAGCCAGGCCGCGCGCAGCAGCCACTGGCACTGGGTGCAATAGGTGATCACCACTTCAGGCTTGCCGGACATCAGGAAACTCCGCGAATAAACAGGCCGCCATGATAGCGCCGCGCAAACGACAACGCCGCAGCATTGCTGCTGCAGCGCTGGCTTCCCATATCAGGCGATCTTGGCCAGCAGCTCGCGCGCGCACTGCTGTTCCTGAGCGTCGCCGGTACTGATCACCTCGTTGAGAATGTCGCAGGCACTGCCGATGTCGCCTTGTTCGATATAGGCCAGGGCCATGTTCAGCCGCGCCAGGTGCTCACGGTCGGCCGCCAGATGTTCGAGGCTGGACGCCACTGGCGCACGACCATGGCCTACCGGCTCGGAGGCAAAGGCATCGACGAACTCCTCGTCCAGTACGATCTCCTGCGCCACGGGCAGCGAAGACTCGCCGAAAGGGCTGAGCAGCTCCTTGTCCACCGTCAGTTCGAAGACTTCCGGCAGCTCGCGGAGGTTGGAGCGGAACGCCGCGTCGACCACTGGCTGCGACGTCTTGCTGCGTGTCGGCGCGACGGGCTTGAACGGGCTGTCCAGGCCCCAGTCGGTATCCAGCGACAGGTCGTCGAGGTTCAGCTGGAAGTCATCCGACAACTCGCTGGCGGCCGCCAGCGGCGCCTCCTGCCGCCATGCAGTGGCGGCCAGCTCATCCACCGGATTGGCCTGCAGGTGGCCATAGCGAGCGTGGATCTGCTCGATCTGGGTCGGCTCGGCACCCAGCTCGTGCAGGCCTCGTTCCTGTTCAGCGAAACCGCTGGTATCCCCCAACTCACCCAGGACTTCGAGCAGGCGCAGGCGCAGGTCCAGACGCTGCGGCTCCCGCTCGATGGCAGTACGCAAGGCCAGCGCCGCCTCGCTGAGACGACCATAGGCGATATAGATATTGGCCCCTTCCAGGGCGTCGGTCGAAACCGGCCCACGCACGGGCTCGGGAGCCGCCAGCGGCGCCACCTGTGGCGGTTCATCCTCATCATCTTCAAGCGGTGGCGGCGCTGCCACGCTGGGTGCGCCATGAGCCTGGCGCAGCGGCTCCGGTTCATGCTGCGGGACCCTGCGCCGCGCGAGCAGCCATACGCCACCGATCAGGACCAGACACAGCGCGCCGGCCCCGAACCAGGCGGCCCAGGGTGTCGCGGGTTCGCTAGCCGTCACGGCTGGCGCAGGCTGCGTGGGGATCACCGGCGCTACAGGCTCGATTTGCGGCTCGAGCACAGCTTGCTCGCGCTGGGCCAGCTCGCTGTGGATCTGCGCCAGCTGCCGATCCTTCTCGGCCATCTGCTGCTGCAACTGCTGCAGTTGGCTCTGCAGATCGCCAATGGCCTGCTTCAGCGCCTGGTTCTGCGCCATCTCGCTGGCCAGTTCGGCATCCACTGCGGCCTGGGCGAGCACGGCCTGCTGCGGCGCATCGACCGGTTGCGGGGCGGGCATGGCAGGTGCCGATGCTGTAGCCACAGGCTGTGCCTGAGCAGGCGCGGCGCTATCCGGCAACAGCAACCGGGCATGGGCGCGCAGGCGGTTGCGATCGCCGCCGACAAAGGCCTGCGGGTTAAGCGCCAGGATATCGGCCATCACCGCATCGCGACTGCGACCATCCTCGACCCGTCCGGCAATGCTCCACAGGTTGTCGCCGGCCTGCACCTGGTACTGACGCCCCTGCAGCACAGCGGGTTTGGTCCTCGGGCGCTCTGGTGCAGGGGCTGCTGCACCGGAGTCCCGGCTCGCCACCGGCGCCGTGCGCTCCAGCGGTGCGGCCAACTGGCGGTAGGCGGCCGAGGTCGGCGGATCGATCAGCAGGGTGTATTCGCGCAGCAGGTTGCCGCCCGGGCGGGCCAGTTCGACGATGAAGTTGAGATAGGGCTCGCGTACCGGCTTGCTCGATACCACCCGGATCACCTGGCGGCCGCCACGCAGGATCGGGGTGAAGCGCAGGTCATTGAGGAAGATGAAACGATCCACCCCGGAACGGGTGAAGTCCTCGGCCGAGGCCAGGCGCACCTTGATCTCGTCACTGCTCAGCTCGCCGGCCTGGAGCAGCTCTATGTCGGCATCGAGTGGCTGGTTGAGCGCGGAGTGTAGGCTGATTTCCCCGAGGCCCAAGGCAGATGCCATGCCCGAGTAGAGTGCCGAACCCGAGGCCAGGGTCAGCAGGATATGGCGGAATCGAGCCATCGGCCCTCCGGTTTCCGACTCGCACGCAGTCGCCAGCAAACTCCCTGTTACTGCGGGTTATCCCTGACTGGCAACGCGTGGCGTAACTACTGTCGGGAAGGCAGTCCCTGTCACCCCGGCTACCAAGCGCAGCCGACCGCGGAAGGAAGGCGAAGACGCCATCCGTCCGAAATAGACTGCATGGTCATAATAGTCAGCAAGGGATGCAAATCGCCAACCAGCTCTCATTCTTTATCGAGATAAAACGCTGGTTAGACAGTGCTAGCAGGCCTGAAAGGCCTCAGGATTTTTCCAGGTTGCCCAGGATACGCGCATGGATCTGCTGGCACTGGCGCTGCTCTTCCTCGCTGATGCCGGCGAACAGCTCGGTACGCAGGCCTTGGGCGATGCTCTCGATCTGGGCGATCAGCGGCCGCGCTTGCGGGCTCAGCAGCACCTTCTTCGCCCGGCGATCTTCCGGCACGGCCTGGCGCTGTACCAGGCCCTGTGCCTCCAGGCCATCGAGCAGGCGGGCCAGGGTCGGCCCCTCTACACCCACGGTCTTGGCCAGCTCGCGCTGGGTGGGCATCTCGTCCATCAAGGCCAGGTGCAACAGCACCAGCCAGCGCGCCTGGGACAGGCCCAGGCCGGCCAGGCGACGATCCAGTTCCGCCCGCCAGGCGCGGGACAACTGGGCCAACTGCATACCGAAACTGTGCTGCGCGAAGTTCTGCATAGATGACTCTGAACAACCTGTTGCGGCTCCTGCCGCTGCCTGCCCTTCCCCTAACACCGGACAAACAGCAGAAAAACCTAATTATTAGTCACCTAACCATAACCCTGACGCAGGCCTAACGCCAAGCCTGGAATTACCATTTCACATACTGGTCTTCGACGAAGCCCCACAGCTGGTCGATCCGCACCTGCGGCCGGCCCGCCGGGCGCAGCGTGCCCTGGAAGCGGCCGAATACCTGCTTGAAATTGCTCGCCAGCACGCCCAGGTTGAGGCGCTCGCGGTGCAGACCCTCGCCAACGAAGCGCAGGTCGACCTGACCATCGCTGGAACGGATGGTCCAGGGCTGCAACGGCTGGTCGCGATCGAACTGGAAGTGCACGCCGCTGGCCGGGATCAGCTCGCCGTCCAGCCAGTAGCAGTTCTCGCTGAAACTGGTTTCGTTGACCCCGCAGGACAGGTTCAGGCCGACTCGCACATCGCCCACCGCGCCAGACAGGCAGGCCCAGTTCCAGTGGGTTTCCGGGCGCATGTAGCCGGCCGACCAGTCGTGGTGGGCGAAAGCCCCGAGCTGCTCCAAGTTGAAGTCGCCCAGGCTGCTGCGGATATGCCCGCTGCAGCGCACCCCCGCGACCTTCTGCGCATAGACCCAACCATTCACCGCGGTCGGCGTGCACAGGTACATGGGCTGGAACGCCGGCTGCGTTTCGCAGAAGCTCGCCTCGATGCGCGTACCGTCGGCCAGCTCCACCAGCAGGCGTTTTTCCCCGCTCGCACCGTGGTTTTCCAGGCGCAGCAGATTGCCCCCGCTGCGCAGCTCGCACACGCCATTGTCCGGCTGTTGCGAGAAGTCCGTACCCAGGCCGAGCGGCATGCGGAACTGATGCTCGATCATGCGCCCGCTGGCCGGGTGAAACAGGTAGACAAAACCGACGCCCAGCAGGCTGAGATTGGCCAGGGCGCAGCCGCCGATCAGCTCGTCGCTGATCAGGCCGAAATACTGGAACTGGTGGAAGCGTCGCCACTTGGCCAGGGCGCCTAGGCGACGGCCCATGGGCGAACGGAAGTCGAAATCACGGTAATTCACCTCACCCGGCGCGGCGGGAAAGATGCCGTAGTGGGGTTGGCCGTTGGCCTGGATCAGTCGTTCCATCGTCACTGCCCGCAGTCGAAAGCGCCGATGCTAGCAGCCCGCTCGCGCCGCGGGAGCGACCTATTGCGCCACTGTACGGACGCTTCAGGTCACCACCTGGTTGCGGCCGTAGGCCTTGGCCTCGTACAGCGCCCGGTCCGCACGCTCGAACAGCGAGCTGAGCGCCACCTCCTCGCGCGGCTGCTGGCAGGCGACGCCGACAGACATGGTCAGCACCGCAGCCGTCTGCGAACCAGCGTGCTCGATGCGCAGCAGCTCCAGAGACTGGCGCAATACCTCGGCGCGCTGCTGCGCTTCGGCGGCACCAATCCCGTACAGCAGCACGGCGAACTCCTCGCCACCCAGGCGGATGGCCATGTCCAGCGGCCGCCGTGCCGCCTCGCTCAGCACCGTGCCGACCTGCTGCAAGGCGCGGTCGCCGGCCTGGTGGCCGTAATGGTCGTTGTAGGCCTTGAAGTAATCGACATCGCATAGCAGCAGGGCCACTTCGACCCGTTCGCGCTGCGCCTGGCGCCACAGGCGCGTCAGCTGGCGGTTGAAGCTG
Organism: Pseudomonas sp.; assembly: GCA_051646165.1. GTDB lineage: Bacteria > Pseudomonadota > Gammaproteobacteria > Pseudomonadales > Pseudomonadaceae > Aquipseudomonas. The sequence continues at coordinate 12,056 of JBOFCR010000053.1, read as the reverse complement.
CGCCGGTTGTGCAGGCCGGTGAGGCTGTCCTGGTCGACCAGCACACGCATCAGCCGACTGACCAGAAAGTGCTCGCGCGACTTCAGTTCCAGCAGGTAGCAGCCCACCGCACCGATCAGATTGCCGCAAACCAGGAACAGCAGATTGTTGAACAGCCGGGCCGGCGGCAAACCGGCCAGCGACTCGAGCAGGCCATAGGCGAGAAGCACCAGGAAAGATGCGGCCAGCGCCTCGACCAGACGCAGACCGACCAGGAAATAACCGGCAATGCAGACCAGCAGCAGGCCCTCGTAGGGAAACAAGGGATTCTGCCCATGCCCCAGCGTGATGATTGCGGCAGCCCCCACCCCCATGGCGCCGATACAGGCCATGCTGAGCGGAACCGCCAGGTGCGGATGCCGCCCCAGCAAAATGAGGCGCCCACAACCCAGCAGCAGCGCAGCGACAGCCAGACGGATAGCCAGCATGGCCAACAGCAGCGGCCCACTGATCATCCACAGATCCACCGCTACGAAGCTCAGCCAGACGATCAGGGCGAACACCAGGGCCACACGCTTCAACTCAATGCCATCTTTGAGCATGTAGGCGCGGTATTCCCGCTCCAGCGACGGGGTAAAAGACAGAAAACGATAACCGAGGGCAAGCTGGTCGGCGTAGGGATTGGAACGAACATCGTCCAACCAGGCGAGATGGGGCGACACCATGACCTCTAAGAAAGATGGCAGGGTGCCACTATAATAATCCGAGACATGCGTCACAAGATTGCCGTCAGTATCTTGTCGCAAAAAGACACACTGCCGTCGCTAAATCGCCCGTTCAGTAGCGCTTCACGACGACCGGCGATCTCACACCTCGAATTCGGCCTGCAGCGCCGCGCGCACGCAATACAGCACGCCTTCCGGCACCTGCCCGGCGAACTGCTCGGCAATGGCGGAAACCGGCGGCAACTCGCCTTCGCCATCGAGGAAGGCATCCTGGATTTCGCCGAGCAGCTCTTCCGGCAGATCCAGGGCCTGCTCCAGGCTCAGTTGCTGACGGCCGATGGCCTCGGCCAGCAGGCTGTAGACATTCTTCTCGCTGCACTTGAGCTGGGCGGCGATCTGCAGCGGCGTCATCCCGGCGCGCGCCAGGCTGATTAGCTCATGGCGCAGATCGGCCACCACAGGAGCGCTGTTTTCCATGGCGCCATTGAGCACTTCGAGGAAGGCCGCGCCATAGCGCTCCAGCTTGCGCGCACCGACGCCGCTGACCTCGGCCATGTCGCTCAGCGAGGCCGGCTTGCTGCGCAGCATCTCCAGCAAGGTGGCGTCAGGGAAGATCACGTAAGGCGGCACGCTGTGCTCTTCGGCCAGTTTGCGGCGCAGGGTGCGCAGCGCTTCCCACTGCTCACGCTCATCCTGGCGTACCAGCTGGCTGGCGCTGCTGCCGGAAGCCTTGGCCGCCTGCTGCGGTTTGAGGTCGCGGCGCAGCTGCAGGCTGACTTCGCCACGGAGCAGCGGACGGCAACTATCGGAGAGGCGCAGGCCGCCGTAGCCATCCAGATCGACGTCGGCCAGGCCGCGCGCCACCAACTGGCGGAACAAGGTGCGCCAGTCGGCTTCGCTGAGCGTCTTGCCCATGCCGAACACGGCCAGGTGCTGATGGCCGGGAGCGCGGATCTTGTCGTTCTCGCGGCCGAGCAGAATGTCGACCAGATGGCCGACACCGTAGCGCTGGCCACTGCGGTAGATGGCCGACAGCGCCTGGCGCGCCGGCTCGGTGGCGTCCCAGGTCTGCACCCCATCGATGCAGTTGTCGCAGTGTCCGCAGGGCTGCGGCAGTTCCTCGTCGAAATAAGCCAGCAGCGCCTGGCGGCGGCAACGGGTTTCTTCGCAGAGGGCGAGCATGGCATCCAGCTTGTGCTGCTCGACGCGCTTGTGGCGCTCGTCGCCCTCGGAGTTGCTGAGCATCTGCTTGAGGAAGATCACGTCCTGCAGGCCGTAGGCCATCCAGGCGTCCGCCGGCAGGCCATCACGGCCGGCGCGACCGGTTTCCTGGTAATAGGCCTCCAGCGACTTGGGCAGGTCGAGGTGGCAGACAAAGCGCACGTTGGGTTTGTCGATGCCCATGCCGAAGGCGATGGTGGCCACCATGATCAGCCCTTCCTCGTTGAGGAAGCGCTTCTGGTTGTAGGCACGCAGCTCGTTGGGCAGGCCTGCGTGATACGGCAGCGCCGGGTAGCCCTGGCTGCTGAGGAACTCGGCAACTTCCTCGACCTTCTTGCGCGACAGGCAATAGACGATGCCGGCATCGCCCTTGCGCGCGGTGAGGAAGGCCTGCAGCTGCTTGCGCGGCTGATCCTTGGGCAGGATGCGGTAGAAGATGTTGGGCCGGTCGAAGCTGGAGAGAAAACGCTCGGCGTTTTCCAGATGCAGGCGCTGGACGATTTCCTCGCGGGTGCGCATGTCCGCCGTGGCGGTCAGGGCAATGCGCGGTACATTGGGGAACAACTCAGCGAGCTGGCCCAGCTGCAGGTATTCCGGGCGGAAATCGTGGCCCCACTGCGACACGCAATGGGCCTCGTCGATGGCGAACAGGGCGAGCTGCGGCAAGCGCTGGAGGAAATCCAGCATGCGCGGCTGCACCAGGCGCTCGGGCGCCACATAAAGGAACTTGATCTCACCGCGGCGGATGCGCTCGGCGATATCGCGCTGTTCGTCGTTGCTCAGGGTGGAGTTCAGCGCCACGGCAGCCACGCCCAGCTCATCGAGGGTGGCGACCTGGTCTTCCATCAGTGCAATCAGCGGCGATACCACCACCGCCAGGCCTTCGCGCAGCAATCCCGGCACCTGAAAGCACAGCGACTTGCCGCCGCCGGTAGGCATCAGCACCAATGCGTCATCACCCGAAGCCACGCGGTCGATGATCGCCGCCTGCTTGCCGCGGAAGGCGTCGTAGCCGAAAACGTCTTTGAGGATGCGCAGTGCCTGGGAATTGGGTGCCTGGTCGAGCATGCCGGTCTCCATGTGAAGCCACGCAGTATACGCGAGCGAGGCTGGCAGAAGCCCCACGCCTGTCGGCCGTGCTTTTGCAGGCACGGAGGGCTAGAATCCCGGTGTTTACTTACTCAAGGTAGTCCCACGATGTCCTTCGCCGAGCAACTGTCCCGCCTGCAAGCTTTCCTCGATGCCGATGAACTGCACGAGGAGGCCCTGGACTATGTGGCCGCCCACGGCTATCTGACTGCCCTGTCGATCTGCCCGGAGCAGGTACCGGAGCGCGAGTGGATCGACGCCCTGTTCGCCGAGCCGCCGCACTACCGCAGCGACGCCGAGCGCGAGGAAATCGAAGCCACCCTGATCCAGCTCAAAGGCCATATCGGCCGCCAGCTGGCCAGCGACGACGATCCGGAATTCCCCTGCGACGTCGACCTCGGCGAAGACCCGGACGACTCCGACCTGCGCGGCTGGTGCATCGGCTTCATGGAAGGCGTGTTCCTGCGCGAAGCCGTGTGGTTCGAAGACGCCGAAGACGAAGTCAGCGAGCTGCTGCTGCCGATCATGGTGGCTTCCGGCCTGTTCGACGAGCAGCCCGAGTTCGCCGACATCGCCCGCGACCGCGACCTGGTAGACACCATGGTCGACCAGATCCCCGAGCTGCTCACCGCGCTGTTCCTGCTGTGCCATGCCCCGGAAGAGAAGCCCGCGCTGCTCAAGCCTCGCCACCACTAACTTCTAAACGATAAGTGCCTGCGCTCGATCATGCGGCGTTAGAAACAGCCTCAGAACGCTCATTTACAACCTGTAAACTGCGTTTCTTCGGCTGCTTGATTCGCTGGCGCTCCCCCTTTGGGCCAGCCTTCGGCTGTTACTCCCTCTGGTCGTTGTGCCTTGCCTGCTCTTCGCTCGGCGACTTCTCGTTCAGAAGTAAGGTCATTCATTAATGGTGCACCGCGACATCCAGCAAAGCCGCCACCGCAGCGTGCGCTACGCACTGCTCACGGTGGGCTGGCTGTGCGTGGTGCTGGGAGTGATCGGTATCTTCGTCCCGGTGCTGCCGACCACGCCTTTCCTGCTACTGGCCGCCGCCTGCTTCGTGCGTAGCTCCAGGCGTTTCTATGTGTGGCTGGTCGAGCACCCACGCCTGGGTCCGTGGATTCGCGACTACCTGGACGGCAACGGCATCCCGCTCAAGGGCAAGGTCTACGCCATCGGCCTGATGTGGTCGAGCATCGCCCTCTCCTGCTACCTGGTGCAGCGCCCCTGGGCCTGGACCTTCATGCTCACCAGCGCGGTACTGGTGAGTCTCTATATCCTCAGGCAGAAGACCTTGCCGGCGCGCTAAAGCCCGCCGCATAAAGTCGGCAGGTTGCCGCCGCACGACCTAAACTTTGCGGACTTTCACCAGAGAGCCAAGCCATGCCGCGGCGGCCAAGCAATCAGGGACGTGCGAAGCGCCTGCCGGCTGCCTGGCTGGCGCTCTGCCTGCTCCTTTGCCTGCTGCTGGGAGTGGCCGCCAGGGCCAACTGGGATTTCGGCCTGATCATCCAGAATGCGCAAAAACGCTATGGCAACAATCTGGGCGTCGGCAAGGGCCGCCTGGAAGCCTGGGACGAACTGATCCAGGCCAGCAGCAATCTGCCGGAAAAGGAAAAACTCTCGACGGTAAACCGTTTCTTCAACCGCCAGTTCCGCTTCGTCGACGACAGCCGCAACTGGCGGCAGAACGATTACTGGGCCACGCCGGTCGAGGCGCTGATGAAGGGCGCCGCCGACTGCGAGGACTACTCCATCGCCAAGTACTTCACCCTGCGCCGCCTGGGCATCCCCAGCGAGAAGCTGCGCATCACCTACGTCAAGGCACTGCAGTACAACCAGGCGCACATGGTGTTGACCTACTACGCCAGCCCCAGTGCCGAGCCACTGGTGCTGGACAACCTGATTGGCGAAATACGCCCGGCGTCCCAGCGCAAGGATCTGCTGCCGGTCTACGCCTTCAATGCCGAAGGCCTTTACATGCCCGGAGCCGGTAGTGGCAAGAAGGGCGACGCGAAGAAACTGTCGCGCTGGCAGGATCTGTTGAAAAAGATGCGGGCCGAAGGCTTCGACATCGGCGAAGGTTAGGAGAAAACCATGTCCCTGTTGAAACAGCTGTTTCTCGCCATCTGCCTGTTCCTCGTGGTGGCCTTCACTGGCAGCTTCATCGCTGGTGTGGAAACCTCGCGCGAGCAGCTGCTCAGCCAGTTGCGCTCCCATGCCCAGGACGCCGCCACTGCCCTGGCGCTGTCGATGACGCCGCACGTGGACGACCCGGCGATGGTCGAGTTGATGGTCAGTTCCATCTTCGACAGCGGCTACTACGCCACCATCCGCGTGGTGCGCATCCCCGACGGTGAAGTGCTGGTCGAACGCCGGACCACCACCACCTCGGACAAGGTGCCGGCCTGGTTCGTCAACCTGATCAATCTCGAACCCGAAGGCGGCGACGCCCTGATCATGCGCGGCTGGGAGCAGGCCGCGCGGATCGAAGTGCTCAGCCACCCGCAATTCGCCCTGGCCAAGCTGTGGGACAGCGCCATCGGCAGCCTGCTCTGGCTACTACTGTGCGGCCTGATCAGCGCCATTCTCGGTGGCTGGCTGCTGCGCACCCAACTGCGCCCGCTGGACAACATGGTGCAGCAGGCCCAGGCCATTACCCGTCGCGAGTTCTTCACCCTGCCCCGCGTACCGCGCACGCCCGAGCTGAAACGGGTGGTGCTGGCCATGAACCAGATGGTCGAGAAGCTCAAGCAGCTGTTCGCCGAAGAGGCGGCGCGCAGCGAGAAGTTGCGTGAAGAGGCCTATCAGGACAGCCTCACCGGCCTGGCCAATCGGCGCCTGTTCGAGATCAAACTGGCCAACCAGCTGACGGTGACTGAGCAGAACGCCGCCGGCTACCTGATGTTCCTGCGCGTCAACGACCTCGGTGGCCTCAACCAGCGCATGGGCGGGCAACGCACCGACGCGCTGATCCACAGCATCGGCGAACTGCTCAAGCGTCTGCTGGAACAACGCGGCACACCAGAGTGGCTGGCCTCGCGCAGCCGCGGCGGCGAATTCACCCTGCTCGCCCCGGGCCTGGTCGGTGAGGATGCCGACCGCCTGGCCCAGGAACTGATCGAAGGACTGGAAAGCCTGCGCCAGACCGGCGCCAGCGACTGCACACCTGTCGCCCACCTGGGTATCGCCGCCTTCCGCCCCGGCGAAGAAATCGCCAATGTGATCGGCCGCGCCGACCAGGCCCTGGCCCAGGCACAAAGCAATGCCGGCAAACCCTGGGAGCGCCTGGACGACTTCACCGCCAGCAACGGCCAAGGCCTGCACGACTGGCGCAAATGGATCGACGAAGCCCTCAGCCAGAGCAAACTGCAGCTGTATTTCCAACCGGTGGCACGCTGCGCGGAGAAGAGCCAGGTACTGCACCAGAAAGTGCTTGCCCGCCTCATCGACCCGCAGGGCGAAGCCGTCGCCGCGGGCCGCTTCCTGCCATGGATCGAGCGCCTTGGCTGGGCGGCGCGTTTCGACCTGGCCATGCTCGAGCACAGCCTGGCGCACCTCGCGCAACACCCCCAACAGCTGGCCCTCAGCCTGTCCGCCGCGACCTTGCGCGAGCCGGCCAGCCTGGCCAAGCTGCTCGAAGTCCTCAAGGCACACCCGCAGCAAGGCGAGCTGATGACGCTGGAGCTGGACGAGCGCTATCTGCCACCGCCAGCCGAGCTGGAAAAACTGTCGCAAAGCGTGCGCGAAGCCGGCTTCAACCTCGGTCTGCAGCACTTCGGCGGGCGTTTCAGCCTGATCGGCAACCTGACCCATCTGGGTCTGGCCTATCTGAAGATCGACGGCAGCTACATCCGCGCCATCGACCACGAGGGCGACAAGCGCCTGTTCATCGAAGCCATCTTCCGGGCGACCAACAGCATCGATCTGCCGCTGATTGCCGAGATGGTGGAAACCGAAGGGGAGTTGGCGGTGCTCAACGAGCTGGGCATCCATGGCGCCATGGGTCGCCTGATCGGTGCACCGGCGCCCTGGCAGAGTTGAACCCTGAAAATTGGTACTGCAGGCTGGCGCTTGCCCGCCTGCTCTGGCCGTTCGACTGAACGCCACCAATCGACCTGAGCGCGGCTACGGCGGCAGACCCAGTGCTCGATCAGATCAAGTGATGCTCGTCGTCACCCAGCAGACCGCTGAGGCCTTCGATTTCCGCACGGGTCACTGCGCGCTGGTCCAGTTTCTGGCGGGCCGCCTCAGGCAGATCGGTGTAACGGATCAAACCCTTTCCGACCAGCACGCCGACCACGTCCTCAAGCACCCGAACCAGTTCAAGGTCGGACTCCTTGAGGCTGGCCAGGCGCGCCTTCACCTCTTCGCGAGCAGTCAGCCAGTTCCCCAGCTCCTCGCTTTCTATCGCCAGGGTTTCCGTCATCTCGTCGAAAGGGGCATGTTCTACCCGCAGTAAACGCCCCTCGTCATCCCTTTGCACGTACACCATGAGCATCCTCCAAGCATAGGTTCCCACCCGCACTCCGACCGATGGGCTGGCTCAAAGTTTAGATCACCCCATGGAGCACCGCCCCTGTTTGCCCAGGGGCCACGGCAACTTGGCTCTGTTTACGATCTTTTCGTGGCCTCAGCACAGCCGGCGCTGAACCTGTAGGCCGGTGTCCCAGTAGCGTGTTGCACAGGCTAAAGCTGTAGGTTGGGTTGAGGAGCCGCGCGACGAAGCCCAACAAGGCCTGCACCGAACCCGTTGGGCTTCGCCGCGCTCAACGCCAACCTACGGGAGTTGCCGGAGCTGCGGCCGTCCCATACCTGCCAAACCCATGCAACAGTTAACGGGTACATAGCCAACAAAAAGCCCGCCCCAAGGGGCGGGCTTCAGCTCACCGGCTCTATCGGCTAAGCCGCATCGACCTTCAGGGTGCCATCACCAAGCATGCTGAGAATCAGGCTGGTCTCGTTGCCGGCAGCGTAGCTGGCATAGAGGTTGACGTCCTGCAGCACAATGGTTTGCTCGGTCGAAGTCTCCGGATTGGCTGTAGAGGTATCACTGACCTTGATCACCGTATCCAACCCCGCACCGCCAGAGACGTTGGCCGTACTGATATCGATGAAGTTCAGCAGGTTGCCGATGTTGCCAGCCTGACCGCTCTCGCCACTCAGGAGATCAGACAGATCCAACCTGTCGCCCTGGGCATTGCCGTTGAAGTTATGGACGAAGCCCTCGATCGTATCCGTCCCGGTATTACCTGCTTTCCATTGGTAGGTATCGTTGTCGGCGCCACCGATCAGCAGGTCATTACCCAGGCCGCCAATCAGCACATCATCCCCGGCCAGACCGGATAGCGTGTCGTTACCGGCCAAACCAGACAGCGTGTCGCTAGCGGTACTGCCCTGGATAACATCGGCGTTCGCCGTACCGGTGAAGGTAGTGCCGGCCTCGATGGTCACATGCAGATTGGTGCTGGAGGTAGCATCGTTGTCGGCATCCTTGACACCAACCTGGAAGTCCAGCTCGGTATCCACCGTGTTGGTCTCGGTGGTGATCAGGCCGATATCGGAGACCTTCACCACATCGTTGTCGGTTTGACCGCTGAAGCTGATGGTACTGCCAGTATTCGTCGCTCCCGAATCACCGATGGTGGAGTTGAAGTTCAGGGCCGCGGAGGTGGTGATGTCCTCGACACTGGTCAGGATCTGCGCACCGTAGATCTGCCAGTTTTCTCCAGCCCCGTTGTAGTCGTTGCGCTCGATGACGATAGCGCCATCGTTGTTGTCCAGGGTAATGCCGTAGGCCAGCAAGGCTGCCAGGGTCGCCGCGCTGCTGCCGGCGGTGGCGATATCGCTGTTGCTGATGACCAGTGCCCGAGTGGTTTTCACGCCACCGTCACCAATCAGCTTCAGCACCACCACCAAGTCCTCGCTGTTGATACCGTCGAACTTGAGGAAGATGCCGTCAGCACGACCATCCGGGTTGGCCACCACGGTGCCGGTCGGATTGGTGGTATGGAAGGTCAGGTCCAGTACCTCGCCCTTGCCGATAGTGTCACCGGCCACCCCATTCGCCGAGTTCGACACGCTGACCCAGGACGCTGCCTGAGTGAACAGCTCGCCATTGCTGAACACCGTGGTGCCCGAACTACCTGCCTGCAGGTTATTGCCACCCGTTCCGCCACCCGGTTCTGCTGCGCTTCTGAACTGGACATAGAAGTCATTATCCAGCTTGGCCACCGACACCGCAGGCTGGGTGTTATCCAGCACGCTGCCGCCCGTCTCGTACCCGGTGATGCTCAGCGAGGCGCTGGTTTTGAGGATGCTGAAGCCCTCGATTGGCTCGTCCAGCGATACCGTGTAGGTACCGTTGACCTTGTCGAAGGTCAGAGTCCCGGTCGCCTCTTGCGTAGTTCCCGGGTTGGCAGGGTTCGGCGCGTAGTTGAACTCGATATCGAAAGTGGCCGCACTGGCGGTCTCCGATACCCAGGTGACCGACTGCGAGGTGATGGCCGTGCCGCCCACGGTTCCCGTCAGGCCGATGGTATTGAAGTCCGAATCGGACGCCGAGAACGGCCCGGTGCCGCGGGTATCGGCACCTGTGCTGTAGTCGAAGATGCCTGTGGCACCCGCCGGGTTGCTGCTGTTGGAGTAGATCAGGTTGGACGTGGCCAGGATCACCGGCACATCATCCTCGACCTGAACGATGAAGTCGCGGATCAGCGGGACGTTGGTCACGCCCTCCTTCGCCACGATGACACTGGAAAGATCCAGGTCTTTCAGCTCCTGGTCATCCCCGCTCGGCGATGCATGATCAATGGCGCCCAGCAGGTTGAAGGTGTAACCGCCGTTGGCCTGCAACACCAGGGTGAAGATGGTTTCCGTACCCGCCTTGGCGGTCAGGGTATCGGACGTCGGCCCATCGACCACGCTGTAGGTGATGGCCACACCATCCGCAGTCAGCGCCGGCAAGCCGCCGGTGCTGCCCAGGCTGAAGACCACACCGGCACTGTCCGCCACGGCCCCGGCCAGGCTGCCCGCCACCGTGGTGACATTCGAGCCCACATCCGGCAGGCCGTTGGGTAGGCCATCCTCGTAGACATTGGCAATGATCGGGCTGGTATCCAGGATGTTGATGCTCAGATCAGCACTGGATGTGTCGCCATCGTTGTCAACGATGGTGTAGGTGAAGACCTCCTGGCTATCGACCAGCACATCGTTGGGTGGTGTGTAGCTGTAGGAACCATTGGCATTGACCACCAAGGTGCCGCCGAGCGGTGTGCTGATCGACCCGGTTGTGCCGCCCTGCACCAGGAAGGTCACCACATTGCCGACAATGCTATCGGCCACCCCGACGTAAGCCGATGGGTCGGCCGCAACGAAGCTGATCTGGGTCACAGTCAACAGGCCATCCGCACCCAGGTTGTCGACGCCATCCACCGCATCGACATCGGTCACCACGTTACCCATGGCCGGTTGCGGCACAGTGGCCTGCAGGGTCGCGTCGAGGTCATAGGGGTCATCGATGAGGGTGACGGAGTCACCATTATCTTCGACCAGTCCCAGCTGGGCTATGGCACCAGCGTTACCGCTGACATTGAGACCAACCGCATACACCTCGGCACCACTGGCGTTGATGAAGGATGTCCAGCCAGCCGGGACGTTGCCCACATTGGGCTGCCCATCGGACAGGAAGTACACCCGATGCTCGTAGTCCGGCAAGTTGACCAGGTCATTGGTCAGCTGGTCCTGCGCCAGCACCAGCGGTGCGTTGTAGTTGGTATTGCCGCCGTCGGTGGCCAGCCCCTGGATACTGGCCTTGGCCACATCCGGATCGGTGGTCTGCGGAATCAGCAGAGCCCCCGTGGCGAAGTCGATCACCGTGATCGCCAGATCCACGCCAAGGGCGGCGTAGCTGTCGATCATGTTGGCCAAGGCTTCCTTGGCCAGCTCCAGCCGGTTGGGTGAGCCCTGATTATTTGTACCGATCTGGTACAGCATGCTGCCTGAGGTATCCACCACCAGGATCAGGTTGAACGGTGGCACACCGCCTTCCGTTACGGTGATGGTGTTGTCCCTGGCCACTGGCACGTCGTCCACCACGCTGGCGTTGAGGGTGACGCTGGCCGGATCGCCGTCGCCATCCACCGCAGTCACGGTAAAGGTCGGCAGCGTCAGGCTGTTCTCACCACCGGCATTGGCATGGGTCATTTCATCCAGCAGGGTGAAGGTATAGGCACCGGTGGCCTTGGTCACCGACAACTGCCAGTCGGACGTCGACAGGGTAATGGTGGTGCCGTTGTCGACCGACGCCGGGCTGCCGCCAGCCACGCTCACACCGGTCACGCCACCAAAACCGTCGGCGCCCCAGTTGACGTTGTCGGCGATGGTGCCGTTGATAACCAACGGCTCCTTGCTGCTGTCGCTACCGGCCGGCAGATCGTCCTCGTCCACCGAGAAGTTCTCGTTGGCCGTGGTCACCGACGGGATGTCATCCACCACGCTGGCGTTGAGGGTCACACTGGCCGGGTCGCCGTCACCATCCACCGCGTTCACGGTAAAGGTCGGCAGCGTCAGGCTGTTCTCGCCGCTGGCATTGGCATGAGTCATTTCATCCAGCAGGGTGAAGGCATAGGCACCGGTGGCCTTGGTGACCACCAACTGCCAGTCGACTGTCGACAGCGTGATGGTGGCGCCGTTGTCGACCGACGCCGGGCTGCCGCCAGCCACGCTCACACTGGTCACGCCACCAAAACCATCGGCGCCCCAGTTGACGTTGTCGGCGATGGTGCCGTTGATAACCAACGACTCCTTGCTGCTGTCGGTACCGGCCGGTAGATCGTCCTCGTCCACCGAGAAGTTCTCGTTGGACGTGGTTACCGACGGGATGTCGTCCACCACGCTGGCGTTGAGGGTGACACTGGCCGGGTCGCCGTCACCATCCACCGCGTTCACGGTAAAGGTCGGTAGCGTCAGGCTGTTCTCGCCGCTGGCATTGGCATGAGTCATTTCATCCAGCAGGGTGAAGGCATAGGCACCGGTGGCCTT
>JBOFCR010000047.1:0-3278 GCA_051646165.1 Pseudomonas sp. | reverse complement strand
CGCCCTCGGCCCGCTCGGCCAGCTCTCCGGCTTGCTCACCCGCTACCAGCAGGCGCGGGTGAGCAAGCAGGGCATCGACCAGATGATGGCGTTGCCGCAGGAGCGCGAGCAGCAGGAGCGGCCGCTGACCCGCGCGCGTCTGCAGGGTGCCATCGAGTGCCGCCAGCTGGACTTCCGCTATCCGCAGCAGCAGGCCGCCGCGCTGAAGAACATCGACCTGGCGATTCGCCCCGGCGAGAAGGTCGGCATCATCGGTCGCAGCGGTTCGGGCAAGAGCTCGCTGGCGCGCCTGCTGGTCGGCCTCTATCAAGCCGACGGTGGCAGCCTGCTGGTGGATGGTGTGGATATCCGCCAGCTGGACGTCAGCGACCTGCGCCACAACATCGGCTACGTGCCGCAGGACATCCAGCTGTTCTCCGGCAGCCTGCGCGACAATCTGGTCAGCGGGGCGCGCTATGTCGATGACGAGCGCGTGCTGCAGGCCGCCGAGCTGGCCGGTGTGCACGAGTTCGCCCGCCTGCATCCGCAGGGCTACGAGCTGCCAGTGGGCGAGCGTGGCCAGCAGCTCTCCGGTGGCCAGCGGCAGAACGTGGCCCTGGCCCGCGCGCTGTTGCTTGATCCGCCGATCCTGCTGCTGGACGAACCCACCAGTGCCATGGACAACACCGGCGAGGAGCGGCTCAAGCAACGCCTGCAGGCGGTGATCGCCGACAAGACCCTGCTGTTGGTGACCCACCGCACCTCGCTGCTTAGCCTGGTGGATCGCCTGGTGATCATCGATCACGGGCAGATCATCGCCGACGGGCCCAAGGCTGAGGTCATGGATGCGTTGAAGAAGGGGAGAATCGCCGGTGCTTGAGTCCCTGATCGGTGCGCAACTGCGTGCCTACTTCAAAGGGCGCGATACCCTGGCCGGGCAACCCCTGCCGGAGGTGCGCAAGGCCCTGCTTGAGGATGCGCCGCGCATCGTGCGCCTGACCATCTGGTGCCTGCTCGGCTTCTTTCTGTTTGCCTTGCTGTGGGCGCATTTCGCCGTGGTCGACGAAGTCACCCGTGGCGACGGCAAGGCCATTCCGTCCTCCAAACTGCAGAAGATCCAGAACCTCGAAGGCGGCATCGTCGCCGAATTGTTCGTGCGCGAAGGCCAGGTGGTGGAGGCGGGCGCGCCGCTGCTGCGTCTGGACGACACACGCTTCGCCTCCAATGTCGGCGAAACCGAGGCTGACCGGCTGGCCTTGCTGCTGCGGGTCGAACGCCTGAGTGCCGAAGTGGAGGGGCGCGCGCTGGCCATGCCGGAAAAAGCCATCGAGGCGGTGCCACATCTGGCTGCCAGCGAGCGCGCGCTGTTCGAGAGCCGTCAGGCACAACTGCGCGACGAAGTCGGTGGGGTTGAGGAGCAACTGGTGCAACGCCAGCAGGAGCTGCGCGAGTTCGCCTCCAAACGCGACCAGTACAGCCGCAGCCTGAACCTGCTGCGTCAGGAAATCGATATGTCCGAGCCGCTGGTGGCGAAGGGCGCCATGTCCCAGGTCGAGCTGCTGCGCCTGCGCCGCTCCGAGGTGGAGAACCGTGGCCAGCTGGATGCCACCAGCCTGGCCATCCCACGCGCGGAGTCGGCGATCAAGGAAAGCCAGCGCAAGATCGACGAGACCCGTGGGCGTTTTCGCAGTGAGGCGCTGACCGAGCTTAACGAGGCGCGCACCGACCTGAGCAAGATCCAGGCGACCGGCAAGGCCCTGGAGGATCGGGTCAACCGCACCCTGGTCACCTCGCCGGTGCGCGGCATCGTCAAGCAGTTGCTGGTCAACACCATTGGCGGGGTGATCCAGCCGGGCAGCGACCTGGTGGAAATCGTACCGCTGGACGACAGCCTGCTGGTGGAGGCGCGCATCCGCCCGCAGGACATTGCTTTCCTGCATCCCGGCCAGCCGGCGGTGGTCAAGTTCACCGCCTATGACTACACCATCTACGGCGGCCTGCAGGCCAGGCTGGAGCAGATCGGTGCCGACACCATCACCGACGAGGAAGGCAACAGCTTCTACCTGATTCAGCTGCGCACCGACAAAAGTCACTTGGGCAGCGAAGAGCATCCGCTGCTGATCATTCCCGGCATGGTTGCCTCGGTGGACATCATCACCGGCAAGAAGAGCGTGCTCAGTTACCTGCTCAAACCCATCCTGCGGGCCCGCTCGGAAGCGCTGCGCGAGCGCTGAGCAGCTGTCTGCGATCTTTTCAGCTGCGCAATTGCGCCCCACGCCTCGAGTGGCGGGGCCACAGGATTGTGCGGGCCGCGCTGGGTTACGCCGCACGAAGCTTGCGCGGTAGGCGCGGGTAACGGCGCGGGCGGCTAACCCAGCCTACGAATTCAGTGCCGGCGGTACGCTTCTCGGGGGAATGCCTGTTGTGATGAGGGTAAACAGGTTTCGAGGGCTATCTGCGCTTGTGTAGCGCCTGGCAGATGATGGCTCTTGGCCATTCCGTCAAATATTTCTCTTTCGATACATGGTGTTGCCCTCATGGCGTAGCCATGAGGTTTTTTTGTCGCATCTGCCAGTTTTGCTCTTGTGGCATGTTGACATCACCGGATAATTACGCTGTAGAATTGACGTAGTTCAAAATTATTATAAGTGGTTTGCTGGGTTATTGACGCGAGGCGTTTTTTAGGCTTACGCGATTGAATCGCTGCCATCACGTAGTCGGACAGTGTGTATATGAGCGTCTCGAGCGATATCTCTAGTTTGTTCAAACAGTTCGGCGGTCGTCCTGATCAGTATCAGGAAATCGCTCAGGCGGATGGCAATCGCGAATCCCGCGAACGCTGGCCGAGCATGGCCAGGGCCGAACTCCCGAACACTTCACCTGTATCGGCTACTGCCCCCGCAGAGCCTGCCGCTGCCCGGCTGTTTGGTGGGGCGACGCCGGTGTCCGTGGTTGCCGCGCTGCCGCTGGCCGTGGCTGCCGAGCCAATTGTCGAGCCGGTTGCGGTGCCCGTGGCTGAGCCGGTCGTGGCGACTGTCGAGCCGGTTACGGCGGCGAGCGAAGCGTCCGCCTGGTCCGGCGCCAGCCTGCAGAGCCTGCTGGCCAAGCTGGCCCAGGAGGGTCGCCCGCAGGAAGAACCGCCAGTGCTCGCGCCTGCGCCTGCCGCGCGCGCGCTGCCGCAGCTCGAACAGATCCAGGTGATCGCCGTGGTTTCCGCCAAGGGCGGCGTGGGCAAGAGCACCCTGGCCGCCAACCTGGCTGCCGCCCTGCACAAGCTGGGCCGCGCGGTACTGGCCGTC
>JBOFCR010000039.1:0-5090 GCA_051646165.1 Pseudomonas sp. | reverse complement strand
GTGGATCATCCGCAGATCAAAACGCACCTGGCGACACGTGTGAGTGAAAACAAAATCACCATGATCCCCTATGGCGGTGATTCCATCGTTGAGGCGGACGCTGCAGCATTGTCACCCTACGGGCTTGAGCCTGGAGCTTTCTCAGTGATTATTGCCCGGCCTGAGCCGGAAAACTCTTTTCTTGAGATGGTGCGTGCGTTTAGTCATCAATTGCGTCAGCACAAGCTGGTGGTGCTCGGAAATTTCAACCCTGAACAGAATGCCTATCACCGCCAGGTTATGCAGGCCGCCGGCAGTGAGGTCATTTTTCCCGGTGCTATATACGATGCGCGCGTCGTGCAGGCGCTGCGTTTTTATAGTCGCCTGTATCTGCATGGGCATCGTGTAGGTGGAACCAATCCATCGTTGGTCGAGGCGTTGGGGGCTGGATGTGCGGTGATGGCCCACGATAATCATTTCAACCGCTGGGTGGCTGGCGAGGGGGCGTCCTACTTTGCCGATGAGTCCACGTGTGCAGCGCTGTTTGATCGATTGCTGAGCGATGACGTCGGCGTTGCCACAATGCGCGCATCCAGCCTTCAGCGTTTCGAGGAGCGTTTCACCTGGCCGCAGATCCTGTCTGAGTACGAAGTGCTACTGGACAGTTGGCATCCTTGAATCGGTAGATTCACGGCGGCTACCGATCCCGCCATCATTAGACGTTGCCCTCGTTGCGATCTAGGGGGGGCCTGATGCCCGTGGGGTTGGTGGTAGGATTGCCCCAATTTCTGGTTGATTATTACTGCAGGGAGCAGCTTTACCCTATGCGTATTTACTCACGCTATCAGACCACCTTTGCTGAACGATACCCGGTGATCATGCTAGCGGCCATGGCGGATTTCCTGGCAGTGGTGGCTGCCGGCTATCTGTCTCATCTGTGGCGATTTGGCAGTTTGGCCATGGATGGTCGCTACACGCTGACGACCTTTCTGTTTGCTCTGCTGGTTATGCTCAGCCTGTGGCTGTGTGGTCTGTATCGCTCCTGGCGTGGTGAGTCATTTGCACGTCAGTTGGGCAGTTTGTATGGGGGCTGGCTGGCTGCTATCGGTATCGCGGTGACACTGGCTTCCGCGCTGAAGGTTTCTCAGGTTTATTCCCGTCAATGGTTCTTCATTATGTTGGCGATGGCTGGGCTGGCTTGCACGCTGTCTCGCCTCATCGTGCATCAGACACTGCGGATGTTGCGTTCGGGTGGGCACAATCTGAAGAGTGTGATTCTGGTGGATGCTGGTGGTAATTCTGCACACCGCCTGAGTCAGCGACCTGCCTTGCAGGAGCATGGCTACCATGTGTCCCAGGTTTTGCCTTTCGAGGCTGGCGATGACTGGCTGCAAGCTCTGGTGGTCAGTATTGAGCGGCAGCGGGCTCACGAGTTGTGGCTGTGTCTTCCCCTGAGCGAGGGGGCGACGATCAGGGCCGTACTCTATGCCTTGCGTCATCACATGATAGAAGTGCGCTTCATTCCCGAGTGGGGTGATATCCCCTTGCTCAACCATCGGGTCAGCAATATTGCAGGTCTGTATTCGCTGGACCTGAGTTGCAGTCCAATGGACGGCTCGGCACGAGTGGTCAAACGGCTCGAGGATCTTCTGCTAGGTGGGTTGATTACCCTGTTGGTCTTGCCCGTCTGCTTGGTTATCGGTGTGACGGTCAAGCTCACATCGCCTGGCCCGATGCTGTTCAAACAATATCGTACCGGCATCAATGGCCAGAAGTTCAAGGTCTACAAGTTCCGTTCGATGGTTATGCATGAGGAGTCATCGGAGCAGGTGACCCAGGCGGTCAGAGGTGATGTGCGTATTACTCGTGTTGGCGCTTTTCTGCGCCGTACCAGCCTCGATGAGCTGCCGCAGTTTTACAACGTACTGCAGGGGCGCATGTCGATTGTCGGGCCGAGGCCGCATGCTTTGGCGCATAACGAGTTTTACAAGGACCTGGTTGAGTCGTATATGCAGCGACACAAAGTCAAACCAGGCATTACGGGGTGGGCGCAGGTGAATGGTTTCCGTGGCGAGACCGATATCCTGGAGAAAATGCAGAAAAGGGTCGAACACGATCTCTGGTATATAGATAACTGGTCCCTTGGCCTGGATCTGCGAATTATCTTCCGGACAGTATTCAAGGGCTTCAGCGACAGCAACGCATACTGACAGACCGAGTTGCATGTTGAGTTATGCCCTGTGTGCTCTGGCATGCGCACTATCCTGATGGCTATTCAGTGAGTACAGTGCAATAAACGTGTGTCAGATTCTTTGCCAAGAAAAAGGGCCTGCAATTGCAGGCCCTTTTCGTTACTGCAGCAGATTGCCGATCAGGCTTTGCCGCTGTAGTCGTTGAGCGAAATGACGCGGGTCTTGCCGACGCGGTGGCGGTAGATCTCGCGCAGGTACTTGATGGCCTTCTTCACGCTCTCGCGCGACAGGCGGATGTCGTTGATCGAGACGAATTTTTCCTGGTCGTGGATCAGCTCGCGGTACTTCTTCTCGTACATCGGTTTGATCGCGTACCAGTTGGTGTCGAGGATCTTGGCCGGGTTTTCGTGCTCGTTGAGCATGGCCTCGATGCGTTCTTCATCGAACTCCTCGGAGACGATGAACTCCAGCATGGCGTTGTCCAGGCTGTCGTCGTAGCGGTACTGGTCGCGGGCGAAGCAGCGCTTGATGAAGGCGACGATCAGGGTCAGGAAGTCGTCCGACAGGCACGGGCTCTTGACGATCAGGGTGGTCAGCGACAGGTTGGCCGAGGCGCCGATCACCAGCGCGTAGCGCTTCAGGGTGGTGTTGGGGAACAGGCTGTTGAGGTGGGTCTTGAGCCGGTTCAGGTCCATGTAGGACAGCTTGTAGTCCTTCGGCAGCGAGACGATGGAGACCACCGAGGAGCAGTTCTTGAAGAAGTGCAGGTCGCTCAGTGCGCTGGCGTCGAAGCCGGTCTTCTTGTACTGGTCGAGCGCCTCGCGGTAACGCTTGGCCTCGATCGGCAGCAGGCTGATGCCTTCGATCGCCTGGGTTGCCTTGTTGAAGTGCGGCAGGTCGATGGAGCGGAAGAACAGGTCGTCGATGTTCAGCTTGGGCTGTTCTTTTTCGAAGACCTTGAACTTTTCGGTCGGAGCCGGCGCGCTCTGCTCGGCCACCACCGACTCGGCGTAGGCCACGGCCACCGGGCCGGCCAGGCTCATGAACAGGTCGTTGGCGTCGAGGCGGATGGTCTCGCCGATGTCGATGCCGGCACGCCGGAAGTAGTTCTGGTCGTAGTCGGTGGTCACCGCCTGGGCGGTGAGGATGTTGAAGATCTGCTGCGAGATGTACTGGTTGGCGTGGCGCTCCATGGCGTTCACGTCGATGTTCTGGATGTTGCCGCCGTCGCTTTCCTCGGCGTAGCGCATGATGTCGTTGGAGATCAGCATCATGGCGTTCCACGGGCGGATGCGGCGCATCACGCTTTCTTCGCCGGTTTCTTCGCTGTCGAAGTTGTAGGAGAAATCCCATTCCTCGGCGAGGTACTTGCACAGCAGGCGGCCGGCGTTGATGTGCAGGGCTTCGGACATCTCGATGTGCTGGTCGGAGATGTTCGGCAGGATGCAGATGCCGCTGGTGAAGATCGGTTCGAAGACGAAGGAGTGGTCGCGGTTGTCACTGCTGACTTCCGGTTTGATCTCGAAGGTCTTGCTCATGTAGGCGAACTGCTGGGCCAGGCCGAACTCCGAGGCCATGCCCGAGCCGGTACCGCCGCCGGCGCTGAATATGTAGAAGTACAGGCGCGACTGGTTGGCCTTGATCCCGCAGGAGTCGATCAGGTAGCTGTGGATGAACTTCCAGTCGGCGTTGGTGAAGCGCTGGGTGTCCTTGTTGAGGATGATCTTGGCCAGGTACTGGCCAAGGATCGGCGCGTTACCGGCACCCCCGGCATGGACTTCGGAGAGGTCCATGATCTTCATCTTGCTGTAGTCGTTGAGGAAGCCGCTGGTCTCGGTCTTGCGCGAGAAGCGGATACGGCCCTCGATGTCCTTGTCCAGGTCGCCCAGCATCACCAGCGGTTCGATCAGGAACACCGGCTTGGCCGCACGGCTTGGGGACAGGCGCAGGTTGTTGCGAATCCAGCTGGCCGGGCGCTGTTCGCTATTGAGCTTTTCCTGGTTGCTGAATTCGTTGAGGTAGAACTTGCGCGCGTTGTACACCAGGGATGCAACATCCAGGGCGATGTTGGAGCCGCAGCGGCCGAGGCCGATCAGGCAGACGGACGGGAAGGGCTGGGTGTTGCGGGCCTCACTGCCGTCATCGTTGTGGATCTGGGGAAATACCCGTTCGCGCAGGCCATCGAGGTTTTCCAGGATGCGGTCTATGTCGCGCTCGGTGAAGTACATGTATTGCTCGCCATTGGGCGTCATCGCCGTGATCGGCTGGAGGGTCGCCAGATTTTGCTGGGCCTCTGCGGCTGCCTCCGCTGCTACGGCGCGGGCTTCAGATACCGTGGAATCCATGTCTTTTATTGTTTTCATCGTCGACATTCCAGTCAGTGAACAGGACGTACCTAGAGTACGTACCAGATAAATTCTTTTTTGTTACATAAGCAGAACTATATACAGCGAACTTGCACTCTTCGAGCGGGAAACTACCTACTTGGAGCTTTTTTCATTCATTGATATCCGGTAGTGGCGCACCGGTCTGGTTTTGCACTTCCACGCGGTTGCGGCCCAGGCTTTTTGCCTGGTACAGGGCGCTGTCGGCACTGCGTACCAGATCGCGCAGGGCCTCTCCCGGAGCCAGTTGGGCAACGCCGAAGCTGGCGCTGACCACTTGCTGTTCGAGCAACGGGCTGCTGACGATCAGTGCACGTAGTTTCTCAGCCAGTTGCTGGGCTTGCTGCAGGTCGGTATGCGGCATGAGGATGAGGAATTCCTCGCCGCCCCAGCGTCCCAGGCTGTCGGATTCGCGCAGGTGTTTGTCGGCCAGCCTGGCCAGGTTGTAGAGCACTTTGTCTCCTGCCTCGTGGCCATACAGGTCGTTGATCTGCTTGAAGTGGTCGAGATCGAAGAACAGTAGGGACAGGGGATA
>JBOFCR010000179.1:0-21009 GCA_051646165.1 Pseudomonas sp. | reverse complement strand
TGGATATCGCGCGGGTTGCACCCGCCCTACGTTGGCCGCGGAGTCGCCCGCGGCCATTTTCCGGCTTACTGCGCCTGGTAGATCTGGTCGAACACGCCGCCGTCGTTGAAGAACTTCGGCTGGGCTGCTTTCCAGCCGTTGAAGTCCTTGTCGATGGTGACCAGTTTCAGCTGCGGGAACTGCTTGGCGTACTCGGCCGCCACCTTGGCGTCACGCGGACGGTAGAAGTTCTGCGCGGCGATGCGCTGGCCTTCCTCGCTGTACAGGTAGTTGAGGTAGGCGGTAGCCACTTCGCGGGTGCCTTTCTTGTCGACGTTCTTGTCGACCACGGCCACCGGCGGCTCGGCCAGGATCGACAGGCTCGGCGCGACGATTTCGAACTGGTCGCCACCTTGTTCTTTCAAGGCCAGGAAAGCTTCGTTTTCCCAGGCCAGCAGGACGTCGCCGATCTGGTTGTTGACGAAGGTGATGGTCGAACCACGGGCGCCGGTGTCCAGTACCGGCACATGCTGGTACAGCTCTTTCACGTATTCCTGGGCCTTGGCATCACTGCCGTAGGTTTGCTTGGCCCAGGCCCAGGCGGCCAGGAAGTTCCAGCGTGCGCCGCCGGAGGTCTTCGGGTTCGGGGTGATGACTTCCACGCCTTTCTGGGTCAGGTCGCCCCAGTCCTTGATGCCTTTCGGGTTGCCCTTGCGCACCAGGAACACGATGGTCGAGGTATACGGCGTGCTGGATTGCGGCAGACGGGTCTGCCAGTCCTCGGGGATCAGTTTGCCGAGCTTGTTCAGCTCGTCGATATCGCCGGCCAGGGCCAGGGTCACTACGTCGGCCTTGAGGCCGTCGATCACCGCACGGGCCTGTTTGCCCGAGCCACCGTGGGATTGCTGGATGGTGATGGCGTCGTGGCCGGCGGCCTGCCAGTGCTTGTTAAAGGCGGCGTTGTATTGCTGGTACAGCTCGCGAGTCGGGTCGTAGGACACGTTGAGCAGTTCGGTGGCGGCGAAGGCCGGGCTGGCGATCAGGGCGCTGGCCAGTACGGACAGAGCGAAACGGCGAATGGACATGGTGCGGCTCCTAGTAATTCGGGTCTTGTTCGGGGTGGTGCGTTGGCTGTCTGGGCTGTCGGTCAGCCACACATTCGTCTGCGGGGACGGTGTGTGTGCAGGCTCGTGGCCTTCTTTATGCTCGGGTTCATGGAACGCACCCTCCGGTTGTCCAGTCGGGTCTTGTTGGCGCCGCCGATCAGGCGTGCTTGCTGCTCTGTGCCTGCAGGCGGAATTTTTCCTTGCGCTCGATCTGCACGATCTGCGCGTTGTGCACGGTGATTTCCACCGAACCGAAACGCAGGTTCTGCAGGGCTACCTGGATTTCGCGCAGGATGCCGGCTTCGTCCTGGCCTTCGACGCTTCTAAGGGTTGCGCTCATGACTCTGCTCCTTGGATGGGGCCCCAGGCGGTTGGGTGGCGGGGCGTGAAGCGGATAGTAAGGAGGAGTTTTTATTCTTAAAAAGACTATTTAAGAATTTTGATATTCCTTTAGGTTATTTAATGGCTGCTTATGCCCGCTCCGGTCGAGGCGACTGCCGAGCGCCTTGCGCGCTCAGGGCTTGCCGGCTGCCCTGGAGCAGGCTTGGTGATAGGTGCATGGCAGGCCGAAATGCAGGCAAAAAAGGCGATGTCCCCATCATGTGTTGCATGGGGTTTGGCAGGTATGGATCGGCCACAGGCCAGGGCATTCCCGTAGGTTGGCGTTGAGCGCAGCGAAGCCCAACGGGTTCGGTGCAGGCCTCGTTGGGCTTCGTCGCGCTGCTCCTCAACCCAACCTACCGCTTTAGCCTGTGCAACACGCTACTGGGGCATAGGCAAAAAAAAGCCGCTCGGGGGAGAGCGGCAAGCAAAGACGTCAATAAAGGAGCAATCACATCAACGTCAGGAGAGTGGCGAAAGCGGGACTCAGCTATCGCGGGACGTTTCGGTCTGGCTGGCCTGGGCCTGGTGGGCCTCGTCGGCGGCCTGGGCTTTGGCAGTCTGCTCGGCAGCCTGCTGCTGGCGGGTTTGCACGGCAGCCTGGAAGGCGCTCATGGACTGGCTGGTTTCAGCCAGGCTGACCTGGGAGAAAAACAGGGGAAAAGTAGCGAAAATGGCGGCAATAAGCAGGTTGTTGCGCATATCTGGGTCCTCCATGGGACTCTCTCGAACACGGAGCCATGGTAGGGAGACAGGCGTGGGGGAAAAATCGCCGTTTGGGCGAATTACCTTTACTTTTTGCGCAACAATTGCTCGGCGTCGGCCCAGCGACTGGGGTCGTCGATGATCGCCTCGTCGCGGGCGAACAGCGGCGGCAGCTCAGCCTTGAGGAACTCGACCCAGCTCTTGATCTTGGCGTCGAGGAAGCGCCGCGACGGGTACACCGCGTAGATGTTGCGCTCGCGCAGGCGGTACTGCGGGAGGATACGCAGCAGGCTGCCATCGAGTAGCGGCGGCGCGGCGACGAACGAAGGCAGCAGGCAGAAGCCCATGCCAGCCTGGGCCACGCGGATCAGCGACTCGGCGATATTGACCTGGAAACTCTCCTGCGGCAGGGCATCGTAGTCGCCGTTCTCGTCGCTGAGCAGCCAGGTGTCCGGGTAGAGCAGGTCGAGCAGGCGCAGGTAGCGGTGCTGCTGCAGATCGGCCGGCGACTGCGGCACGCCGAACTGGCGCAGGTAGTCGGGCGCGGCGCAGACCACGCTGTACATGGGCCCGAGCAGTTGGGCGACCATTTGCGAATCGGGCAGCTCGCGGGCGAAGGCGATCACCACGTCGTAGCCGTCCTCGATCAGGTCGGGGTCGCGTTGCGACAGGGTCAGCTCGACCACCACCTCGGGATGGCGCTGGTGGAACAGCGCGATCAGTGGTGTCAGGTGCTGCAGGCCGAGGCCGATCATGCAGTGCACGCGCAGCCGGCCGCTGGGGCGCAGGTGCGCACCGCGCGCCTCGGCGGCGGCTTCGTCGACCTCGCCGAGAATCTGCCGGCAGCGCTGCAGGTAGCGCTCGCCCACCTCGGTCAGCGCCAGGCGCCGGGTGGTGCGGTGCAGCAGGCGGGCTTCGATCTGTTGTTCCAGCTCGGAGACCAGGCGCGATACCTGGGCCGTGGACAGGTCCAGAGCCTGGGCGGCGGCGGTGAAACTGCCGCTGTCGATGACCCGGACGAACACGCGCATGCTGTGCAGGGTGTCCATTGTTGCTTCCTGTGTAAGGCTGACTCTGATTAGCGCAGATTATCTGCCAATGACCGAAAAATACATCCCGCGCCATGCTGCGGCACCTCGCCGTGATAGCGCAGAGCGGGCAGGGCTCCTCGCGTCCTGACCGTTTGGTTATTTTTCGGCCATCCGTCACATCGGGCATGGCTGCCCATCGCCAGCCTCGTGCTGGCCGCTTAAGCTCGGGCTAGACAGTTTCAAGGAAGAGGTTCAGGCCATGGGCGACGACAACCGCGAGCCAAGTGAGATCGAACAACTGACATTGGCCTTGCTGCATAGTCGGGGCGAGGTGGAGCGCCTGCGCGAGCGCGAGCAACTGGTCAGCAACCTGCTGGGCAGCATCAACGTGGTGCTCTGGGCATTCGACTGGCAGCAGCAGAAAGTGGTCTACGTCAGCCCGGCCTACGAGACGGTGTTCGGCCGTTCGGCGGCGCTGCTGATGGCCAGCTACGACGAGTGGCGCAACAGCATCTATCCGGACGACATGGAGTTCGCCGCGCAGAGCCTGGCCTCGGTGATCGGGCTGGGCTCGGTAGAGCAGCGCGAGTACCGCATCATCCGTGGCGACGGGCAGATCCGCTGGCTCAGCGACAAGTGCTTCGTCAGTCCGCGCGGTGGTGCTGCTGGCACGCCATTGGTGGTCGGCATCGCCGAGGACATCACCGAGAAGAAGGAGCTGCAGAGCGAGCTGCACCGCCTGGCCACCAGCGATGTGCTGACCGGGGTGAACAACCGCCGGCACTTCTTCGAGGAAGCCTCGCTGCTGTTCGAGGCGGCGCGCAGCAATGGCCTGGCGCTGGCCTTCATGCTGCTGGATATCGACGATTTCAAGAAGATCAACGACAGCCATGGTCACCAGCTCGGCGACCGCGTGCTGCAACGCGTGGCCCATTGCGGCGCCTACGTGCTGCGCCGCGACGACCTGTTCGGGCGCATCGGTGGCGAAGAGTTCGCCGCCATCTTCCCCGGCTGCGATGCGCAGCAGGCGTTGCAGGTGGCCGAACGGTTGCAGCGCGAGGTGCAGCGGCTGAGCTTCAGCGTCGAGGAGGAATGCTTCGGCGTGACCATCAGCCAGGGCCTGACCGACCTGCAGCCCGGTGACGATCTGGATGACCTGTATGCCCGCGCCGACGCGGCCATGTACCGGGCCAAGCACCAGGGCAAGAACTGCATAGTGCTGGGCTGAGCTGAAACCTGCGCCGATCAGGCGCAGGTTTCAGCCCCTACGGTCTTACTTCAGCTGAAACGGCGAAGCCGCCAGCACCACGCCGGTTTCCTCGGCGTACTCGTCCCAGTGCTCGATCAGCGTGGCGAGTTTGTCCGGGTCGCTCTTGGCCAGGTCGCGGATTTCGCCCGGGTCGTTGCTCAGGTCGTACAGCTGCCAGCTGGCCGGGCCCAGCGGGGCGGGGATGTACACGGCCTTCCAGTGGCCCTTGCGCACTGCGCGCATGCCGAACAGCTCCCAGCCGGTGACGCTGCTCTCGTCATGCACCTGCTCGGTTTCGCCCGACAGGTAGCCGAGCCATGACTTGCCACGCAGCGGCGCCACGTTGCGGCCCTGCCAGCGGTTACCGGGGTGGCGCACGCCAGCCAGGTCGAGGATGGTCGGGGTGATGTCCATCACCGTGCCGAACTCATGGCCGATCTGCCCCTGGCGGGCGAAGTCCGGGTAGCGCACCAGTGCCGGCACGCGAATCCCGCCCTGGGTGGTGAAGGCCTTGAACAGCTTGGACGGCGCGGTCGCCGCCTGCGCCCAGCGCGGGCCGTACCAGACGTAGGAGTTGGCGTTGCCGATGTTCTCCAGGCTGTTGTCGTAGTGGGTGTCGAGGAAGCTCTGCAGGTTCGGGCCGAACTTGGGGAAGGCTTCCAGCAGCGCGCCTTCGGCACCGTTGTCGGAGAGGAACACGACGAAGGTGTTGTCCAGCTCGCCCTGTTGGCGCAGGTAGTCGACCACCCGGCCGATGTTCCAGTCCATGCGCTCGACCATCGCCGCGTACACCTCCATGGTGCGCGCCGAGATCGCCCGTTTCTCTGGCGTCAGCTTGTCCCATTCCTGGGTCAGCGGCAGCACCGGATGGGCTTCGACATTCTCGCCCACCAGGCTCAGCTCCTTGAGCCGGGCCAGGCGCTCCTGGCGCAGCACCGACGGGCCGGCGTCATAGCGGCCCTTGTACTTGGCCACCACATCGGCCGGTGCCTGCAGCGGCCAGTGCGGTGCGGAGAACGGCAGGTAGGCGAAGAACGGCCGGCTCTGGTCGCGTTCCTTGAGGTACTGCAGCAGCTTGTCGCCGAAGGCGTCGGAGGAATAGAAATCCTCCGGCAGGTTGTCGACGAACTGGTCGTCCTCGATGTACAGCGCCGGCGTCGACTCCAGTACGCCCGGGGTGTTCTCGTTGTAGGGCGGCTCGAAACCGTAGTGGTTGGCGGCGCCCGGCAGCAGCGAGAAGGAGCGCTCGAAACCACGTGCGTGCGGCGCCAGCTCGGCGGTCAGGCCCAGGTGCCACTTGCCGCTCATCAGGGTCTGGTAGCCGGCTTCGCGCAGCAGCTCGGGCAGGGCTACCACGCGGTCGTTGAGGTAGCCCTCGTAGCCGGGCTGGCCGATCTGCTCGGGGGCGATGGCTTCGGCCATGCTGCCGATGCCGGCGATATGGTGGTCGGTGCCGGTGAGCAGCATCGAGCGGGTCGGCGAGCAGGTCGACGCGGTGTGGAAGTCGGTCAGGCGCAGGCCAGCGGTGGCCAGGGCGTCGAGGTTGGGCGTGGCGATCTCGCTGCCGAAGGCGCCGAGGTCGGAGAAGCCGAGGTCGTCAGCCAGGATCACCAGGAAATTGGGACGGGATTTCGCTTTGGACATGATGGGGTCGCTCAAGCAGTAGTGGACATACGGAGTGCCTGCGCGGGGCGGCGCGCAGGCGGTGATCAATCAGTTGCGTGGTGTCATGTCAGCCCGCCGCTCTGCCGCCAGCGGCTGGCGCTTTGCTCCAGGCGTTGGCCGAGGGCCGCCAGCAGCGCGCCGAGCACGCCGACCAGGACCATGCCGGCGAACACCTTGGCCATCTCGAACTTCTGCTGGGCGCCGACCATGTAGCTGCCGATCCCGATGCCCGAGTTCATGAAGTACTCGGCGCCGAGTGAGCCCAGCCAGGCGTAGATCAGCGCCAGGCGCAGGCCGGCGAAGATCGACGGCACGGCGCCCGGCAGGATCAGCCGCCACAGGCGCTGGACGAAGCTCAGGCGCAGGGTGTCGGCCACTTCGTCGAGTTGCGCCGAGCGGTTGGCCACGCCGCGCCAGGTGGCGAGGTAGACCGGCAGGAAGGCGGCCAGGGCGATGAAGACGATCTTGGCGAAGTCGTAGATCCCGGCCCAGGCGGTAATCAGCGGTACCCAGGCGAACAGGGCGACCTGGCGGAAGGCGGCCAGGCTCGGCGAGAACAGCCGCTCCAGCGGGCGGAACAGGCCGAGCAACAGGCCGACGACGATGCCGATCGCACTCCCCAGCAGCAGGCCGAGCAGGCTGCGCAACAGGCTCCAGCCCAGCGCCGCCGAGAGGGTGCCGTTGAGCAGCTCGCTCCAGGCGGTGCCGAGGATGCCCAGCGGCGACGGCAGGATCGCCGGATTGACCTTGCCGCTGGCGACCAGCGCGCTCCAGCCCCACAGGATCAGCAGCGGAATGGCCCAGCGCCGCGCCTGCGTTGCCAGCCAGCCCCAGCCCTGTTGCGGGGTGCGGCGGGCATGGGCGGCCAATGGCGGGCGCGGCCAGCGGATCAGCGCGCCGTCGAGGGCCTGGATACCACGGTCCATCAGCCAGCCGGTGAGGCCGATGATGATGATGCAGGCGAACACCAGGTCGAGCTGGAACAGCTGCCGGCCCCAGACCATCAGATAGCCGATGCCTTCACTGGAAGCCAGCAGTTCTACCGCGATCAGGGTCATCCAGGCCGCCACCAGCGCCAGGCGCAGGCCGGTGAGGAAGGCTGGCAAGGCCGCCGGCAGGGTCAGGCGCCAGAAGCGCAGGTACCAGGGCAGGCGCAGTACCGCCGCCGACTCGCGCAGGCGCTGCGGCACATCGCGCACGCCGACCTGCACATGCA
Source organism: Pseudomonas sp. (assembly GCA_051646165.1). GTDB lineage: Bacteria > Pseudomonadota > Gammaproteobacteria > Pseudomonadales > Pseudomonadaceae > Aquipseudomonas. Next base: position 13,677 of record JBOFCR010000179.1, on the reverse strand, counting down.
CGGCCACCGGTACCACCACCGCCTTGAAGATCAGGAACAGCTTGAGCCCGTCGCCGATGCCGAGGTAGACGATCAGCAGCGGAATCCAGGCCAGCGAAGGAATCTGCGCGAAGGCGTAGAAGCTCGGCGCGATGATGTCCTCGGCGCGGCGGCTGAGGCCCATCGCCACGCCAATCAGGATCCCGCCGAGCACGCCGAACAGCAGGCCCTTGACCAGCAGCGCCAGGCTGACCCACAGCTGCCCCAGCGCACCGCTGTGCCACAGGCCCACGGCGGTCTGCCAGACCAGCGCCGGCGAGGGCAGGATCTGCCGCGGCATCCAGCGTTCGTTCGAGGCCAGCGCCCAGATCAGCAGTAGCGCCAGCGGTACCAGCAGGCCGAGCAGCGCCGGCGGCAGTTTCCAGCTAAAGCGCGAAGGCAACGCGGCGAGGCGTTCAGTGCCAAGGGTTGTCATACGCCTCCCGTTGCGGCCAGTAGTCTTTCAGGTTCAGTTCGGCCAGTGCCTGGTCGAGGAAGCGCGGTTCGGCCCAGCGCTGCACATCGACCGGGGTACGGATCAGGTGCGTGGCGAAGGCGGCGTTGGCGCCGTATTGCAGGTGCTTGAGGAAGTAGTCGTCGAGCAGTGGCGAGTTGCGTCGCGCCAGGGCTTCGCCCTGTAGCTCCTGGGTCATCAGCTCCGGCGGCATGCCGGTCTGCTGGATCAGCAGGTCGATCACCGCCTGGGTGTTCTGCGGTTGCGAGCCCCAGTACGCCGACTGCACCAGCACGCGCACCAGGCGCTGGGTAACGGCCGGGTACTGCTCGATGAAGTCGCTGGCGCCGAGCATGGTCACCGCGATGGTGCCGGTGCCGTCGCCGCCCTGGGTGCTCAGCGGAATCTCGGCCAGGCCGCGGTTGCGCAGGGCCAGCACGCCGGCGGCGCTCCACACCGCGTCGATGCGTTTGGCGGCGAGAGCGGCCAGGCCTGCGCTGTTGTCCAGGCTGATCAGGCGGAAGTCCTTATCGCTGTAGCCGTGGCGGGTCAGGATGGCTTCCAGCGACAGGTGGCCGGCAGTGCCGAGCCACACGCCGATGGTCTTGCCGCGCAGCGATTCGAGGCTGTCGTGGCCGCTGCCCGGCACTACGCCGAGGTAACCGTTGAGGCCGCGGCTGCTGGCGGCCAGCAGCCGCGTACGATTACCGGCTGACTCACCGATGATGGCCGCCAGGTCACCGAGAAACGCCACGTCGATCTGCTCGTTGGCAAAGGCTTCGTTGATCGCCGGGCCGGCATTCTTGAAGAACGCCCACTGGATCTCGATGCCGTCCTTGGCGAATTCCTGCTCGAACAGTTTCTGTGTGTAGGCGTAGTCCACCGTCGGCGTGCCGCTGCTGGAGTGGGCTCCGACACTGGCATCCGGTACGCCCATGCGTATCACGTGGGGCGCCGGCTCGGCCGCCGCCGTGCCGGCCACGGCCAGCAGCAGGGCGGCTAGCAGGCCATGCAAGGGTACTTTGCGGCGCATGTTCACAACGTCCGTGGCTGGCGGGTGAACAGGCGCAGCAGGGCGCCACCCAGCTCGCGCAGCAGGCGACCGGCGAAGCTGAAGTCGAGCACGCCGGTTTCGTCGACATAGCGCTGCCAGTGCTCGACCAGGCTTTTCAGGCGCTCCGGCTCGGCATGGGCAAGGTCGTGGATCTCACCGGGATCGCGTTTGAGGTGATACAGCTGCCAACGTCCCGGGCCGTCCGGTTTGGGGATGTACAGCGCTTTCCAGTCGCCCTGGCGAATGGCACGGGCCCGGAACAGCTCCCAGCCGGTGGTCTCGTCCTGGCTGTGCGGTTGTTCTTCCTGGCCTTGCAGGTAGGGCAGCAGCGAGCGACCGCGCAGCGGCAGCACTTCGCGGCCCTGGTATGTGGTGCCCGGGTGCTCGGCGCCGGCCAGTTCCAGCAAGGTCGGTACGATGTCCATCACGGTGCTGAACTCGTGGCTGATCTGTCCCTGCAACTGCAGCCCCGGCCAGGTGATGAAGGCCGGCACGCGGATGCCGCCCTGGCTGGTGAACAGCTTGAACTGGCGCGACGGCGCGGTGGCCGCCTGGGCCCAGCGCGGGCCGTACCAGAGGTAGGAGTTGGCGCGGCCGAGGTTGCCCAGACTGTTGTCGTAGTGCCTGGCGATAAAGCGCTGGGCGCGCTTGCCGACGATGGGCAGGGCCTCTAGTGCTGCACCTTCGGCGCCGTTGTCGGAGAGGAACAGCACCACGGTGTTGTCCAGTTCGCCCGTGGCGCGCAGGTGCTCGACCACGCGACCGACGTTCCAGTCGAGGCGGTCGACCATCGCCGCGTACACCTCCATGGCGCGCGCGGACTGGCGGCGGCCGTCCTCGTCCAGCTCGTCCCAGTTCGGGGTGTCGGCCACCACCGGGTGGGCTTCGACATCGGCCGGCACCAGGCCCAGCTCCTTGAGGCGGGCCAGGCGCTGCTGGCGCAGGGCATCGGGGCCCGCGTCGTAGCGTCCGTGGTACTTGGCGATCAGCTCGGCCGGCGCCTGCAGCGGGAAGTGCGGCGCGGAGAACGGCAGGTAGGCGAAGAACGGCCGCTCATCGTCCTGCGGCCGCTCGCCGAGGTACTGCAGCAGGCGGTCGGTGAAGGCGTCGGAGGAGTAGAAATCCTCCGGCAGTTCGGTCACCGGTTCCAGACCGTCGCGGTAGGTGCCTTCGACTGTGTGCAGCAGGCGCGGCATCTTGTGCGGCGGCACGGCCGGCGACCAGTCGTAGTGGTTGTGTGCGGCGCCTTCGAGGATGAACGAGCGCTCGAAGCCGCGCGCCGCTGCCGAGGTTTCCGCCGTGCGGCCGAGGTGCCACTTGCCGGAGATCAGCGTGTGGTAGCCGGCGTCGCGCAGCAGCTCGGGCAGGGCGGCCACGCGCTGGTTGAGGTGGCCTTCGTAACCGGGGTTGCGGCGGATTTTCCGGTCGCTGAACTCGGCCATCGCGCCGATGCCGGCCAGGTGGTGGTCGGTGCCGGTGAGCAGCATGGCGCGGGTCGGCGAGCAGGCCGAGGCGGCATGGAAATCGGTCAGGCGCAGGCCGCTCAGGGCCAGGGCATCGAGATGGGGGGTGTCGATCTCGCCACCGAAGGCACCGAGGTCGGAAAAGCCCAGATCGTCGGCGACGATCAGCAGGAAGTTGGGACGCTTGCTCATGCAACTCTCACAGCAGAAGGGGTGGCCCGCCGCTCAGACCGGCGGGTGGGAAGGTCAGTAGGCGAGGGCGGTCAGCGGCAGGTCTTCGACCCGTGGCGGCGGGGCGCGGTAGTCGCCGTCGCCGGTCAGCTCGAACAGCAGGTCCTCGCGCAGCTGGTGGAAGTCGTAGCTGCTGCGGTTGCGCGGATGCGGCAGGTCGATCTCGACGATGCGCTTGATCCGCCCTGGGCGCGGCGCCATCACCACCACGCGGTCGGCGAGGAAGATCGCTTCCTCGACATCGTGGGTGACCAGCAGGCTGGTGATGCCGGCGCGCTTGCGGATGGCCAGCAGCTCGTCCTGCATCTGCTGGCGGGTCAGGGCGTCGAGTGCGCCGAAGGGCTCGTCGAGCAGCAGGATGCGCGGGCTGGCCACCAGGCCGCGGGCGATCGCCACGCGCTGGGCCATACCGCCGGACAGCTGGTGCGGGTAGGCGCGCTGGAAGCCGTCGAGGCTGACCAGTTGGATGAATTCCTCGACCCGGCGAAAGCGCTCGGCCTGGGTCAGGTCTTCGTTGACCAGGCCGAGGTTGATGTTCTGCTCCACCGTCAGCCAGGGAAACAGGCGGTGTTCCTGGAACACGATGCCGCGCTCGCTGCCGATGCCGGCGATGGCTTTGCCGTCGACGCGGATTGCGCCCTGGAACTGGCGGTCCAGGCCGACCAGCAGGCGCAGCAGGGTGGACTTGCCGCAACCGCTGGAACCGAGGATGGCGATGGATTCGCCTTCACGAATATCCAGGCTGAATTCACGGATCGCCTCCAGTTCGGCGAAGTGCTTGCTCACGCCGCTGAAGCTGACGATCGGCGGTGCCGGCGGCAGGCCCTGGAGGATGCGCGGGTCTTGCAGGGTCAGGCTGTTCATGCGGTTCTCCAGCGCGTGGCACGCGCTTCAATCAGTTGTCCGAGGCTGCCCAGCAGTGCGCCGGTGATGCCGATCAGCAGCATCCCGGCCATCACCTGGTCCATGCGAAACAGTTGCTGGGCGCCGATCATCAGGCTGGCGATGCCGCCGTCCGAGGGCATGAAGTATTCCGCGCCGATGGTGCCCAGCCAGGCGAAGATCAGCGCCAGGCGCAGGCCGGCGAAAATCGCCGGGGCGATGCCCGGCAGCACCAGGCGCAGCAGGCGCTGGCGGCGGTTCAGGCGCAGCGCGCGGGCGGCTTCATCCAGTTGCGGGGACAGGGCGGCGATGCCGCGCTGGCTGGCGATCAGCAGCGGGAAGAAGGTGGCCAGGCCGACGAACACCAGCTTGGCGCCCTCGCCCAGGCCGAACCAGGCGGTGAGCAGCGGCACCCAGGCGAAGATGGCGACCTGGCGCAGCGCCGAAAAGGTCGGGCCGAGCAGGCGTTCGGCCGGGCGCCACAGGCCGAGCAGTACGCCGAACAACAGGCCCAGGCTGCTGCCCAGCAGCAGGCCGGCGATGGCGCGGCTCAGGCTGATCAGCAGGCCATGACCGAGGCTGCCATCGGCCAGGCCGTGCCAGGTGGCCTGCAGCACGGACAACGGCGTGGCGAGGATGGCCGTATCGACCCAGTGGAAGACGCCCGCCAGCTGCCACAGAGCCAGCAGCGCCAGTGGCAGCAGCCAGGCCTGCAGACGCTGCCCGCTGCGCCCGGCCGGGGCGCGGCGGAACTCGGCGGTGGGCGGGTGCGGCCAGTGCAGCAGGTGGCTGTCGAGCCACTGGATGCCGCGGTCCAGCACGATGCCGAACAGGCCGATGAGCAGAATGCAGACGAACACGATATCCAGCATGAACAGCTGGCGGCCCCAGACCATCAGGTAGCCGATGCCTTCGCTGGAGGCCAGCAGTTCCACCGCCAGCAGCGAGGCCCAGCCGGTGGCCAGGGCCAGGCGCAGGCCGGCCATGAACGAAGGCAGCGCGGCGGGCACTGTCAGCCGCCACAGGCGCAGGTGCAGTGGCAGGCGCAGCACCGCAGCGGCTTCGCGCAGACGCGGCTGGGCGTCGCGCACGCCGACCAGGGTGTGGATGGTGACCGGCACGATCACGGCCTTGATCAGCACCACCAGCTTGAGGGTTTCGCCGATGCCGAACAGCAGCATGAACAGCGGAATCCAGGCCAGGGTGGGGATCTGGGTGAGAGCGGCGAAGGTCGGGTAGATCAGCCGCTCGGCGCGCGGGCTGGCGCCCAGCAGGCTGCCCAGCAGCACACCGCTGGCGACTCCGCCGAGCAGGCCCCAGGCCAGGCGTTGCAGGCTGATCGCCAGGTGTTCCCAGAGCTCGCCACGGCCCAGTTCCAGCAGGGTCTGCCAGACCAGCGCCGGCGCCGGCAGCACCTGCTCGCTCATCCACTGGTAATGGCTGGCGGCTTGCCAGAGCAGGAGCAGGGCGAGCGGCAGCAGCCAGGGCAGCAGGCGCTCAGCGGACGCGCTCCAGCGCGTGGCCGGCGCCGCCAGCGGCGGACTAAGGGAAAGACTTTCTGCCATGGCAGCCTCGCTTATAAGCAAACTGCGAAATTTGCATATAAAAACTAATATCAATGCTTTTGAGCGATAAGAGGCCTCATTTAAAGGAGCACAACGACCGTCCGGCCAATGCCTTTGCGGAATATTTTTTATGCCTGGCGGGCATCTGCGATGGCGGGCGCGGACTTGCTGGTTTATGCGTTTAAATTATTAAAAAATAATTTATTAGTATTTATTCTCTCTATGCCGGCCGTGCTTAAGGTGCTCGCCAGAGGACGCCGGACGGCGCTCCGACCCGATGCCAAGGAGCGTTGCCGCATGAAAAGTCTTATTAACAGTCTGGCCAGCCTGTTCGCCGGGCCCGCCCTGATCGGCCTGCTGGCCACCTTCCCGCCGGCGGTGCAGGCCGCCGAGGGGCCCGCGGAAATCCGCATCGCCGTGCCGGACCTCAGTGCCGGCAGCCAGCACAGCGGTGGCGGGGTGGTCGACGTGCTGCGCACTCAGCAGATCTTCGAGAAAGAATTCGCCGCCGACGGCATCAAGGTGCAGTGGAGTTTCTTCAAGGGCGCCGGCCCGGTGATCAACGAGGCGCTGGCCAACGATCAGGTGGACTTCGCCTACCTCGGCGACCTGGCCGCCATCATCGGTAAGGCCAATGGTCTGGATACCCGCGTGCTCAGCGCCACGGCGCGCAACGTGCGGCTGTATCTGGGCGTGGTACCGGGTTCGGGGATCAAGACCCTGGCCGACCTCAAAGGCAAGCGCGTGGCGATCTTCCGCGGTACCGCCAACCAGTTGTCCTTCGCTGCCGCACTGGCCAGCCAGGGCCTCAAGGAACGCGACTTCCAGGTGATCAACCTGGACTTCAACGCCGCCACCGCCGCCCTCGCCGCCAAACAGATCGACGCCACCTGGGGCGCGGCCAACCTGATCGCCCTGCAGCAGCGCGGCCTGGCCGAACTGCCGCTGAACACCGACGACCTGAATGGCGTGGGCAGCGTACAGGCGGTATTCCTCGGCACCGGCGCCTTCGTCGACCGCTACCCCGAGATCACCGCGCGCCTGCTCAAGGCTCAGCAGAAAGCCGTGCAGTGGCTGCGCGACGAGAACCACAAGCAGGCCTACGTGGAGTTGGTCTCCGGTCTGGCCAGTTACCCGCAGGTGCTGCTGCAGACCGACCTCGACCAGGCCAGCTTCAATGCCATCTTCGACCCGCGCCTGGACCCGGACTTCCTCGCCCGTCTGCAGTCCGGGGTCGACCTGGCCGCCGGGCAGCGCCTGATCCGCAAGGGCTTCCAGGTCAGCCAGTGGGTCGAACCGAAATTCCTCGAGGCGGCGCTGAAAGCCCAAGGCAAGGACACCCTGGCGCAGGCCGCGCACTGATCGCGGGGGCGCCCAACGCTTCGTTGATGCTTTCTTGACCTGTTTTTCACGCCGGCCCGCCTAGTTTGCGCGGGCCGGCTGCCTCTTGCGCCGGATGACTTGCACTCTCCGTCCATGAGGCCCTGCATGAACAAACTGCCACAGATCACCCTGGCGTTTTGGGTGATGAAAATCTGCGCCACCACCCTCGGCGAAACCGCCGGCGACCTGCTGTCGATGACCCTGAATGTCGGCTATGCCGTCAGTTCGCTGATCCTCATCGGCCTGTTCCTGGTCGCCCTCAGTGGTCAGCTGCTGTCGCGGCGCTACCTGCCGGCGCTGTACTGGACGGTGATCCTCGCCACCAGCACGGCCGGCACCACCATGTCCGACTTCATGGACCGCACCCTGGGTCTGGGCTATGCCACCGGCTCGGCGATTTTGCTCAGCCTGCTGCTGTGTACCCTGGCGGTGTGGCGCCTGAGCGAGAAGTCGCTGGCGGTGGACAACATCGTCAGCCGGCGGGGCGAGTTGTTCTACTGGGGCGCGATCCTGGTCTCCAACACCCTGGGCACGGCGCTGGGCGACTACCTGGCGGACGACTCCGGGCTGGGCTTCGCCGGCGGCGCGCTGCTGATCGGCAGCCTGATCGCCGTGGTGGCGCTGGCCAAGCAGTTCACCCGGATTTCCAGCGTGGCGCTGTTCTGGATCGCCTTCGTGCTGACCCGGCCGTTCGGTGCGACCCTCGGTGACGTGCTGACCAAGACCCACGACAAAGGTGGCCTGGACTTCGGCACTGTGGGTTCTTCGGCAATTCTCGCCGTCGTGCTGGTGGTGCTGGTGCTGTTCGCCATGCGTGCCGAGCGCCGCGAGCCGGCGGATGTCCGCCTGCAGGGTGCCGATCCGGCTTGAGTCAGCAGGCTTTTGAGTTGCTGAATGTAGCCCGGACCTTGCTCCGGGCTACTGCGTTTCAGGCCGCAGCTGCCGCGCCAGCCTGCTCGCGGTCCAGGCTGGTCAGTAGGTCGATCATCGCCCGCGCTGCGGGAGATAACCGGTAGCCGGTGCGGGTGACGATGCCGCAGCGGGCGCTGAGGCTGTCGAGGTTGAGCGGCAGGTTGCGCAGGTACAGCTGCACCACTTCGCCGCGACTCAGTTGCTCGTGCAGGGCCTCGTGGGTGGCCAGGCCGATGGCGTCGCTGCGCCGCACGATCTGCTGCAGCAAGGTGAACTGCTCGCACTCCAAGTGCAGGTCGAAGTCGGCCTTGCCGCTGAGGTTGGCCAGTACCTTGCGCGCGCCCATGGGAATGCGCGTGGCCACCAGCGGGTAGTCGAACAGATCGTTGGTCGACAGGCTTTCCTTGGCCAGCAGCGGGTGCCCGGTGCGGCAGAAGAACAGGCCCGGACGCGGCGTCAGTGGTTGGGTCTGGAAACTCGGGTCGGCCTCGAACTGGCGAATGTCGGCGAGGAAGAATTCGATCTCGTCGCGGCTCAGGCTGCGGCTGAGGTTTTCCCAGTGATTCACCTCGAATTGCGTGCGTATGCGCGGGTACTGCTGCATGAACTGCAGCAGCGCATCCGGCACCAGGCGCGCGGCCAGCGCCGGGCCGCAGCCGAAGCGCAGTTCATCCGCATCGAGCTTGGTCATCTGGTTGATTTCGTTGGTCAGGTTGCTGGCGCCGCGCACCAGGCTGAGGGCGTGTTGCAGCACCACCTGGCCTTCCGGCGTGGGCCGCAGATCCTTGCTGCCGCGGTCCACCAGCTGGCAACCCAGCTCATGCTCCAGGCCTTGAATGCTGCGGCTGAACGCCGGCTGAGTGATGCCCATGGCGTCTGCCGCGCGGACGAAACTGCGTTGCTCGATCAGGGCGAGAAAGTAGCGAAGTTGGCGCAGATCCATGATGCATTCCTGGCATTCAAAATATGAGGCGAAGGCATTTGCGGTGCCCTGGCTGCAGGTTTTAAATGCAGGCTCTTATTCCGTCAATCTAAGTAAATCAAAACAACTAGATCGTAATGGAATATGCATATGGCCAAGCATCCAAGGGGGAGTCCGCCATGAACCATCGTCACCACGCGCAGCAAACGCCCATGCCAGGCGAAGTCATGCGTCGCTGTCAGTAACAGCGCACTAAGCGGCCACACGAGCCGCATACCAACACCGAACGATTTACCGCCCATCACGTCCCGCGTGATGCGCCGCCCTGTTGCCCGCATTCCGGGCCGGGCCTGCACAAGGATTGCCATTCATGAGCCACACCCGAACGCCCCTGCTGCCTCGCATTGCCCGGCCCCTGGCCCTGCAGCGCCTGGCCGCACCCGAATACGCCCTGACCCTGCTGCTGGCCCTGGGCAGCCTGACCGGCGCCGCGCCTGCCTGGGCCGAGGAAGCCAGCAGCACGCCGGCCGCCGAAGAAGACGTGGCCCTGGGCAAGGTCACCGTGACTGCACGCCGTCGCGAGGAAGACGTGCAGGACGTACCGACCCCGATCACCACCCTCAGCGGCGCCACCCTGGAGCAGCAGAAGGTCTACAAGGTGCAGGACCTGCAGCAGGTACTGCCAAGCGTCAACGTCGCCTTTATCCATGCGCGCCAGTCGAGCATCGCGGTGCGCGGCATCGGCAACAACCCGGCCAGCGACGGCCTGGAAGGCAGCGCCGGGATCTATCTGGACAACGTCTACCTGGGCCGCCCCGGCATGGCCGTGTTCGACCTGCTGGACATCGAGCAGCTGGAGCTGCTGCGCGGCCCGCAAGGCACCCTGTTCGGCAAGAACACCACCGCCGGCGTGCTCAATATCAGCACCCGTAAACCGACCTTCACCCCCGAGCGCAGCATCGAGGTGTCCGGCGGCGAGCGCGGTTACTTCCAGGGCAAGGGCACCGTGTCTGGTGGCCTCACCGAGACCCTGGCCGGGCGCCTGTCGGCGTACCGCACCCGCGATGACGGTTTCATCGAGAACACCTACAACGGCGACGATCTCAACGGCGGCGAGCGCGAAGGCGTGCGCGGCCAGCTGCTGTTCGAGCCGAATGACGACTTCAACCTGCGCTGGATCACCGACTACAACGCCGAAGATTCCAGCACCGGCACCATGGTCCTGTACGGCGCCCCGCAGCGTTACTGGGACCGTGCCGCACTGGCCGGCGCCTCGCCGCACCGCGACCCGGACGACCACAAGGTCAACCTCAACAGTCGCCAGCACGTCAGCGTGCACCAGGGCGGCAGCTCGGTGGAGGCCAACTGGAACCTCAACGGCGGCTACACCCTGACTTCGATCAGCGCCTATCGCTACTGGCACTTCACCCCGGCCAACGACGAGAGCCTGAACGTCTCGGCGCTGAACAATACCGGCGTGGAAGTCCACGACCGCCAGTTCTCCCAGGAATTCCGCCTGGCCTCGCCCACCGGCGGCGCCTTCGACTACGTGCTCGGCAGCTATATCTTCAACCAGAACCTGGGCAACAAGACCTTCACCGACTACGGCCCGCAGGCCGACCTGTTCCTCACCGGCGCCAACCCGGGGATCTTCAACAACGTCTACAGCAAGGCCAACGGCAAGGTCGAGACCGACAGCTACGCGCTGTTCGGCCAAGGCACCTGGCACCTCACCGACAAGCTCGACTTCACCGCCGGGCTGCGTGGCACCTACGAGGAGAAGCAAGCCAAGGTCGAGCGCTTCGCTCCGGAAGGCGGCGCCGTACTGCCAGCGGGTCTGCAGGCGATTCGTGACCGCCAGCTTGGCGTCTACGACTCCGGCGACCTGAGCTTGCACAACGCCTCGCCGTCCGGTCTGCTCAGCCTCAGCTACCAGTTCACCGACGATGTGCTGGGCTACGCCTCGCTGTCCCACGGCGAGAAGTCCGGCGGGGTCAACCTGGCCATCGCCAGTGCCCCGAGCCTGGGCGCCGACTCGCTGCTGGTCGGCCCGGAGCGGGCCAACGATGCCGAGCTGGGCTTCAAGAGCACCCTGCTGAACGACCGCCTGCTGTTCAACGCCAACCTCTTCTGGACCGGCATTCACGGCTACCAGGCCACCACCCTGGCCACGCCGACCGGCTCTGCGCTGCCCGTGGCGGTGCTGGCCAACGCCGGTAGCGTGCGTTCGCGCGGTGTCGAGTTCGAAGCCACGGCCCTGCCGATTCGCGGCCTGACCCTGAACGTCAACGGCTCGTACAACGACGTCACCTACCTCAGCTTCGAGAACGCCCCGTGCCCCGGCGAAGTCGCCACGGTCAACCCGAATGCCACCTGCGACCTGACCGGCGAAGAAGTGGTCGGCGCCTCGAAATGGATCGGCAACGTCAACGGCGAGTACAGCTGGCAGATCGACAACGGCATCAAGCCCTACATCAACGCCGGCTACTCCTACCGCTCCGAGGCCAATGGCGCGCTGGACAACTCCGACCTGGCGAAGATCGATGGCTACGGCCTGGTCAACCTGGCGGCCGGTGTGCGCACCGACCTGGGCGACGGCCAGCTCGATACCTCGATCTGGGTGAAGAACGCCACAGACACCGATTACTACCTGAGTGCCTTTGCCTACATCAACGGGGCCTACACCGCCTCCGTGGGCCAACCGCGCACCGCAGGCGTATCCCTGCGTTACGACTTCTGACGTGCCGTCACGCAATTCCAAAGCAAGGAGAAACAACATGAGTAATGCAGCAATCGCCATCGAACCCGCCGTACAACTCGACATCCACCCGGTCGCCGGCCGCATCGGCGCGGAAATCCGCGGGGTGCGCCTGTCCGGCGACCTCGACGCGCCGACCATCGACGCGATCCAGGCCGCTCTGGTGCAGCACAAGGTGATCTTCTTCCGCGCCCAGCACCAGCTTGACGACCAGGCCCAGGAAGCCTTCGCCAAGCTGCTTGGCGAGCCCGTTGCGCACCCCACGGTACCGGTACGTGACGGCACCCATTACCTGCTCGAGCTGGACGGTGCCCAGGGCCACCGGGCCAATTCCTGGCACACCGACGTGACCTTCGTCGAAGCCTACCCCAAGGCTTCGATCCTGCGTTCGGTGGTGGCCGCCAAGGCCGGTGGCGATACCGTCTGGGCCAACACCGCGACGGCCTACCAGGACCTGCCGGAAAGCCTGCGTGAGCTGGCTGACAAGCTCTGGGCGGTGCACAGCAACGAGTACGACTATGCCGGGGTCAAGCCGACCACCGACCTGGCGCGCCTGGAGGAATACCGCAAGGTGTTCGCCTCCACCGTCTACGAGACCGAGCATCCGGTGGTGCGCGTGCACCCGGTCAGCGGCGAACGCACGCTGCTGCTCGGCCACTTCGTCAAACGCATCAAGGGCCTGTCGCAGGGCGATTCGCAGCGCCTGTTCGACACCCTGCAGGGCCACGTCACACGCCTGGAGAACACCGTGCGCTGGCGCTGGCAGGAAGGCGATGTGGCGATCTGGGACAACCGCGCCACCCAGCACTACGCCGTCGACGACTACGGCCAGCAGGACCGCATCGTGCGCCGCGTGACCCTGGCCGGCGACGTGCCAGTGGCCCTCGACGGTCGCCGCAGCCAGACCACCCGCAAGGGCTGAACCGGGAGAAAAGTATGAGCCACAACGTCAGTACACTGCGCCAGGCGACCAGCGACGGCCTGCGCATCATTCCCCTCACTGCGCCGCTGGGCGCCGAGGTGTATGGCCTGGATGGCCGCCGGGATCTGACCGCCGCGCAGGTCATCGCCCTCAAGCAGGCCCTGCGCGACCATCACATCCTGATCTTCAAGAACCAGGAGCTGGATGACGCGCAGTTCCTGCGCTTCACCTCCTGGTTCGGCTCGGTGTTCCAGCCGCACCCGGACTTCGCCGTGCTGTCTTCCGGCACCGATGGCAAGGCGCCGGACATCGTCAAGGTGGCCAACACCGGCGATGGCGAGCTGGGCAACTTCGCCCTGCCGGCGCACACCGACCACCAGTGGACGCCGACGCCCTCGGCCGGCTCGCTGCTGTATGCCCTGGAAGTGCCGGAGCAGGGCGGCGAGACCAGCTGGACCAACCTGGCGCTGGCCTACAGCGCGCTGGATGGTGATACCCAGCGCGAGATCGATGACCTGCGCCTGATCAACTACAACCCCTTCGTGCGCATCAAAAGCGGCGGCTACGGCGGTGGCTTCGTTACCTATCGCACGCCGGACATCGAACCGATCCAGGGCACCGAGCACCCGCTGGTACGCACCCATCCCGATAGCGGCAAACGCCTGCTGTTCCTCAGCGTGCACACCGAGGTGGAGATCCCCGGCTATGACCCGGAGAAGGGCGCCGCGCTGATCGCCCGTCTGCGCGAGCACCTGCAGAACCCGCGCTTCTCCTACAGCCACAAGTGGGAAGTGGGCGACATCGTGTACTGGGATAACCAGGCCACCCTGCACGCGCGCAATGCCTTCCCGGCCAGTCAGCGGCGCAGGATGAAACGCATCAGCCTGGCGGGTAGCCGGCCGTTCTGACCGCCCTGTCTGCTGCTGTTTACCTCACGGCGCGCCCACTCTGGGCGCGCCGTTTTGCTGTGTGAGCCGTATGGGCCTGTGTAGGGGCCAGCTTGCTGGCGATGCTCTTGGAGGGCGGCTGATGCATCTATGCGGCTCCTGATCGCCAGCAAGCTGGCTCCTACAGTTACCCGGCGCCCCGCGTTTAGAGGGCTCCCATGTTCGG
>JBOFCR010000105.1:0-12831 GCA_051646165.1 Pseudomonas sp. | reverse complement strand
TGCATTTCCCACATCCCTGTGGGTCACAAGCCCGTGGCTTACTTGTTGTCCTTGACCTCTTCAAACTCGGCATCGACAACATCGTCGGCCGCGTCATGAGCCGCATCGGCGCCTTGCTCGGCAGCACCCGGCTGCGGTTGCTCGGCATACATCTTCTGCGCCAGCGGGCTGGTCACTTCGGACAGGGCGTTCATCTTCGCTTCGATGGCTGCCTTGTCGTCGCCTTTGACGGCGATTTCCAGCTCAGCCAGGGCTTTTTCGATGGCCGCTTTCTCGTCAGCAGTCGCCTTGTCACCGGCTTCGACGATCATCTTGCGGGTGGCATGCACCAGGCCGTCGCCCTGGTTACGGGCAGTGACCAGCTCTTCGAACTTGCGGTCTTCCTCGGCGTTGGCCTCGGCGTCACGCACCATCTGCTCGATTTCTTCCTCGGACAGACCGGAGTTGGCCTTGATCACGATGGACTGCTGCTTACCGGTGGCCTTGTCTTTGGCGCCGACGTGCAGGATGCCGTTAGCGTCGATGTCGAAGGTCACTTCGATTTGCGGCACGCCACGCGGAGCCGGCGGAATCTCGGCCAGGTCGAACTTGCCCAGCGACTTGTTCTGCGCGGCTTGCTTGCGCTCGCCCTGCAGCACGTGAATGGTCACTGCGCCCTGGTTGTCGTCAGCAGTCGAGAACACCTGCGACTTCTTGGTCGGGATGGTGGTGTTCTTCTCGATCAGCGCCGTCATCACGCCGCCCATGGTTTCGATACCCAGGGTCAGCGGCGATACGTCGAGCAGCAGCACGTCCTTGACGTCGCCAGCCAGTACGGCGCCCTGAATCGCAGCACCGATGGCTACGGCCTCGTCCGGGTTGACGTCCTTGCGCGCTTCCTTGCCGAAGAACTCGGCAACTTTCTGCTGTACCAGCGGCATGCGGGTCTGACCGCCGACCAGGATCACTTCGTCGATGCTGCCAACGTCCAGACCGGAGTCTTTCAGGGCGATGCGGCACGGCTCGATGGTACGGGTGACCAGCTCTTCAACCAGGGCTTCCAGCTTGGCGCGGGAAATCTTCACGTTGAGGTGCTTCGGACCGGTGGCATCGGCAGTGATGTACGGCAGGTTGACGTCGGTCTGCTGCGCGGACGACAGCTCGATCTTGGCTTTTTCAGCGGATTCTTTCAGGCGCTGCATAGCCAGCGGGTCGCCTTTCAGGTCGATGCCGGACTCTTTCTTGAATTCGTCGACGAGGTAGTCGATCAGACGAATGTCGAAGTCCTCACCACCGAGGAAGGTGTCACCGTTGGTCGCCAGCACTTCGAACTGGTGCTCACCGTCGACTTCGGCGATCTCGATCACCGATACGTCGAAGGTACCGCCACCCAGGTCATAGACGATCACGGTGTGGTCGCCCTTGCCCTTGTCCATGCCGTAGGCCAGCGCAGCCGCGGTCGGCTCGTTAATGATGCGTTTGACCTCGAGACCGGCGATGCGGCCGGCGTCTTTGGTGGCCTGGCGCTGGCTGTCGTTGAAGTAGGCCGGAACGGTGATCACCGCCTCGGTCACTGGCTCGCCGAGGTAGTCTTCGGCGGTCTTCTTCATTTTCTTCAGCACTTCCGCGGAGATTTGCGGCGGCGCCATTTTCTGGCCCTTCACTTCCACCCAGGCGTCACCGTTGTCGGCCTTGGCGATTTTGTAAGGGACCATCTTGATGTCTTTCTGTACCACTTCCTCTTCGAAGCGGCGACCGATCAGGCGCTTCACCGCATACAGGGTGTTATGCGGGTTGGTCACGGCCTGACGCTTGGCGGACTGGCCAGCCAGGATTTCGCCATCATTGGTGTAGGCGATGATCGACGGCGTGGTACGCGCGCCTTCGGAGTTTTCGATGACCTTGACGCTACCGTTTTCCAGAACTGCGACGCAGGAGTTGGTAGTCCCCAGGTCGATACCGATGATTCTGCCCATTTTCACTCTCCCGAAACTTTGTCGTTAACCTTGAGTACGTTGCGGCGCTTGGCGACTCGCAACGTCAGCTACTGATTCGCTTGTACCAATAGATGGGGCCTGCGCCCCGGATTTCAAGCCTGCTCGTCAATCGACGGCAGTGGCGCGCTTGGCGCCTTGCTGACCACGACCATGGCCGGGCGCAGCAGGCGACCGCTGAGCAGGTAGCCCTTCTGGAACACCTTGAGCACAGAGTTCGGCTCGACATGGGTGCTTTCTTCCATGGCCATCGCCTGGTGGTGCTCAGGATTGAACGGCACACCATGCGGATCGACCGCCTCGACCTGGTAGCGCTTGAGGGTGTCGTGAAACAGCTTGAGGGTCAGCTCCATACCTTCACGCACAGCCTTGATCGACTCGTCGTTTGGATTGGAAAGCTCCAAGCCACGCTCCAGGCTGTCGACCACCGGCAGCAGGTCGCTGGCAAATTTTTCCAGGGCAAACTTGTGCGCCTTCTCGACATCCTGCTCGGCACGACGGCGCACGTTCTGCAAGTCGGCAGCGACGCGCAGGGATTGATCCTGCGCAGCAGCCAGCTGCTCTTCGAGCGATTGCACACGCGCAACCAGATCCTCGCCAAGCACCGCCTCGGGCGCCGGATTGTCCTGCGGGTTCTGCGTATCGAGAGTCTGTTCGTCAGCCATTGGGTCCTCCTGTAAATGCAACAGCGGGTCATGGCCCGCGCTTCTTCCGCCTATATGGGGCCCAAACACAAGCTTTCAAGGGTTATTGTCAGGACAAAACAAAACACTGTATAAATAGCCAGCACAAACTTTTGGGAGCGATCTCCATGCTGGCGCACCTGTCCGTACACAACTACGCCATCGTCGAACACCTGGATCTGGAACTGGCCCGCGGCATGTCGGTCATCACCGGCGAGACCGGCGCCGGCAAGTCGATCATGCTCGATGCCCTCGGCCTGGCCCTCGGCGATCGCGCCGACAGCGGCGTGGTGCGCCCGGGCGCAGACAAGGCCGACATCCTCGCCAGCTTCGACCTCGACGACATCCCCGAGGCCCGCACCTGGCTCAGCGAGCGCGACCTGGACAACGACGGCCCGTGCATCCTGCGCCGGGTGATCACCAGCGAAGGCCGCTCGCGTGGCTATATCAATGGCGCGCCCTGCCCGCTGGGCGACCTCAAGGCCCTCGGCGAACTGCTGATCGACATCCACAGCCAGCATGAGCACCAGTCACTGCTCAAACCCGACACCCATCGCCGCCTGCTCGACGAATACACCGGCAGCCAGGAGCTGGCTCGCCAGGTCCAGCTGGCTGCCCAGCGCTGGCGCCAGACCCGCCAGGAGCTGCAACGCCTGACCTCGACCAGCGACGAGCAGCGCGCCCGCCACCAGCTGCTCAGCTACCAGCTGGAAGAGCTGGAGAACCTGACCCTCGGCGACAACGAACTGGAACAGCTGGAGCTGGAACACAAAACCCTGAGCAACGCCGAACAACTGCTCGGAGCCTGTCGCCAGGTGCTCGACCTGTGCAGTGAAAGCGATGCCGGCAACGTGCTGTCAGCCCTGACCGCCAGCCTCAACCGCCTCAGCGCCTTCAGCAGCCAGCCCGGCGCCCTCGGCGAAGCCAGCAACCTGCTGGCCAGTGCACAGATCCAGGTTGAAGAAGCGGTCGGCGAGCTGAACCGCTTCATCGACCACTTCGATGCCGATCCACAGCGCCAGCAGATCCTTGAAGAACGCCTCGACGCGATCTACACCCTGGCGCGTAAACACCGCATCCAACCCACCGAGCTGGGCGATCTGCAGCAGCGCCTGCTGGAAGAACTGGAAGGCCTCAACGCCGACGACCAGGCCAGCGAACGCCTCGGTGAAGAACTGGCCGCCTATGCCCGTCATTACCAGGAGAAAGCCAGCGAGCTGAGCGAGCTGCGCCAACAAGCCGCGACCCGCCTGTCCGCCGCCGTGCAGGAAGAAATGCAGAGCCTGGGCATGCCAGGCGGACGCTTCAGCATCCAGCTGCAAGGCAGCAACGCCGAAGAACCGCAGCCGTATGGCCTGGAGCAGGTCGAGTTCCTGGTCAGCGCCAACCCGGGTCAGCCATTGAAGTCGCTGGCTAAGGTTGCCTCCGGCGGCGAGCTGTCACGCATCAGCCTGGCGATCCAGGTAATCACCGCGCAGACCTCGCGGGTGCCGACCCTGGTGTTCGACGAAGTCGATGTCGGCATTGGCGGCCCGACCGCCGAGGTGGTCGGCCAGCTGCTACGCCGCCTCGGCGAGCGCGGCCAGGTGCTGACTGTAACCCACTTGCCGCAGGTTGCGGCGCAGGGGCACCAACACCTGTTCGTGCACAAGCAGCGCGGCAGCGAGGAAACCCGCACCGCCGTGGCAACCCTGGATACGCCGCAGCGCATCGAGGAAGTGGCGCGCATGCTCGGCGGCGTCGACCTCACTGAAGAGTCGCTGCAGCACGCGCGCAAGATGGTCGCCAGCGCACAGAGCTGAATCTTGCGCGCACAAAAAAGGCGCCCCACGGGGCGCCTTTTTCATGCTGCTCGAATCACTTGCTCTTCTGGCGTACGTACAGCACCAGATTGTGATCGACCAGCTCGAAGCCGTGCTTCTTGACGATTTCTTTCTGCAGCTTCTCGATCTCCGGATCGAAGAACTCGATGACCTCGCCACTGTCCACGCAGACCATATGGTCGTGGTGGCCGCCGTCAGCCAGCTCGAACACGGCATGGCCGCCGTCGAAGTTGTGCCGCTCGACCAAACCGGCCGCTTCGAATTGAGTCAGAACGCGGTATACGGTCGCCAGGCCAACATCTTCGCCCGCCTCCATCAGCGCCTTGTAGACATCTTCAGCGCTCATGTGACGCTGGCCGGAAGTGGCGGCATCAAGCATTTGCAGGATCTTCACACGCGGCAAGGTGACTTTAAGGCCAGCTTTGCGCAGTTCGCTATTTTCAACCATGGTCAGCTTTCTCTAGGTTGCTGCTTCGCAGCTCCCGTTTATGCGGGTATGATCGGGGTTTACTTTGCCCAGCCAAGATAGTGGAAGTCACCCACCGATGCAAAACACCAAGCTCTTGCTGTCCAGTCTCACGCTAGTGGGCCTGTTCGCACTCGCCGGCTGTTCATTTCCCGGGGTTTACAAGATCGACATCCAGCAGGGCAATGTCGTGACACAGGACATGATAGACCAGTTGAAGCCCGGAATGACCCGCAAACAAGTGCGGTTTATCATGGGCAACCCGCTGATCACCGATACCTTCCACGCCAGCCGCTGGGACTACCTGTACAGCATCCAGCCGGGTGGCCGCCAGCGCTATCAGGAACGCGTGAGCCTGGTGTTCGGCAGCAATGACCAACTGATCGGCCTGGCCGGCGACTTCACCCCTGGCGTCAGCCGCGACCAGACGATTCTCGGTGAAGACGGCAACGTCACCACCCCGCAGTCCGAAGCCGCACCACAAGCGGAAGAGCCGGCCAAGCCGGGTTCGCTGCAGGAGCAGATCCAGCGCGAAGTGGACTCCGCCAAGCCTGTCGCAGTACCAATTCCAGAGCCCCTGGAAGCCGCTCCGCAGTAAATCGCGGACAGAAAAAAGCCCGGCACTGCCGGGCTTTTTTATGGGTGAAGATTCATTGTCCCGCCTGCGCCGCCCGAGCCTCGGCAGCGCGCGCCGCCCGGCGTTTGCGCACTTCCTTGGGGTCGGCTTGCAGCGGCCGGTAGATTTCTACCCGATCGCCTGGCTCCAGCACTCGCTCTTCCGGCCGGCTTACCGCCTTGCCGAAAATACCCAGCGGCACTGTCGCCAGATCCAACCCGGGAAACCGCGCATCCAGCCCCGAGCGCAGCACCGCCTCGCGCATGGTACTGCCGGTCGGCAACTCCAGCGCCAACAAAGCCTGCTCGCCAGCCAAGGCATAAACCACCTCGACCAGCACGCCCGACTTATCCATAGAGCTGCTTGGCGCGCTGGCAGAAGGCATCGACCATGGTGTTCGCCGCCTGGGTGAACAGCGGCCCCAGGGTCGCCTTGACCAGCGGCCCGGCGTAATCGAAGGTCATGTCCAGGCTGATCTTGCAGGCTTTGTCGCCCAGCGCCTTGAACTCCCACACGCCCTGCAGCTGACTGAACGGCCCCTCTTCCAGCTGCATCTCGATAGACTTGCCCGGCACCAGCTTGTTGCGCGTCATGAAGCGCTGGCTGAGCGTGGCCTTGGACACGGTCAGGCTGGCCCGCATCGACTCGGCGCTCTCCTCCAGAACCTCGGAGGCCGAGCACCAGGGCAGAAACTGCGGGTAGCTGGCCACATCGTTGACCAGGTCATACAGCGCCTGCGCCGGATAGGGCAGCAGCGCCGAGCGTTGGATTCGGGTGCTCATGGTTTGTCGCTTCCTGAACTACTGCGGCGGTACGCCAAAGCACGGCGGCCACCACAACGGAGGCGCATTGTGCGGAATTCACCCTGCCCCCTCAAGCACAGGCTGTCGCCAGCGCCGCGGCAACTCCCTATAATGCGCCGCCTATGGCTAAGCAGAAGAAACATCCCTCCGGGACCATCGCGCTGAATAAAAAGGCGCTCCACGACTACTTCATCGAACACAAGTTCGAGGCCGGCCTGGTCCTGTCCGGCTGGGAAGTGAAGAGCCTGCGCGCAGGCAAGGCGCAGCTGGTCGACAGCTACGTGCTGCTCAAGGATGACGAAGCCTGGCTGATGGGGTGCCACATCTCCCCGCTGACCACCGCCAGCACTCACGTCATTGCCGACCCGACCCGCACGCGCAAGCTGCTGCTGAACAAGCGCGAGCTGGACAAGCTGTTCGGCTCCGTGCAGCAGAAGGGCTACACCTGCGTTGCCTTGTCGATCTACTGGAAGGCGCACCTGATCAAGTGCGAGATTGCCCTGGCCAAGGGCAAGAAGGACTTCGACAAGCGGCATACCGAGAAAGAGCGCGATGCCGACCGCGAAGTCCAGCGCGCCATGCGCACCAAGGGCAAAGGCAACGACGAGTAAGCTCGCCGCCTCAAGCCCCCATGGCGCAGCCCGTCAGGTTCCCTGGCGACGTTGCGCCCGCTCCACCCGCTTGGCTTCCTGCTGCGCCTCGTTGAGTACTTCCTGCACATAGAGGATATGGCCGTGGGAAATCTCCCGCGCCGCCTCCGCCCGCCGCTCGATGATCGCCTCGTACAGCGCCCGATGCTGTTGCATCAGCATGTCGCGGGTCTCGCTGCGCTGCAGGTACATGCCGCCGATGTTGGTCACCACGTTGTGTTTGAGCAGGTCGAACAGGCCGCGAATGGTGTGCAGCAGCACGGCGTTATGGCTGGCCTCGGCGATGGCCAGGTGGAAGCGCGCATCAGCTGCGCCCTCCTGCGCCCGGCTGGCCTTGCTGCCCGGCGTATAACAGGCCTGCAACGCTTCGAACGCCTCGCGCAGGCGCTGGTGATCAGGCTCGGTGGCACGCAGCGCGGCGTAGTAGGCGCAGGAGCCCTCCAGGGTGTGGCGAAACTCCAGCAGGTCGCGCTGCGCGTCCGGGTTGCTCTCCAGCAGATGCAGCAGCGGATCGCTGAAGGTCGAACCCAGCTCCGCCGCCACATAGTTGCCGCCGCCCTGACGACTGACCAACAGCCCCTTGGCCACCAGCTTCTGGATTGCCTCGCGCAGCGACGGCCGTGATACGCCGAAGTCCTCAGCCAACGCCCGTTCGGCCGGCAGCCGCTCGCCGGCCTTGAGCGTGCCTTCGAGAATCATCGACTCTAGCTGACTGACGATGTCGTCCGACAGACGGCGTTGCCGTACCTGACCAAATGCCATGACGCCTGCACCTCTCCTCAAACCTGCGGATGCACCGCCTGGCGCACCGCTCTCCCCGCAAACTGCCGCAGCCTAACCAGCCCCTTGCACAGCCACAAGCACGGCCCGGCCAGCAGCTCTCCGACCAAAGTCGTAGTGCGCAAAATTGACACGCCAACAGCAGCGCTTTTACCCTGACTCGTCGATTTTGTAAATTGGTATTACCAATTTAAGCAATTGGACAGGATCGGTTCGTAGCCGGGGTGTATGCCACAAGCATGCAGGCCCGCCCGAGCCACAACGGCACCTCCAAAAACAATTAGGGAGCCACTCTTCATGCAAACCTGGCAACAGTTCTACACCCCGCTCGGCAGTCTGGGCCTCTCCGCCCTGGTCGCACTGACCCCGATCGTGTTCTTCTTCCTGGCCCTGGCGGTGTTTCGCCTCAAAGGCCACGTCGCCGGCAGCATCACCCTGGCGCTGTCGCTCATCGTCGCCATCTTCGCCTTCCAGATGCCCGCCGATATGGCCTTTGCCGCCGCCGGTTACGGCTTCGCCTACGGCCTATGGCCCATCGCCTGGATCATCGTCGCGGCGGTATTCCTCTACAAACTGACGGTGAAGAGCGGCCAGTTCGAGATCATCCGCAGCTCGGTGCTGTCGATCACCGACGACCAGCGCCTGCAGGTGCTGCTGATCGGCTTCTCTTTCGGCGCCTTCCTCGAAGGTGCTGCCGGCTTCGGTGCACCGGTGGCGATCACCGCCGCCCTGCTCGTCGGCCTCGGCTTCAATCCGCTGTACGCCGCCGGCCTGTGCCTGATCGCCAACACCGCCCCGGTAGCCTTCGGCGCCCTGGGCATCCCGATCATCGTTGCAGGCCAGGTCACCGGCATCGACGCTTTCAAGATCGGCGCCATGGCGGGCCGCCAGCTGCCGCTGCTATCGATCATCGTGCCGTTCTGGCTGGTGGCGATGATGGACGGCTGGCGTGGCATCAAGGAAACCTGGCCGGCCGCACTGGTCGCCGGTGTCAGCTTCGCCATCACCCAGTACTTCACCTCCAACTACATCGGCCCGGAGCTGCCGGACATCACCTCGGCGCTGGTCAGCCTGGTCTGCCTGACCCTGTTCCTCAAGGTCTGGAGCCCGAGCCGAGCCGCCGAGCCGCAAGTGGTTGGTGTAACGGCCAGCGGCGCCGCAGTGGTCGGTGGTTTCGGCGGCAAGCGCAGCACCATGCCTTCGCCGTACAGCATCGGCGAGATCATCAAAGCCTGGTCGCCGTTCCTGATCCTCACCGTACTGGTCACCCTCTGGACCCTGAAGCCGTTCAAGGCGCTGTTCGCCGCCGGCGGTGCGATGTACGGCGCGGTGTTCAACTTCGCCATCCCGCACCTCGACCAACTGGTGATCAAGACCGCGCCGATCGTCACTGCCGCCACCGCCATGCCGGCGGTATTCAAGCTCGACCCGATCTCCGCCACCGGCACCGCGATCTTCTTCGCCGCGCTGGTCTCCATGCTGGTGCTGAAGATCAAGGTTAAAACGGGTCTGACCACCTTCAAGGAAACCCTGATCGAGCTGAAATGGCCGATCCTGTCGATCGGCATGGTGCTGGCGTTCGCCTTCGTCACCAACTACTCGGGCATGTCCAGCACCCTGGCCCTGGTTCTGGCCGGCACCGGCGTGCTGTTCCCGTTCTTCTCGCCGTTCCTCGGCTGGCTGGGCGTGTTCCTCACCGGTTCGGATACCTCGTCCAACGCTCTGTTCAGCTCGCTGCAGGCAACCACTGCACACCAGATCGGGGTCAACGACACCCTGCTGGTGGCGGCCAACACCAGTGGCGGCGTGACCGGCAAGATGATCTCGCCGCAATCCATCGCCGTGGCCTGCGCCGCCACCGGCATGGTCGGCAAGGAATCCGACCTGTTCCGCTTCACCCTCAAGCACAGCCTGATCTTCGCCGCCTTCGTCGGCCTGATCACCCTGGCCCAGGCCTATGTCTTTACTGGCATGCTGGTGCATTGATGATTGACCCGCCGGGCCGCGAGGCCCGGCATCTCCATTTCGGGAAACTGCCCCATGATCATCTCCGCCTCCACCGACTACCGCGCCGCTGCCCAGCGCAAGTTGCCGCCGTTCCTGTTCCACTACATCGACGGCGGCGCCTATGCCGAGCACACCCTCAAGCGCAATGTCGCAGACCTGGCCGACATCGCCCTGCGCCAGCGCGTGCTGCGCAACATGTCCGAGCTGAGCCTGGAAACCGAACTGTTCGGCGAGAAGCTGGCGATGCCGGTAGCCCTAGCCCCGGTCGGCCTGACCGGCATGTACGCCCGCCGAGGCGAAGTGCAGGCGGCCAAGGCGGCAGCGGCCAAGGGCATTCCCTTCACCCTGTCGACCGTCTCGGTGTGTCCGATCGAGGAAGTGGCGCCCGCCATCGATCGGCCGATGTGGTTCCAGCTCTATGTGCTGAAAGATCGCGGCTTCATGAAGAACGCCCTGGAGCGTGCCAAGGCCGCCGGCGTGACCACCCTGGTGTTCACCGTCGACATGCCCACGCCGGGCGCCCGCTACCGCGACGCCCACTCCGGCATGAGCGGGCCGAACGCCGCCATGCGCCGCATGCTGCAGGCCATGACCCACCCGTCCTGGGCGCTGGATGTCGGCCTGCTCGGCCGTCCGCACGACCTCGGCAATATCTCCGCCTACCGCGGAAATCCAACGGGGTTGGCCGACTATATTGGCTGGCTCGGCGCCAACTTCGACCCATCGATCTCCTGGAAAGACCTGGAGTGGATCCGCGACTTCTGGAAAGGCCCGATGGTGATCAAGGGCATCCTCGATGCCGAAGACGCCAGGGACGCGGTGAAATTCGGCGCTGACGGTATCGTCGTGTCCAACCACGGCGGCCGCCAGCTCGATGGTGTGCTGTCCAGCGCCCGCGCCCTGCCGGCTATCGCGGACGCGGTAAAGGGCGAGATCAAGATCCTTGCCGACTCCGGCATTCGTACCGGCCTCGACGTGGTGCGCATGATTGCCCTCGGCGCCGATACCGTGATGCTCGGCCGCGCCTTCGTCTACGCCCTGGCCGCAGCCGGCGGTGCCGGCGTGAGCAACCTGCTCGAGCTGATCGAGAAGGAAATGCGCGTGGCCATGACCCTCACCGGCGCCAAGTCGATCAACGAAATCAGCGCCGATTCGCTGGTCAAGGAGCTCTGAGCTATGTCATCGATCAGTCGCGACGCCCTGCTGGCCAGCTTGCGCGAGGTGGTCGGCAACGACCACGTGCTCACCGACGAACAGAGCACCCGGCGCTTTCGCAAGGGCCACCGCACCGGTGAAGGCGGCGTTCTCGCCGTGGTCCGCCCCGGCAGCCTGCTGGAGCAGTGGCGCGTGCTGCAGGCCGCCGTCGCAGCCGACCGCATCGTTATCATGCAGGCGGCCAACACCGGCCTGACCGGTGGCTCGACCCCGGACGGCAATGGCTACGACCGCGAGATCGTGCTGGTCAGCACCCTGCGCATCACCGGCGTGCAGCTGATCAACGATGGCCAGCAGGTGGTCTGCCTGCCCGGCGCCACCCTCGACCGCCTGGAGCAGGCCCTGGCCCCGCTGGGCCGCGAGCCGCATTCGGTGATCGGCTCCTCGTGCATCGGCGCCTCGGTGCTCGGCGGCGTGTGCAACAACTCCGGTGGCGCCCTGGTGCGTCGCGGCCCGGCCTACACCGAACTGACGCTGTACGCGCAGGTGCAGGCAGACGGCTCGCTGGAACTGGTCAACCACCTGGGCATCGAGCTAGGCGATAGCCCCGAGGAAATCCTCACCCGCCTGCAAAAGGGCGACTACACCCCACAGCAGGTAAGTAACGAAGGCACCGGCAAAGCCTCCGACGCCCGCTACGGCGAGCACGTACGCGACGTCGACGCCGACACCCCGGCGCGCTTCAACGCCGATCCCTCGCGCCTGTTCGAAGCCTCCGGCTCGGCCGGCAAGCTGTGCCTGTTCGCCGTGCGCCTGGACACCTACGCCAAGGAAGCCAGCTCGGTGTTCTACATCGGCAGCAACGACCCGCACGACCTCACCGAAGTGCGTCGCCACCTGCTCACCCACCTGCCGAGCCTGCCGATCGCCGGCGAGTACATCCACCGCACCGCCTTCGACATCGGCGAGAAATACGGCAAGGACACCTTCCTGGTGATCGACCGCTTCGGCACCGCCAAGGTCCCGGCTGCCTTCGCCCTGAAGAGCCGCGTCGATGGCTTCTTCGAGCGCTTCGGCCTGCGCGGCGTCAGCGATCGGGCGATCCAACTGCTGATGAACCTGTTGCCCAGCCACCTGCCGCCGCGCATGCGCGAGTACCGCGAGCGCTTCGAGCATCACCTGCTGGTGCGTGTCGCCAACGACAGCCTGGCCGCCACCCAGGCGTTCCTCGCCGAGTACTTCGCCGGCCGCAGCAGCGGCGCCTTCTTCGCCTGTGATGCCGAGGAAGGGCGCAAGGCCTTCCTCCATCGCTTCGCCATCGCCGGCGCGGCGATCCGCTACCGCGAGGCGCACCGCAGCCGCGTGGAAGACATCGTCGCCCTGGACATCGCCCTGCGCCGAAACGACCGCGACTGGGTCGAGACGCTGCCGGCCGAGATGGAACAGCAGATCATCCACAAGCTGTACTACGGGCACTTCTTCTGCCACGTGTTCCACCAGGACTACATCATCCGCAAGGGCGTCGACCCGCTGGCGATGGAGCACCGCATGTGGGCCCTGCTCGATGAGCGCCGCGCCGAGTACCCGGCCGAGCACAACGTCGGCCACCTGTACGTCGCCAAGCCGGCGCTGGCCGGGTTCTACCGCGAACTGGACCCGAGCAACGCGCTCAACCCCGGTATCGGCCACACCTCCAAGCACAAGCACTGGGGCGAGTGCTGCGACGGGCACTGACCCCATCCGGGCGCATCCGCGCCCCGCTCACCGGTAGCTGCGGCCAATCCGGCCACGCCGGCCGCGCAGCACTTCTATACTGCAAGCCTCCATCCCAACTGCGGAGGTGTTCCATGCGTCGCATTCCCCTGATCCTCGCCC
>JBOFCR010000126.1:0-44477 GCA_051646165.1 Pseudomonas sp. | reverse complement strand
CGGACGTTTCAGGTAACCGCGAGCGACGCCGACCCCGCCGATGTACAGCTCGCCGATGCTGCCGATCGGCAGTGGCTTTTGAGCCTCGTCGAGGATGTACAGGCGCAGGTTGGCGATTGGTTTGCCGATCGGCACGATCATGTCGTCCACCGAGCAACGCCACACCGACACGTCGATGGCGGCTTCGGTCGGGCCATAGAGGTTGACCAGCGCTGCCGGGTGTTGACTCATGAAACGCCGCACCAGGTCCACCGGCAGCGCTTCGCCGCTGGCGAACACCTGACGCAGGCTGTGGCAGTCGGCCAGGCTCGGTTCTTCGACAAAGGCGCGCAGCATCGACGGCACGAAGTGCAGGGTGGTGACCTGCTCTTGCTGAATCAGCTCGCTGAGGTACGCCGGATCGCGATGGCCATCCGGGCGGGCCACTACCAGGGTGGCGCCGGTGATCAGAGGCCAGAAGAACTCCCACACCGACACGTCGAAACTGTATGGGGTTTTCTGCAGGACGCGGTCGTTCGGGCCAATCGGGAAGGCGTCCTGCATCCAATACAGACGGTTCATCAAGGCGCCGTGTTCGTTCATCACGCCTTTCGGTTGGCCGGTGGAACCGGAGGTGTAGAGCACGTAGGCCAGATCGTTGGCGCTGACGCTGATTGGCTCAAATGCTGGCGCTTGTGGCAGTGCGTCGAGGGTCCAGGCGTTGTGCCCGGCCGGCAGACGCGACAGCCACTGCGGTTGCGTCAGGGTGACCTGGGCGTCGGCGTCTTCAATAAGAAACGCCAAACGCGTGGCGGGTAATTCCGGGTCGAGCGGCAACCACGCCGCGCCGGCATGCACGATACCGAGCAGGGCGACGACCATGTCCACGGAGCGTTCCATGCACACCGGGACGATGGCATCGCGGCCGATACCAGCGGCGCGCAAGGCTCGGGCGACGGTTTGCGCGCGCTGATCGAGCTCGGCGTAACTCAGGCGCTGGCCTTCGAACACCAGCGCCGAGGCGCTGGGGGTCAGGGACGCCTGTTGGCTCAGGGCCGTGTGCAAGTTGGTCGGGCCGGGGTAGTGGCGCTCGGTGGCGTTCCAGTCGATTAGCGTACGCTGACGTTCCGCAGTGCTCAGCATCGGCAACTCGGCGACTGGCCGTTGCGGTGCAGCGATCATCCCCTCAAGCAATTGTTCCAGGCGCGCCAACATCTGCCGGGCACTGTCGGCGACAAACAGGTCCAGGGCGAACATCAACTCCAGCTGGATCGGTGCATTCGCCGGGCACAGCACATGCAGATCGAGATCGCATTCGGACTGTTTGAGCGGGGTCTCCAGTGCTTCGAAATCCAGACCGGGGAAGCGCAAGCGCGATTCCATGGCCAATTGTTGAGCCACCATGACCTGATACAACGGCGCGTGGCTGAGGTTGCGCGGCAGTTGCAGACTGTCTACCAATTGCTCGAACGGCAAGTCCTGGTGTTGCAAGCCATCGCGCAGACGCCCGGCGATGTTACCCACCAGGGTAGTGAAGTCCAATGATGGGTTGAAGTCGGCACGAATGGTCAGGTTATTCAGCAGGATGCCGAGCAACCCTTCAGTACCCGGTTGATCTCGATGGGACACCGGGGTGCCGATCAGCACTGTTTGATCACCGCTGAGGCGATGCATCAGTGCCGCGAACCCGGCAAACACCAAGGTGAAGGGTGTGGTGCCCTGACGGCTTGCAAAAGCTTGCAGTCGTGCGCTCAAGTCGATGCCCAATGCGAGTTTTACCACGCCGGCTCGATAGCTTTGGGCTGGCGGACGCGGGTAATCGGTGGGCAACGCCAGTACCGGGCTGCTGTCGTTGCGCTGCAGAGTGCAGGTCCAATAGTCGAGTTGGCGTGTGAGCTCCGTGCCTTGCAGGTGTTCGCGTTGCCACAGGGCGAAGTCGGCGTATTGCACTGGCAAGGCCGGCAGTTCGGCCGGCGCGCCGTTGCACCGGGCTTCATAACCCAAGGCCAGTTCCCGCAGGGCAATGGTGGCCGACCAGGCGTCCGAGACCAGGTGATGCAGGGCGATGCCCAGCACGTGTTCACCCGGCGCCACACGTAGCAGACGTGCGCGCAGCAGCGGCGGGGCGGTGAGATCGAAGGGTTGTTCGAAGGTTTCTTGCAGGGCGTTGAACTGTGCGCCTGCGCGAGCGGTGGCCGCCAGGCCGGACAAGTCGTCGAACGGCAAGGCGATGTTCAGCGAATCACTGATGTGCTGGCAGGGCACGCCGTCGGTACTGCGGATGCCGGTGCGCAGGATTTCATGGCGTACCAGCAAGTCATTGAGGCTGGCGTGCAGGGCCTCGACGTTGAGTTCGCCTTTCAAGTGCAGGGCGAAGGGGATGTTGAACAGCGTGGTGCCCGGCGTCAGTTGTTCGATGAACCACAAACGTTGCTGCGAGAACGACAGCGGCAGCAGCGCAGGTCGCGCCTGGGCTTTCGGCCCTTGGGCCATGGCGGATTGCGGTGCGGCGGCGCCGGCCTGGCGAGCGCCAATCGCCACCGCCAGCAGGGCCACAGTCGGTTGCTCGAACAGCACCCGCAACGGCAGCTCGAGTTTGAAATGCGCTCGCAGCCGCGCAACGATTTGCGTGGCCAGCAGCGAGTGACCACCGAGGGTGAAGAAGTTGTCTTCCACGCCGACGCTGTCGCGACCCAGAACCTCGGCCCAGACCTTCGCCACGGCAGCTTCCAGGTCATTGCGCGGGGCGATGCTTTCCAGGCTCTCGGCCTGCCACGTCAGCTCTTGGGCGGCCAGGGTCTTGCGGTCGACCTTGCCGTTGGCATTGAGGGGCAAACGCTCCAGGCAAACGAACGCGGCCGGCACCATGTACGGTGGCAATTGTGTGCGCAGGTGTTCGCTGAGACCATCGTTGCCCAAGGTCTCGTCATGGGCCGACCAGTAAGCCACCAGCCAGGCTTCGCCGACGCTGTTTTCCCGCAACAGCACGGCAGCTTCGCGCACGTTCGGGTGCTGGGCCAGGCGATGTTCGATTTCCGTCAGTTCGATGCGGTGGCCGCGCAGCTTTACCTGCTGGTCGCGACGGCCGAGGTACTCGATCACGCCATCGGCATTCCAGCGACCCAGGTCGCCGGTGCGGTAGATGCGACCTGAAAGCCGCGGATGTTCGATGAACGCATCGGCGGTACGCTGTGGATCATGCAGGTAGCCACGGCCGACGCCGACGCCACCGACACAGATTTCCCCGGCCACGCCGACGGGCACCGGACGCAAGGATTCGTCCAACACATACAAGCGGTTGTTGGCCGTCGGCTGACCTATGGGCATGTGGCTGACACTGGCATCCGGCGCTTCGAAGATCGGCTGGAACGCCACGTCGTCGGCGCATTCGGCAGGGCCGTAGGCGTTCATCAGGGCGATGTCGGGGAAGCGCGCGAACCAGTCCCGGACCACGGTCGGCGGCAGGGCTTCGCCGGTGGGCAGCACCCAACGCAGGTTTGGCAATTGCAGGTCGCACGGGCACAGCGCGAGCAGCGTGCGCATCAGACTCGGGACAATTTCCAGCACGCTCAGGCGGTCGCTGGCGAGCACTTGCAGCAGGCGTTGCGGGTCGTGTGCTACTTCGTCCGGCAGGATCTGCACCGTGGCGCCGAGTACTGGCGCGGCGAGGAACTGCCACACGGAAATATCGAAGGCCACCGAAGCGGTTTGCGGAATCCGGTCGTCGGCATTCAACCCCAGCGCCGGCACCTTGCCGAAGATGTTATTGAGCATGCCCCGTTGTTCGATCATCACGCCTTTGGGCGTACCGGTCGAACCCGAGGTGAACAGCACATAGGCCAGGCTGTCCGGGCTGCCGAGCAATGGCAGCGGTGCCTCGTTGCCGGACTTCCAGCAGGCTTCGGCGAACAGCGCGTTCGGCGCCTGATCGAGGCCGCTGAGCAATTGATCGAGCAGGCCGCTGCAACCTTCGCTGGCCACCAGCAGCGGTGCGCGGGACAGGCTGAGGATTTCCCGCAGCCGTTCCGGCGGGTGATTGACTTCCAGCGGCAGCATCGCCGCGCCGGCCTTGAACACGGCAATCATCATGGTCAACAGCGCCAGCCCCCGGGGAGCGACCAGCGCGACCAGTTGATCTTCACCGGCACCGGCTTCACGCAGGGCGTGGGCCAGGCGCGTGGCGCGCCGATCCAGCTCGGCGTAGGTCAGGGATTCACCCTCGCAGATCGCGACAATCCGCTCGCCGCGTTGGGCGACCTGCGCGGCAAACAGTTGGGCGTAGCTTTGCTCCAGTGGGAAATCGTGGGGGTTGACCGCCCACTCGCTCAGCAGTTGCTGGCGCTCGTCGCTGGCCAGCAGCTCGAAACTGCCCAGGGGTGCGTCCGGCGCAGCGAGCATCCCGCGCACCAGGCTGGCTAGGTGGCCGAGCAAACGCTGGACGGTTGCGGCGTCGAAGCGCTCGCGGTCGTAGGACACGCGAATACCCAGTTGCTCGCCGGGCAGGATCACCACGGTCAGGCCGTAGTGGGTATGCACGCTGTGATCCATGCCATCGAGGCTGAACTGGAAACCACCTTGCAGAATCTGTTCGTCGATCGGAGCGTTTTCGAACACCAGGATGCTGTCGAACAGGGTTTCGCCCCGGGGAAAATCGCTCCAGCCCTGAATGTCGGTCAGCGGCGTGTGCTCATAGTCGCGCATGTCGACGTTCAGCCCTTGCAGCGTGCTCAGCCACTGGCCAAGCAATGCGTCTGGATCTACCGAGACCCGCAACGGCAGGGTGTTGATGAACAGGCCGATCATTTCCGCCACCCCGGTCAGTTCCGCCGGCCGGCCAGCCACGGTGACGCCGAACAGCACGTCCCGTTGGCCGCTGTAGCGTGACAGCAGCAGCGACCACACACCCTGGAAGAACGTGTTCGGCGTGATCCGGCGGTTACGACAGAATGCCGCCAGGGCCTGGGTTTCCGGCTCGGTCAGGTGAATCTGTTGATCGTCCACCAGAACCGCGTCGGTATAGCGGTCGCGGGTCACGCCGTTGTCCACGGTCAACGGCGTCGGCGCATTGAGCCCCTGCAACTGGCCGCGCCAGAACTGCTCGGCCTTGCTCGCATCCTGACGTTGCAGCCACTGGATGTAATCGCGGAACGGGCGCGGGCTCTTGAGCTGCGGCGTGCGGTCGTTGCACAGCGCTTCGTAGACCTTGAGGAAGTCCACGGTCACCAGCGAGATGCACCACGCGTCCATCAGGATGTGGTGGAAGCTGCGAATGAACTCGTAAGACTCATCGGCCAACCGCACCAGGCGGAAGCGAATCAGCGGCGGCTTCGACAGGTTGAAGCCGGTTTTCTGTTCGTCCACCAGCAGCGTGCGGATCCGCGCTTCCTGTTCGTGCGGGGCAAGCCCGCGCAGGTCGAGGGTGTCGAGCGGCACTGTGACATCGCGGTGGATCACCTGCACCGGTTGCTTCTGGGTTTTCCACTGGAAGCTGGCGCGCAGGGAAGGGTGCAGCGCCACCACCTGACGCCAAGACTCGAGGAAGGCGACTTCGTCGATGGCGCCGCCGATGCGGTAGCGATCCTGCATCAGGTAAACGCCGGAATCTTCGTGCAGCAGGGAGTGGAACAGCATCCCTTGCTGCAGCGGCGACAGCGGGTAGATGTCTTCGATCGGATTGCTGCTGGTTTTTTCGGTGGTCATTGCAAGCGTCCTGCAGAAAAAGGGGCAACGGTGCGGCGATGTGGGCGGCCGGTCACAGTTCGGTCTCGTTGAGTTCGGCCATCAGCGCCTGCATTTCGTCATCGGACAGGCCCGAGGCGCTGAACTCGGTGCTCTCGGCCTCCGCTTGCACGCTCTCTGCGGTCACTGGCTGCGCGACTTCGGCCATGGCGGCGATGGTCTGGCGCTCGAACACATGTTTGGCGGACAGGGCGATGCCTTGCTCATGGGCCTGGGCCACGACTTGCAGGCTGAGAATCGAATCGCCGCCAATGGCGAAGAAATTCTCGGTGACGCTCACGGTCGGCAGCTTCAAGACCTTGGCGACGATCGCTTGCAGGGTGGTTTCCATGGC
This sequence comes from Pseudomonas sp., assembly GCA_051646165.1. Taxonomy (GTDB): domain Bacteria; phylum Pseudomonadota; class Gammaproteobacteria; order Pseudomonadales; family Pseudomonadaceae; genus Aquipseudomonas. The sequence continues at coordinate 38,425 of JBOFCR010000126.1, read as the reverse complement.
GTTGCGCGGCGCCACGAAGGCGCTTTCGTCGGACTGGTCCGGGTCGGGCAGCTGGCGAAGATCGAGTTTGCCGTTGGGCGTGCGCGGGAAGGTCTGCAGGGTCAGCACCCGGGCCGGCACCATGTACGAGGGCAGACGTTCACCGAGGAAACGCTTGATCGCTTCCGAGTCCGGCGCATAGCCGTGAGCTGCCGAAATGTAGGCCAGCAGGCGCTTGCCGGCGCTGTGTTCCTGGACGATCACCGCGGCTTCGCGCACATCGCTGTGGCTGCACAGTTGACGCTCGATTTCACCCAGCTCGATGCGGTAGCCGCGCAGCTTGACCTGATGATCCTTGCGACCGAGGAACGCCAGACGCCCGTCCGCCAGCCAGCAGGCCAGGTCGCCGGTGCGATAGGCGCGGGTACCATCGGCCAGGGTAACGAACGCTTTGGCGGTTTCTTCGGGTTTGTTGCGGTAACCCCGGGCGAGGGTCGGGCCGGCGAGAACGATTTCGCCGGGTTCACCGACACCGCTGGTCATGCCGTTTTCGTTGAGTACGCGCAGGTCCATGCCGGCAATCGGGCGGCCGATACTCAGGGCGCGACTTGGGTCCAATGCTTCGTAGGTGGCCCAGACCGTGGCTTCGGTGGGACCGTATTCGTTGACCAGCTGCGCGTTCGGCAAGATGTTGCTGTGCTGGGCGATCAATTGTGGCGGGCAGGCTTCACCGGCGACGATCCAGCATTCGAGGCTGTCGCTACCCGCAGTGCGCTGCAATTGGTCGAGCAACGCCTGATACAGCGACGGCAGCGACAGGCCGTGGCTGACCCGGTGCCGGGCAATCAGCTGTGCCAGGCGTGGCATCTCCAGCTCTTCACCGGTGGCCGGCAAGACCAGTCGCCCGCCCTGGGCCAAGGTCCAGAAAATCCCCGCCACCGAGCTGTCGAAGGCAAACGACGACAGCAGCAGGTAAGCCCGTACCGGCTTAGAGTAGGAAGCCATACGCACCTGGGTCGAGAAACTCAGGGCGCCGTGGCTGATTTCCACGGCTTTCGGTGCGCCGGTGGAACCGGAGGTGTAAATCAGGTACGCCAGGTCGTCCGCGTGGGGCATGGGCAGCGGCGGCAGGTCGCTGCAATCGGGCGCCGTCAGGTCGTCGAGGACAAAGCGTTGCAGGCTCGCGGGCACGCTGTCGGCCAGCCCGGTGCTGACCACGATGTGCGCGATGGCACTGTCGGCGAGCATGTAGGCACGGCGTTCCGCCGGATAGGTCGGATCGACCGGCACGTAGGCGCCACCGGCTTTCAACACCGCAAGTATGGCGACAATGGCCGCATTGCCACGGGCAAACAGGATGCCCACCGGCACACCCGGACCGATCCCGGCGGCACGCAGTTGATGGGCCAGTCGGGTCGCGCAGGCATCGAGCCCGCTGTAGCTCAGGTCGCCATCCTTGTCGCTCAGGGCGATGGCGTTCGGCTGTTGCCGCACCTGACGGGCAATCAGTTCGACCAGGGTGGCCGACTCGATGGCGGGCAGGGACGGTTCGGCGTCGATGGTTCGGGCCTGGATTGCACCAACCAATGGCAGTTGCGACCAGCTTTGTTGCGGCTGCGCCAGAGCGCCCTGCAACAGTTGCAGCCATTGCTCGCCGAGGCAGGCGGCAGCATTGCGGCTCAAGGTGTGGCGGTCGTAAATCAGATGGGCCTGCAAGCCGTCCGCAGCCTGATGCACATTCAGGCAGGCCTTTACCGGGTTCAAAACGGCACTGGCAAAGCGTTCCCGGTCACCGCTCTGGCGCCAGGCGAAGGCATAGCCAGCATTGAGATTATGGGTGTAGTAATCCTGCCAACCGACGGTGCGCTCGAGACTCGCGGCGACCGATTCGGTTTGTGCCAGCAGCGTCGCTTGCGTGTCCAGGTCGAAGCGCACCGGCAGGCACTGCTCGAACAAGCCCAAAGCGTGCTCCAGCTCCGCACCGCGGCTTTCGTGGATGAAGGTCAGCGCGACTTGCTGCTGGCCGGCCAGGCGTCCCAACACCGCGGCCCAGGCCGTCAGCAGCAGATTCGGAGTCAGTGCCGGGTGGCGGGCGAGGCCGTCCGGGAAGCTCAGTTCCATATGTGCCGGGGCGAACCCGTTACCAGATGTGGACTCCAGCGACAGCTGCAAGGCCGGTTGTTCGCTCTCGGCCAACGGTTTCCAGAAATTCACGCCCGGATGGTCGGGCTCATCTTCCATCAGGCTCCAGCGCCACTCGGCATAGTCGGCATATTGCAACGCGGCGCTCAGCTCGGGGTTGGCTTCTTGCTGCAGCGCCCGGGCCAGCAGTCTCAGGCTGTTGAGGTCGAAATTGCTGCTGGCACCCGCCAAGTCCAGCACCGAATGCTCGTCCGACAGCTGTACCAGCGTCACCGCCAGCGGTGTTGTCCAGTCACGGGGCCGCGTGGCGAGGCGGGTCAGTGCCGCGTCCTGATCGACCTGGCCGAGCTGACGCAGATCCTGCACCGCTACCTGCAATTCAAGGGTTTCGTGAATCACCTGTACCGGGTAGCGCAGGCCCGGTACCGGCACCAGGCGCGTGCGCAGGATTTCGCTGTCGGCGATCAATGCCGCCAGGCGTCGGCCCAAGGTGTCTGCCGTCACCGCTCGGGGCAGTGACCACTGCAAATGGCAGCTGAACGGGTGCTCGGCTGCGCCGTTGATGTGCTGATACACAGACGCCTGTTGCGGCGAAATACGAAAACCTTGGAGTCCGCTCATTTTCAACTCGACTGGAAATTAGGGTTAAACCTGGGCGAAGACAGAGGCATGCAGCCCCACTGACCGGGATCAGGTGAGCCTCTGGTGAACAGCTGATACGCCCGTAGATGGATCAGACGGCGACGTCACTCGACAGCAGGGCTTCGGCCATGCCGGTCATGATGGCGCGCTTGCCGGTGAAGGGTTCGCGACCATGCACCGCGAGCATGTTGTCGATGAACAACACGTCGCCCTGCTGCCAGCTGAACTTCACCAGCGAGTCGAGGTAGGCCGTTCGCAACGACTCCAGCACTTCGGGTTCGATCGGTTCGCCGTCGCCATAGAAGGTGTTGGTGGGGAGGTCGAGATCGGTGAAATTGCTTTGCAACGAGTCGCGGATTGCCGGGGGCAGGGTGCTGATGTGGAAGAAGGTGGCGTGGTTGAACCACACTTCTTCACCGGTGCGCGGATGGCGCACCACGGCCGGACCGCGCTGGCGGGTGCGCAAGCGGTTGTTGTCTTTCCATTCCACGTCGATGCCGACGCTGGCACAGTAGGCTTCCACTTCACCGCGGTCTTCGGACTGGAATACGGTCTGCCACGGCAGGCCGAAACCGTCACCGTAGTTGCGCACGTACAGCACGCCCTTTTCGCGGAAGCGTGCCTCGATTTGCGGGCTGATTTTTGCCTTCACGACACGGGTCGAACCGATCGGGGTTTCGCCACCGGTTGCGGACGGGATGTGGCAGTAGAAGAACAGCCGCAGTGGGAAACGTGGCGAATAGGAGTGTTCGTTATGCGGGAAGATCATCTGGTCGGCCGGGTAGTCGGTCGACGTGTAGATGTTGCCGCCGACCCGGGTACGCGGGGAGGCGCGGAACATGTATTCCAGCGCACCGGGGGACAGGGCCGCGATCACCTGGTCGAACTGCTCCACCGACAGCACGGAGAACCCGCGGAACAGCAGGGCGCCGTATTGCAGCAGCTTTTTCTCCAGGTTTTCACGCTCCCGGGCCGCCCAGGCGATCAGGTCGACGCCGCTCACCGCCGGCTCGATCACCAGCGGCAGGGCGTGGTCCGGGCTGAGCAGGCGCTCGCTGACCAGTTGTTGTTCCGAGACGTTCATGACTTTGCGACGCACGCCGCCAAGGGCGCGGGACGGTGGGGGCACGATAGACATAAAGGCATCCAACTCGGTTAGAGGGTCAATGAGCGACGTTTGGCTTGCATCATCTGGCTGCGACCGGCCAGGGCTTGGGACTGCTGGTGTTCCCGCTGGAAAGCCTGATCCCAGGCGTCGAGCTGTTCGGCCAGTGCCGGCAACGATTGCTCCAGCAGACTGCCGACCTGCTCCAGCAGGCGGATCCACAGGTGCTGCAGGCGCAGGGCCCGGTCCTGATCGAAGTATTCGCCGCGGAACTTGAGGGTTGCGGCGATCCCTTCGGCGCCGTGAACCAGATCGAGTACCAGGTGGAAATCTCCCGGCGCCTGCACCACTTCCATAGTGGTCATACGCGCTCTGGCGATGTCGGTCGGGGTCACCCGGGACGGTTGGTAGTTGAGTTTGACCTGGAACAACGGCGAGTGACCGGGGCGGCGCTCCGGCGCCAGCGCCGAAACCACCAAGTCAAAAGGTAGGCCCTGATGAGCATAGGCCAACCGCGCCTGATCGCGGACCTGGCCAAGGAAGCCGGCCAGTGTCGGTTCGCCGCGCAGGTCGCAACGCAGGGTCAACTGATTGACGAAGAAACCGATGACGTCGCTGTGTTCCGCCAGCGGACGACCACTGACATCGGTGCCCAGCAGGAACTGTTGTTGGCCACCCAGTTGCTTGAGTACCAGTTGATAGCCGGCCAGCAACAGCATGAACAGCGTCATGCCGTGTTCACGTGCCAGCATCGCCAAGCGTTCGCACGTGATCTGGGGCACGGTGAAGCTCAGGCTGTGCTCGCCCTGGCTCTGGCCGTTGCCGCCCAGTTCGAGGGTTTGCGGGACTGATGCCAGATGCTCGCGCCAGAAGTGTTGTTCCGCGGCGATGCGTTGCGCGCGCCAGTGCTTGGCTTCCCATTGGGCGAAGTCCAGGTATTGCACCGGCCGTTCGGCATTGCTCGAACCAGCCAGCTCTGCCAGCAGCACTTGCGCCGAGCGACCGTCGAAGGCGATGTGGTGCAGGGTCAACAGCAAGTCGTGCTGCTCGTCGTCGCGGCTGAGCAATTGCGCACGCAGCAACGGTCCGTTTTGCAGATCGACCGGTGTCGCATGCTCTTGTGCCAGGCGTTCAGTGAGGGCTTGGTGTTGCAACGCTACAGGTTGATAGCGCAGATCGTGCCAGGTCAGCGGCACAGCCGCAGTCGGCAGAATCCGTTGTTGCGGCCCGTCGACGCCATCGTTGTAAACCGTGCGCAAGACGCTATGACGACTGACCAGTGTATTGAGTCGCAACGCCAGGGTTTCTGTGTCCAGCGCGCCTTGCAGGCGCAGATGCAGCACAAGATTGTGCCGGGTGTCGTCCGGGTTCAGTTGACGCAGGAACCACAAGCGGCTTTGGCCAAATGACTGACGGCATTGTTCCTGGCTGACACTGGAGCGCTCTGTCGAGGCGGTGGTGCCTGGTGCGGATTCGCTCAGGAAACCCAGCAGAGCCAACGCCCAATCGGCCAGGGTATGTTCGCCAAACAGGCTTTGGGTATCGAGGCTCCAGCCCAGATCCTTGTGCAGGCGGGCGGCGAAGTCGGCGACGCTGATGGAATCCAGGCCGAGGCCGATCAAACTCTGGTCGAAATCGACGACAAGATACGGATTGACCTCGCGCAGGGTCTGCTCCAGCCATTGGCGGCAAGCGGGCAGGGCCAGTGGCGAGGCATCGATGCTATGTTCCAAAAGCTGCGCACGGTCGATGTGTTCGCTGATGGCTGCAGTCTGTCCGCCGTGCCGGGCAATGATGCTCAAGGTGCCCGCAGCCAATTGCTTGCGCGCTCCCTGACGGGCGATCTTGCCGCTGGTGGTCATCGGAATGGTGCCGGCTTCCACCAGTACGATCTGGTCGATGCCACAGTCGGCGGCTTCGCGTACGGCCTGCTGCATCGAGGCGAACAGCGCCGGATGCTGCGCCGGGTCGACGAATTTGCGCTGGGGCTCGGCGACGATCACCAGCTTCTCGCGGCCCAGCCCGGGATCCATCTCCGAGAACGCGGCGATTCGTCCGGTGCGGATGCCTGGCTCGGCATCGGTGATGGCGAATTCGATATCGTGGGGATATAGGTTGCGTCCGTTGAGGATCAGCAGGTCCTTGACCCGACCACAAATCACCACCTGGCCTTCGTGCATAAAGCCCAGATCGCCGGAACGCAGGTAATGGCTGGGCTCACCGACGATGCGCGCCTCAAACGCCTCGCGGCTGGCTTCGGGATTCTTCCAGTAAGCTTCTGCGTTGCTCGGGCCGGTCAGCCAGACTTCACCGATACGATCGGCGGCGCAGCGTTCATGGCTGTGCGGGTCGACGATGGCTATGCCGTGCAAAGCTTGCGGATAACCGCAAGCGACGAATTCCACGGCTGCGGCGCCGGTAGCCGCCAATGCCACGCGGCCGGTTTCCAGCACCGCCTTGTCCAGGCGCAGCACCACGGGTAGGGCGTCGGCCGGTGTGGCGCTGACACACAACGTGGCTTCGGCCTGGCCATAGCCGGGGCTGATCGCCAGCGGGTTAAGACCACAGGCGGCAAAGCGCTGAACGAAGGTCTCGAGGGTGCCGGGATGAATGGGCTCGGCGCCGTTGATCGCGTGTTGCCAGGCGCCCAGGTCGAGCTGCGCGATCAGGTTGTCGCTGACCACGCGGTTGCACAAGGCATAAGCGAAATTAGGGGCGAAACTGGCGGTGGCGCGGTAACGGCTCAACGCCTGGAGCCAGGTTGACGGCGCGTTGACGAAAGTCTGCGAGGCGATCAGGTAGCAGGGCATACCGCTGTAGAGCGGCGCCAACAGGCCGCCGATCAGACCCATGTCGTGGTACAGCGGCAGCCAGTTGACCATGCCGCCATGCTCGTCGAAACCGTATGCTTGGCGCATCAGCTCGACGTTGGCAATCAGGTTGCGTTGGCGCACTTCGACGCCTTTGGGCGTGCCGGTGGAGCCTGAGGTGTATTGCAGGAACGCGACAGTCGCGCCGTCGACATCCGGGCGCGTCCATTGACTGGCCGGTGGCGTGCCCAGGGCTTCGACAGTCAGCACATCGACCTGGCCTTCGACCAGCTCCAGCAGTCCCTGGTATTGATCTGCCGGAGCGAGGATCAGCACCGGGCCGGCATCCACCACAACGTTGCGCACGCGATCGAGGTGACGCGGTTTACGCGACGGCAGCGGGAACAGCGGCACGGCGATCAGCCCGGCGTACAGGCAGGCGCAAAACGCACGGGCGTAGTCGAGGCAGGTGGGCAGCATCAACAGCACGCGATCACCCGGCGCATAGCGCGCTTGCAACGCCGCCGCCAGGGATTGGCTCTGTTCGTGCAACTGCGCAAAGGTCAGGGTCTCGCCGATCTCGACGCCGTTCGGCAAAAAGTGCAGGGCCGCGCGCTGCGGAAAATGCCGGGCGTTGGTTTCCAGCACTTCGATCCAGTGATTGAAAGAGAGCATGTGCAATTTACGCCATGGCAACGATGACCTTGCGGTCACCGGTGTAAGGATTGCGGCCGTGTGCGACCAGCCGGTTGTCGAGCATCAGGATGTCGCCGGGCTGCCAGGGAAAGCTGATGGCGGTTTGCCGGTAGACCTCGCGCACGGTCTCGAGTACGTCATCCGCAATGGCCGAGCCATCGCCGAAGTACACGTGACGTGGCAGGTTCTCTTCACCCACCGCCGCCAGCAGGCTCGCGCGCGCACCGGGCTCGATGGCCGAGACGTGGAACAGATGCGCCTGGTTGAACCAGACCCACTCACCGGTGTCGGGATGCTGCAGCACGGCAGCGCAACGCTGGCGGGTACGCAGTTCGCCATCGGTTTTCCACTCCCATTCGATGCCGTTGTCCTGGCAGTAGCGCTCGACCTGGGCGCGCTCTTCAGTGTTGAACACCTTCTGCCAGGGCAGGTCCAGCGCGCCGCTGTAGTTGCGCACGTAGAGCAGCTCGCGGCTGGCGAACAGTTCGCGGATCCCGGCGGGCATGCGCTGATAGATCAGGCGACTGTCGGCAATTGGCGTTTCGCCGCCGGTTTCACTGGCCTTGATGCAGTGGAACCAGATACGCGAAGGCCAGGGCCGGGTGTAGGCCTGCTCGTTGTGCAGAGGAATGAATTGATGGGCCGGGTATTCGGTGGAGCTGTACACGCCGGCAAAGACTTTGCTGCGTGGCGTGGAGCCGAATTCGTAGCTGGCCAGAGGCGCGCCGAAACTGGCGGCGAAGCGCTTGAAGTCGATGGGCGTGGCGACGGTAAAACCGCGGAGCAGGACTCCACCGACAGTGGTCAGTGCTTGGGTCAGCGAGTCACGGATCGACGTATCCAGATCATGAATCGACTGTCCCGGTGTCGCCTGTACCAGCATGGGCAACATCGGCTCGCGGCCAATCGCTGGAACACTGGGTAGGGGTTCGGAACGCCCGCTCAGGTGCTCGATTGAAGTCATCCTTAACGCATCCTTTCTATTTCCGGTCAATCGGCTTGACGTTGGCGACCTGGAAATATGGCTAGGGTCGCCAGGCAAAGTCCGACTGAAATGTATTCGCCCTGATACACTGCGGCATACTAGATGCAAATAAGATGGATTATCAATACTATTCCTTTAGCTTTTTTTTTGATCTAGACTGCCGCCGGCTGTAGGAACACAGCGTTCTGGACGTAATGCAAAACACCAATATCTATCGCAGGGGGCGGGGTGTGAATTTCAAAAAGAATACAATTGCGTTGGCTGTGGGGGCCGCGGTATGCCTGGCTAACAACGCATCGGCGGCTGAACAGTCGAATGCAATCGAGCTCACTCCGCTCACGGTGACGGGTGAAAAGATCAACCGCACCCTGGAACAGACTCAGTCGAGCGTTGTGGTGGTTACCGAACAGCAACTGCGCGAGAAGGCCGACCATGATTTGGTCGATGTGTTTGCGCACACGCCGGGTGTTTACAACCAAGCGGGTAACGAAAACTGGGGCATCCGTGGCGTACCGGTGTCAGGTTTCGACGACCAGGGTCCGGCCACGCTTAACGGTGCGGTCTCGGTGCTCGTCGACGGCGCCGTGCAGCCAAACCGCGCACTGATTCTCAGCCCGATCCCGCTGTGGGACGCAGAGCAGGTCGAAGTGTTCCTTGGCCCGCAGTCCACCACCCAGGGTCGCAACTCCCTGGCTGGCGCAGTGGTCATCCAGACCAAGAATCCGACGTTTCAACCCACCTTTTCGGCGCAAACCAATGTGGGGAACGACGGGCAGTACGGTGCAGCGGTTGCAGGTGGTGGTTCGATCGTCGACGACAAGATAGCAGGGCGTCTCGCTGTCGATTTCCAGGAAGGTGACGGATATATCCGCAACGTCGCACTCAATGATGATGCCAACCCCAATCGCACCAGCAATGTCCGTGGCAAGCTGCTGGTTTTGCCCAACGATGATCTCGAAGTCCTGCTGACTTACGCCCACGGTGAACACCGTCAGGGCGACAACTCGGTCATGCGTGAAAACAACAAGGTTCGTTATTACAAGGTGTCGTCCAACACCAGGGCGTTCGACAATCTCAAACAGGACACCGTCAGCGCCAAGGTCGACTATCGCCTGAACGATGACTGGTCCCTGACCAGCCTTACCGCCAATACCAGTTCGGATTACAGCGCCCGATTGGACTTCGACCAGACCGCCGTGGACGATCAGGTCATTCTGCGCAAGCATGACGGTGATCTGTTCAGTCAGGAGCTACGTCTCAACTACAACACGGACACGCTGAAAAGCTTCGTGGGTGCCTACTATGGCCACACCACCAACAACTTCCACGACAAGTTGTTGTTCGATGGCGAACTGCTCGGTACCTCCAAGGGTGACGCCAAGATTGAGAACCAGGCGGTGTTCGGTGAAGTCAACTGGACGTTCGCACCGCGCTGGACATTGATTACCGGCCTGCGTTACGACCACGAAACGAACGACACCGACGTCGATCAGGATGACTTCTCCAGCCCAGGGAGTGTCAGCAAGTCGTTCAATACAACGCTGCCCAAGCTGGGCATCGACTATGAGCTGTCCATGGATCAGTACTTGGGCTTCATGGTGCAGAAAGGTTATCGCGGCGGAGGCGTCAGCGTACAAGCCGGTGGCGGTCATGAGTCGTACGATCCGGAGTACACCACCAACTACGAGCTGTCCTATCGCGGTTCGTTCTTCGACAAGACCCTGCGTACCCGCGCCAACCTGTACTACACCGACTGGAAAGATCAGCAGGTCAGCGTGCTGGATCCAAATTCTCAGTTCGTTCACGTCTTCAACGCCGGCCGCAGTGATATCAAGGGCCTGGAAGTCTTCGTTGAAAAAGACATCACCGAACAACTGACGCTGAACGCCGGTGGCGCCGTCACCGATGGTAAGTACAAGGACTTCGTCACTGGGGATGGCAGGGACATGAGCGGCGAATCGTTCCTCTTTTCGCCTAAGTACAAGGTGTCAGTCGGCGGTACTTATCGCTACGACGACCGCCTGCTCTTCAATACCGACGTCACCTACCAAAGCACCAGCCCGTCGGAGTATGAGTTTGATGCGGAGGGCCAGGTCACCGGCGAGCGCAAGAGCGACGACTACGTGCTGGTCAACTTCAACAGCGAGTACAAACTCACCAAGAATGTCGCGGTGTCTGGCTTCGTGAAGAATGCCTTTGACAAGGAATACATCACCAACAACCGCAGCGGCGACATCATCGATGTCGGCGCCCCGCGCACGGTGGGTCTGGCTCTGCGTTACGACATGTAAACCTTTGAGCGCGGGGAAATCGATTCCCCGCATCCGGTTTCACGGTTGTCGTTGCCTGAAGCGTTCGTATTCAGGCAGCCCTGTTCCTCTCCAAACCCAGCCTCCCAGGAGGAAGTCATGAGTGCTTTTTCGAATGCCATATCCGGTGGCGCGCAACAGCTACGTCTGTCGCACACCGGTCTGTCGAGCCCTTACTGCCTTGATCCGACGCCGCTGCTGGAACGCCAACAGCAGCAGGAATCCAATGCCCGCAGTTACCCTCGGCGCATTCCGCTTGTGCTGGAACGGGCCCATGGCATCTATGTGCAAGACAGTCGCGGACAGGTCTTCGTCGATTGCCTGGCCGGTGCCGGCACCCTGGCGCTGGGCCACAACCACCCGGTGATTATCGAAGCCATCACCCAGGTCATGGCCACGGGTGTGCCGATGCATACCCTGGATCTCATGACACCGGTGAAGGATGCATTCGTACAGGAAATTTTTGGCTGTCTGCCAGCCGATTTCGCGCGAAACGCGCGTATCCAGTTTTGCGGCCCCAGCGGTGCCGACGCGGTCGAGGCCGCGCTGAAACTGACCCGAACTGCCACTGGCCGGCATTCGGTGCTGGCCTTTGAAGGCGCCTACCACGGCATGACGCTGGGCACATTGTCGATCAGCGGCAACCTGTCACCGAAAAATGCCTTGGGTGGCTTGATGGCAGGGGTGCAGCGCCTGCCGTTCCCCCACGATTACCGTTGCCCGTTCGGGGTGGCTGGCGAACAGGGCGTGACCTTGAACGTGCGCTACCTTGAGCACTTGCTCAACGACCCGGAAAGCGGCGTCACTGCTCCGGCGGCGATGATCCTCGAGCCCATCCAGGGTGAGGGCGGGGTGATTACTGCGCCTGATCGCTGGATGCAGGAACTGCGTCGGTTGACCCAGGCCCATGGCATTCCGCTGATCGTCGACGAGATTCAATGCGGCATAGCCCGAAGCGGCCGGATGTTCGGCTTCGAGCATTCGGGCATCACCCCGGACGTCATCACCTTGTCCAAGGCCATCGGTGGCGGCCTGCCGTTGTCGGTGGTGGTCTACAACGACTCCTTGGACGTCTGGCAACCGGGTGCCCATGCCGGCACCTTCCGTGGCAATCAACTGGCGATGGCCGCCGGAACCGCGACGTTGCGCTTCATTCGCGACGAAGGCCTGGTGATCCATGCTGAAACCGCCGGTGCCTACCTGCGCAAGCAGTTGCTTGCATTGCAGAGCGAATTCGACTGGATCGGTGATGTGCGTGGCCGTGGTCTAATGCTCGGCATGGAAATCGTCGACCCACAGGGTGCCCTGGATGTTCAAGGTCATCCGGTGGTGGACACCGCCCGGGCCAAGGCCTTCCAACAGGCGTGCCTGCAACACGGCCTGATCGTCGAGCTGGGCGGCCGTCACGGTGCCACCGTACGCTTCCTGCCGCCTTTGATCATCACCGAACAGGAGATCGATTTTGTCGCGCAAATCCTCTTCCGCGCGGCCAGTGCGATCAACGAGCGCCCCGTTCGTTAAAGAGCGATACACAGGGCCTGCCGACAGGAATCGGCAGGCCCTTTTCATTTGAACAGGGAACGGCCATGCATAATTGAAGGCTCAAAGCCAATTGCTGCAGGCATCGCCAGTTATCGACTATCTGATGAAGTAGGGCCTGCCCGACGCACCGCAAATCAAGGTCAGTATTGACCGCGAAAAAGCGGAGACCCTGGGCGTGAGTTTTGATGTGATCAGCTCGGCACTATCCTCGAAGCAGGATCAACGAGTTTGCCAATCAGGGCGGATGCAGCGAGCCATCATTCAGGCGGACAACATCTGTCGTAAGAGGACTGACGCGTTGTTACGCCTGCAAGTGCCCGACCGACAAAACCGTTTGGTGCCACTGGAGGCTTTCAGCCGTTTCGAGTGGCTGGTCGGGCCGCTGCAGGTCGCTCGCTACAACAGCTCGGCGTTGTTACGTTTTTCTGGCGATACCACCGCACCGGGCAGCCTTTTTACGCAACGACTCGCCCTTGAGTGGCCGATGGGATCGGTGAGCAATCCGATCCAGGAAAGCTTCAGCCATTCGGTCTGCATGAGGTTATCCACGATGCATGGCAAGGTATAGCTCAAGATGACGTTTACCTGCAGTTCGAAAAATACTGGCTATGATAGAGGACTATAGTAGCTCAAGAAATTGGGGCTTAGGCCGATAATATGATAAGTACTATCGAATTGTTTATAGGCTTCCAAGCCTTAAAATGCCAGCAGGGATAATTATGTTCTTTAATAAAAACAATGAATTGCTCGAAAGCCAAAAAAAAGCCGCCGAATTACAGTGGCGACTAGAAGCTATAAACCAGAATATTGCAATGATTAACTTCAATCCGGATGGTTGCATCATTGGTGCGAATAATTTATTTCTCGGAGTGCTTGGCTATGAGCTTAATGAGGTGGTCGGAAAGCACCACCATATTTTTTGTGAGAAGAGCTATTCTAACTCAAGCGATTATCAGAAATTTTGGTCGGCGTTAGCCAGCGGCGTCGCTCAAAAGGGTATTTTTAAGAGAGTCCATAAGAATGGCAGTTCAATCTGGGTTGAGGCCACTTATACTCCGATTAAAAACCAGGATGGAAAGGTCGTTGAAGTTGTAAAATTATGCTCAGATGTCACGTCGAGACAGTTGGAGCTACTGCTTCTGGGTGCCGCCTATGCTGCTATTAGCCGATCGATGGCGATGATTGAATTTACTCCAGACGGTGATATTCTTCATGCAAATGAGAATTTCCTCAAAGCCATGGGCTATCGCCTAAGCGATATTAAAGGCCGACATCATCGCATGTTTTGTTATGACAATTTTTATCGAGAGAATCCCGATTTCTGGCAGAGTCTAAAGAACGGGAATTTCCATGGAGGGCAGTTCGAGCGTAAAACCGCATCGGGTGAACGAATTTATCTTGAGGCAACTTACAATCCAGTAATCGATGAAAACGGCCACGCCATCAAGGTAATCAAATTTGCCACTGACATTAGCTCACAGAAGCATAAGTCCGAAGAAATTCGTCAAGCCGCAGAGCTTTCCTTCACAACCGCAGAAGAAACATCTCAGATTTCTGTGCGAGGCATGGACTCCCTTGCTAGCTCCATTGAGCTATCCCAAAGAACACTTAACTTAATTAATAGTGCAGTTACCCTGATTACCCAGTTGAACACGCAGGCTAAGGACATTGAGAAAATTGTTACGACCATTCAAGGCGTAGCGGAGCAGACCAATCTACTAGCATTGAACGCCGCAATTGAAGCTGCCCGCGCTGGAGAAATGGGCCGAGGCTTTGCTGTGGTGGCCGATGAAGTTCGCCAATTGGCTGCGCGCACCAGTAGCGCCACCGTGGAAATTCAGAATGTGGTGGCGGAAAACGGAAAGCTTACTCAGCAGCTCAACGTCAATATGACAAACATCGCCAAAAGCGCCGAAGAAAACAATGATCAAATTGCAACTGTGACAACCATTATGCGTGAAATTAGTGACGGTGCTGACCATGTTGCACGCACCGTATCGACGCTATTCAAAGATAATAACTAGCGCTGACGGTTATTGACTCTATGCAAAGGTGTTAGTGTAGTAGTCCAGAGCTGAGTATGTTGCTTTTTTAGGCAACACCCTTGTCAGCGAAAGCTGTTTTTCAAAGCTCACTGCCATTTCTAGATATTCGCATTGCGGAGTTTTTTTTCGTGCGCGAATAGCCCCTCTCGCATTACCGCGCATATGCACGGTCAGATCAGGGTAGGTCGCGAAACTGCATACAACTGAAGTAAATAATTTATAAGGTTCAGTCACGAATGGCTAGAGATCAGAAAAATAGCATATTGGAGCGGACCCACATTATTAGCCAGGCAGCTGTAAATGTGGTAACGGCTCTGGCTTTAGTCGCAGCTGGTATGTGGGCGATTTATACCACTAGTTATATAAAGCAGGAGCAGAAGATCTCGGAGTTCACCCTGCGCGAACTCATGCAGAAAACGGAATTGTCGCCGAGTGTAAGGACGAAGCTTTCCGTGAAAGTAAATCCATTGCCGCATGATGTTTCTACGATTCTGGTTAATGTGAAGATCTCTAACCAAGGGACCCAAATGGCAAGAGTTAATCTAGGCGACCCTGCATTAACACTTGTTCCAATAAAATTTCATGGCGGGAGCCCGCAGTATCTGAAGGAAATCCCCCTCGGGCATACGCGATACCACGGCGCAGCAAGGGTAGTGGGAGACTACATCGATGTTGGCAAAGGTGATAGCTACGATGTGACTTATCTATTCCAAGCACCTACTGGGAATTATCTCGTTAGATTTCTGGCCAACATGGAAGGAGAGTACTACGACGAATACCTGAAGAAGGTGAGCGCACCTAAAGGTCTCTCTTATTCGACGGGAGCGGACAAGTATATCTCTATTCCTTGACCTGCCCTGCCTACTTATGCCAAACAACGCAAGTACACAGTGAAGGTGGCTCCTGCAACAGCTGGCTGAAAACACCCAGTCGATGGCAGTGCCGCAGCCAGCAAAGGCCCGGGGTACCTAGCCCTAGAGCCCGTGCGGCAGGGGCGAGAGGGAAGGGCAATGACTCATTCTGCAATCTTCTGTTGGCGCTTGGCTACTGCATGACTAAAAGTATCTGACTTGATCGATACAAGTTCAGCTTGACCCGTTGTGCAATGCGGGTGGATACCGACAGGGCACGACCAGGGCGAGATATTGCAGCCCCCATGCCTATAGTGTGAAGTCCAATGACGAGCTGAACAGCGGCTGATGGAAAGCGATCACTTTCCGTCGACATTCATCATCTGGCGCATCACTCACCAGGCACTCTTCGAGGCGGCCCAGTGAGTAAATCTGGTCGGCCGACGGATAGTGTCTGAGTAGGCTTTTCGCATAGCTGCGGATATCCTGGGGAAGCCCGGCGTTACGAGAGAGCTCTCGCAGGAATTCCTCGGTCTTGATGACGCTGCGGGTTCTTTCGTGGGGAAGGGTCAATGCGGTTATCTCCTGATTCAGTCAACCACGTCTGCCGACGTTTGAATTCTGACCTCCATACAAGCATCAAAAACAAGCCAGCAACTGTTGCCGGTAGTGCTTGGAAAAGCTGACCTGATAGTTTGGCTCAGCTACAGAGTCCCCCAGGGAAAATGTGCATGTAGCACCGGCCACAATTGCCTGCACGGTGCCACTATGGCCATCCACGCCATCGATACTGCCGACCGGCCCAATCCAGCCAGATATTGAACCTGAGGTGGAGGCTGGCATCTGTACCTCGTTCAGCACTGCCAGATCATCAGGCAGATCATCTGCAATTCTCTCCGCCAAGCACTGCAGCGTCGGTTCCGCCAACATGAACAGCCATGCCTGATCATCGGGCTCGCCTGTGCGTCGAAGCACTCGTCCCAGCACTTGCCGGTAATGCAGCTCGGTGCGGATGCGACTGAGGTAGCAGCACACCTGGAGGCGGGGGATGTCCGTGCCTTCGCTGATCATTCCAACCGCGATTATCCACCGGCAGGCACTATGTCTGAACGCATTGATCACCTGCTGCGCATCCGGGGTTTTGTTGGTCACGATGCGGCAACCTTCACCTAGGGCTTCTAGGGTCAGGGCAATTTGCTGGGCGTGCTCGATGTCGGTGGCAACCACCAAGCCTGCCGCATCAGGTTTGATCTGGCGAAGCTCATCCAGCTTGCTGCGCCCAAGACCGAGCAACTGATCAATCACCTCGTCATGGCGTAGCAGCTCTTCGTAGGTGACAGGGGATTCCCCCAAAAGTTTGGCGATGCTAGGAAATATCCTGACAGTGCTCTCTGTGTCCAACTCCTCGGTAAGTTTCACCTTCTGGTTGTCGAGCAGAACAATACGAGGAGAGCGGCACACCCCATCAGCAATGGCCTCTTTCAGTCCGTAGCGGTAGTCGCAGATCAGGTGCCCCTCGGGCGTCGAGTAGCGGGCCAGAGCGATGGCTCGGTCGTCCGAACGCCATGGGGTGCCGGAGAGGGCCAAGGTGAAGGCGGCCTTGTCCTGTACCCGCTGAAGAATCTGTTGGCCCCAAGCGTTGCTCAGAAGTACATCGTGGCCGGCGCAGTGATGGATCTCGTCAAAAACTGCGAACACACGGTAGTCATCGAGAAGTCGCCAGAACGCCTCATCTCGGTATTCCATGGCCTGATAGGTGGACGCCGCTCCCACTGCGCCGAGTTGGCCGTCCAAGCGTTTTCCGAGTACGGCAGAAAAGGACGAGCGGAGTCCCTCGACAACCTGGCAGGAGGGTGCGAAGCAGAGCACGAGGTCAATTCTGTCCTGCTCAAGTAGCCTGCGGGCCAGTTCTGCCGCCATACGCGTCTTGCCGGCGCCCGGCGTTGCCTGGCAGAAGAAGTGCGGCGTGGCAGTGAAGTGCTCCAGCGCCGTGTCGATGCAGCGGCGCTGCCAGTCTCGTAGCGGTGTGGTCATTGTGCGGAGGCAAGCGTCTTGAGCGTCTTCTCGATGGCGCGGAGATGCCCCAGCAGGCGCGAGCTTCTATCTCTAGCTTCCAGATACTCGCCTTCAACCTTGCCCCGGAGATGCGGCATCTCGTCGAGGAGCAGCTTGTATCGCTCCGCCTCGCCCATCGATGTCAGGAAGTCCAGCCTGATCTCCTTGAGGAGTGTCTCCAGGTGCTGATCCGCATCGTGCAGCGGCACCGCCGTATTATCGGTCGCTGATGGCTCTTGCTCTGGGTCGCAAGCAACCTTGCGGCTGTTTTCGAACCCGTTGTCGATCAGCTCCAACTGCAGATGTGCCGGGATGGGCAGCAGGTGGTAAACCTGTCCCCGTACGCGGCGCTCTTCATCATGCACTAGCCAGCCTATGCGTAACATTCGACGTATCTGTTCATACACGTAGCGACGCACATCGCCGATGCGGTAAGTCATGCCTTCCAGGCACTTGGCGTAGGCATCGCGCAGTTCACGGATCGTGAATCGTGTGCGGCCTTCCTCCTGAAGCAGCTCATACAGCCGCCTGTCGAAGATGAACGAGGCTGATTTCATTGAGGTACCAGAGGAATTAGCGCGTAAAAATACGGATTATAGTCCGTGGCTCGTGCGTCCGCAAACACAGGATATTGCCGCCTCAGGTGAAATTGAGACGGTCATGGATAAGTTGGCGAAAGCGTTGGGGGAACGCATCCGGATGCAGAGAAAGGCCTGTCGGATTTCTCAGGATGCTCTAGCGCTGGCCTGCAGTATCGACCGAAGCTATATGGGGCGGATCGAGCGTGGTGAAGTAAACATCACCGTCGAGAAACTGTATCGGATCGCAAGCGAGCTCACTTGTGACCCGACCTGTCTTCTGCCCCAGATGTCAGAGCTGCAGCCCCGCATCTGATCGAGAGTGGCGTTCAAGCAGGCCTGAGATTACCGCCGTTGCTACGGCGCTCCGAACTTCTCGCCGCCGTCAGCATCTTCAAAATCACCAACGCAAATGCCCGGCTTTTGGCAATCGTACACCGGCATCACAAAAGGTCGCCTGGGCCTTGAGGGGGCGAATTGGTTTACTCGTCCCCGATGAAGAGCCGCTTCAAGGATGCTTCTATCTCGATAGTATTTGCCAAGTGGGTGAGGGCAAGCGCTTCCGGCGTAGCAGTCCGTGTGCTGAGGATGGCCGAGAGAGGCTTAACGCGGCTGCATGAGGGGTGGCAGATCGGCCAGCTAGAATGACGTTCGTCTGAAAGACTGGCGTCATTATCGACGGATAGGTCGAAAGGCTAGAATTCAGAAGCAGTCGTGCTTATAGTCATATCAGGTGTCAGAAACATCGTGTGTTTTTTCTGACTTAGGAGCCTGTCATGTCTGTCGCAGAGTCGATCTCGAATCGCATCAAGCATATGCCTAAGGGTAAGCCCTTTGCCGGCGCGGTCTTCGCGCAGGCGGGCTCCCGTGCGTCGGTTGATAAAGCTCTCTCGCGCATGGTGCTCAACGGTTCTCTGGAGCGCGTTGCTCGCGGTGTCTACATGCGCCCCAAGCAGAGCGAGTACACGGGGAAGAAGGTCCGCCCCAGCCCGATTACCGTCATGGAAGTAGTCGCAAAGGCAAGAGGGGAGACGATCCAGATTCACGGTGCGGAAGCCGCTCGGCGGCTGGGCCTGAGTACGCAGATGCAGGTCCTGCCGACCTACTACACCAGTGGATCGACACGCGAAATCAAGATCGGTAACGCGGTAGTCCGGCTTCGCCATGCCTCCATGCAACGCCTACAACAAGCGGGTACGAAGGTAGGCGTTGCCCTCACGGCGCTCCACTACCTCGGGAAAGAGGGGCTGATCGAGCAGGCGATCCTAAAGATTGCCAGCTCGCTCAGTGGTGAAGAACTCAACAAGCTTATGGCCTGCAAGATGCCTGAGTGGATGCGGTCGGCCTTGGTCAGTGCCGCTAAGGAACCTGAGTGCCTGAGTCGTACTTCGAGCTACCAGTTGGTGGCCAACGCGAAATTCTAGATTACGCATTCAATGAGACTGGTCGCTCGCCCAGCGTCATCGAGAAGGATATTTGGCTGACGCTGGTGCTCCAGCTTCTGTTTGATATGCCCGGTCGTAAGGCGATGGCTTTCAAAGGAGGCACCTCCCTTTCGAAGGCATTCGGCGTGATCAATCGTTTCTCCGAAGACGTGGACATAACCGTGGATTTCAGGGATTTGGGATGCCAGCACAGAATCCCAGAGCTTCTGGAGCTTTCTGGTGGCCAGCGTCGCAAGGTGAGTGATTCGCTCAAGGCCGAGGTCGGTGTGTACATCCGTGAGGTGATATTGCCCTACCTGAATAGCCAGATTCAAAACCACGGCTGCGCCTCGGAATGCGAGCTGACCGTGAGTGAGGACGGTGAGTCGATCCACGTCTCCTACCCAGCCAGGGCAACAGAACCAGACAGCTACATGCGTGATCATGTTCTGGTGGAGTTCGGTGGTAGAAACATTATCGACCCCAATGCTGTTCACTCGATACAGCCAGACATTGCAGAACTAATCCAGGGAGTCGCATTCCCAAGGGCAGGGCAGGTAGTAGTTCTCTCAGCGGCCAGAACCTTCTGGGAGAAGGTCACGCTGATCCATGCGCAGTGCAACCGGCCCATTGCCGAAGGCAAGGATCGGATTTCACGTCACTGGTATGACCTAGCCATGCTGCTACAGCATGAGGTTGGCCAGCAGGCCAAGAGCGATCTTCAACTGCTCGCTGACGTGGTAGACCTCAAGTCCGTCTTCTACAACAGCGCGACGGCACACTACGCAAGATGCCTCAGCGGTGAGCTGAATCTGATACCCGAGCGGGAGAACTTCACTCGACTGCAGGAAGACTACATAGCCATGGAGCATTCAGGGATGCTCAACGGGCACGTCTACTCCTTGGGTCGAATCATGGAAGACCTAACCGCTCTCCAGGAGCATGTTAACCATCTGGCGCAGGGGTGGCGCTAGCTGGTTAACGGCTGCGTGGTAATGAAGCCGGCTGGGTTGGCCATTGCCTTCTTTCTGGCTTATCTAAAATAGGCTCCGACAGGAGAGGCGGATCGGAGGTCGACAGCCGTCACGGTGATACTTTGATCAGTGCTATTCTTGATCCGCTGCCCATGAGCTTCCTCTCCCGGGTATCTATACCGGTGATGAAACTTGGTTTCAGGCGGTCTCTTTGAGACCGCCTTTGTCATTTTTGGAGCAACCAATTCAGCACTGCACGGCTGCCCTAGTTTGCTGTATGGGAGGTTTGGTCTGTTCAGGCAAAGGAGATTGCTATGTCATTGTTGGACGAGATCATCGCGTGGACGGGTGGACTGAGGCCCTGGCAGCAAGAGGCTCTTCGTCGCATCTTTGCGCGGCCCGAGCTTACTCAGTCTGACCTCGACGCCATCCTGCAGATGCTCCGCGAGCAGGAAGGCGATAGCGCGGCCGCTACCGCCGGCAGACCGTTCAGCATCGATGACGTCCCGGGCGCCGGCAGTGGCGCCACCGTCAGACTGGTTGGAGTATCCGGGCTGGATCAGGTCAACGGCTTCCCTTCCGGTCGCGCCTTTGACCTGGTGCCGGAGGGCATGACCATCCTTTTCGGCCACAATGGTGCCGGTAAATCCGGCTATGCCCGTGTTCTCAAGAATGCCTGCAAGGCCCGGCATCGCGTGGAGGTCCTGCCCAACGCCTTTGATGCAGTAACGCCGCCCCGACCGCCTTCCGCAGACTTCGCCATCCTGGTGGATGGCGCGCCTGAAACGGCACGTTGGGTCCAGAGCGGGCCGGCCCATCCGCATTTGAGCGCCGTCTCGGTGTACGACGTGGCCTGTGCCAACGACTACATCGACGCGGAGGGCACCCCGGCGTTCCAACCTTACGGCTTGACCCATCTCACGCGTCTGGTCCTGCTCCAACGCGACCTGCAAGCCCGCGTCGCGGCTGAACGCAGTGCGTTGGTCCTCGATACCCGGCCGTTCGAGCCGTTGAAAGGTGACACCGAGGTCGGCCGCTACATCGCCAGCTTGGGCAGCGGCTCGGACCGCGCAACGCTTGCTCGTTTGGGGGCGGTCAGTGACGAAGAACTCCGGCGACTGGAGTTCCTGAAGCGGACGCTACTGGAAACCGATCCGGGCCCCCAGGCGTTGACCTTGGAGCGCCTGGCTACCCGCTTGGATCAAGCACAACAGCGTGTGGAGGTTGTCCAGCGCTGGGTGAGCGACCGGGCCATTGCGCGGGCAAAGGAACTGATCGAGGCTGAGAAGACCGCGAACGTTGCCATGCAACTGGCGCAAGCGCGGCTCCACGGCACGGTCACCACGGACGGCAACGAGGCGCCGGCAACCGCTCCACTCACCACCCCGTTGCTGGACGGAACGGGCAACGCGCTGTGGCAAACGATGTATCGAGCCGCTGAAGCCTTCTCGCGGCAAGCCGCTTATCCCGCGCACCCGTTCCCGCACCTAGTGTCGGATGCGCACTGTGTGCTTTGCCAGCAACCCTACGCAGTGGACGCGGCCGAGCGCATGCATCGCTTTGCCGCCTTTGTGGCCGACAGCGCCACTGCGGACGCTCAGGCAGCCAACGTTGCGCGTCTGGAGGCGCTCGGGAAGGTGCAGGCGGTCGATCGCAGTGTCCTGGACGCACCCACGCTGGCTGAGGTGGCTGAGCGTCTGCCTGATCTGCATGCCGCCGTCACTGCCGCGGTGTCCGTCTGGGCTGCCCGGCACACCTGGGTCGCCCATGCCTTGGAAACTGGGAAATGGGCCCCTGAGTCGGCGCCGCTTCCGCCGGAGGCGAACCTAGGTGGTGTCTTCTCCGCCAAGGCCGCCGCGCTACGCGCCGACGCCAAGACCCTGCGTGCCTCCGCTGATCCCGCCGTACGTCTGGCGCTGACCCGGGAGCTGGCGGAGCTGGAGGCTCGACAACGCTTGTCCGGCCAACGCGCTGCAGTTGAGCGTTTTATCCAGGACAGCCAGGTGCATGACAAACTGAGCCGCTGTCATGGCGCGCTCAATCCCCAGACGGTGTCCCGTAAACTGACGACCCTGGCCGCGACGCATGTGACCGAGGCCTTGGCCACCGCCATGAATGCCGAGCTGAAGGCCCTGGGCTACAAGCGCCGAGTACAACCGGACCTGACCGGGCGTACCGATCTCGGCGTGGCCAAGGTGACGCTTCGCCTGAAGGACATCAGCGCAAAAGCCTCCAAGGTACTCTCGGAAGGTGAACAGCGTGCCCTGGGACTAGCCATGTTCCTAGCTGAGCTCGAATCGCTGCCGCACACGTCTACGGTGGTATTCGACGATCCTTCCACCTCCTTGGACCATGTGTTTCGTCGGGCCATCGCCCGACGCTTGGTGGCTCTGTCCGAAACGCGCCAGGTACTGGTGCTCACCCATGATGCCGTGTTCTTGACCGAACTGGCCATGGCGCTTCAGCGTGCGGAGCGCTCGGCCAATTACAAGACCATCGGTTGGGATGAGTCGCCAGGACTGGTGAGCGAGGGGCTGACCTGGACCATGATGGACACCAAGGCCCGCCTGACTGATCTGCGCGAGCGGGTGAAAGCCATGAACGCCATTGACGGCAGTTATCCAGATGATGAACTCGAACGGCAAATTGCGGCGGGCTACTCCAGTCTCAGAGGCACCGTCGAGCGGGCCATCCGCGAGATCTTCCTGAACAACACGGTCCAGCCGTTCAGCGACGTGGTCAGCGTCGAAGCATTTGGTGCCGTGGTCGGCCATCCTGCAGAGGAGTGGGAACAACTGCAGGACGTTTATGCACGGGCATGTGAAGCTACGGAAGCCCATGACACCCCTGGCGAACGCCAACTGGCGCTGCCCACACGGGAGGAGCTGCTCAGCGACATCGCCCTGGTCCTGGAGCTGGTCCAACGGGCTGCCAAGCGGCGAACCGCCTACGAAAACCAACGCCGGGAAAGGACGGCGCAACGCAAGAAAGTCTTCGGCGGCTAGGCGGACTCACCAGCCACCACTGGGATGCTCCGCCAGCAGGAAATCAGGAGGTTGGGCTAGCGCCGTCGTTGAAAAAATCATCGCGAGCAACGCGTCCAAAATCGCTGAGGTCTTGATCCTCATCGCTAAACATGAAGTTCACCATGCGCTCTCGTCTGAGGCCGGAAAGCGTTCTGAAAAAGCAGGGCTCGCACAGATGAATCTCATAGCGCTCGCCATCATGGGCCGAGCCATACCCCCAACTGGCGCGAAGAGCGCCGAATTGCAGTCCATGCCCTTCAACACGTGTGCTATCGCCACAAACGTCGCACAGAACATCACTGACCGATTCGCTCTGTTCCATAGCTGTGATCTTCATTGAGAACCTTCCACCAAGATACATGTAAGCCTTCGTCTATCCGGCACACGATACTCCTTCAGGAGCCTTGCTTGGTGGGGTTACGTCCCCCCCCAAATGCGGCCCTTCTGTGCTTCGGGCCCGCGGCAGAACTCAGCAGTGGTCTTCACACAGCTTGGGCCAGAAGCGGCCAGTTGCACAGATCAGAGCTGTCAGGTTCGGCCCACAAGGGCGCAAGCTGTTGGCCATCTGTTCTGATGACCTGGTGATTGAAAAGCAAGCGAGACCTGAAAGGAGGTGAGGGGAGGAGGGCGTCATCACTAGGCTGCTTTATCTCGTTCGGCAGCCTAAAGATCAGCAACCTCATCAGGATAGGAAGGCTAGACGGACTCACCAACCACCTCCAACAACGCGTTGATACATTTGTATGTCTCAAACAGGGACATAAGGTCACCTTGCGCCATGATTTTCAGCGGCGTGCGGCCATTGAAGAAGTCATTGTGGTTTTCCATGCTGGGGAAGCCATAGACGTTCTCCGGGTTGTCAAACACCAACCACAGGGCAGCATGGCAGTTCAGAACGATGCTGGCCCGCTCCAGTTGATCGCTGTCCAGCTCCACTCCCTGCCCCTGGAGGGCGCGGGCAATAGTGCTGCGGGACACACGCAAGATGCTGCAGGACTGCTCTGTCGAGGCGGTCCACTTCATCAGAATGTTAAGCGCGGTCTTCAATACAGCTTGGGCCTGATCTTTGGACAAGCCCGGGGCTTTGAGTGAGACTCCCATGGCAGTTACTCCCTTTGTGCCTGCATGTGCAGAGCCAGTTATCACATGGCCCTTCGGCTCCACCCGTGTGTGGCGTAATCAAGGGTCACAATGGCTGCAGCCTCGGACGCTACCCTGTGGAAGGTATTGTCCTTAGTCGTGTCTCCGTAATCGCTGATTCCTCGGACGACCAAGACGGGCACGTTCTGCTTTTCGCAGGCGTCGAATACCCCGTAAGCTTCCATCTCAGCTACCAGTGCTTTGTCGTGAATGCCTTGGAAACTTTCGAAGACCTCTGGGTCTCGAATGAGTAGTTCGCCGGAGGCAATGGTTGCTGGCGATACCATCAGCCTTGCTGCAACGTCCCCCGCGGTGGACTCTACCGGGATCGCGAAGCCCAGCTTCTCCGCACGCTCTTGCAGACGATCAGGCAGAGAGGCGGTTGCGAAGTAAGCATTGAGATCTTGCTGGGTGGAAAGCCCTGGTCGTTGCATCTCTGGCCGTAGCGCAATCTTGCCGCCAGCGTGCGCTGCTGCCCCTTCGTAGTACACGACGCGCTCGGACAAAATGACTTCGCCGAGGCTCAATTTTTTACGACGTCCGCCCGCGATCCCCATCATCAGAACCTTATTGGGGTTTAGCTCTGACAACAGGAGTGTGGTGATGGCGCTCGCATTGACGTTGCCAGCGTTGCCGAGAGAGGCAACTACACATGAAAGAGGGCCGTCCGCTCGCTGGATCGTTACAGGCCAGAAATGAATGCCATGTTTGGAGTAGCGAGCAGGTACATCCTCGCCGATACCGAACACCTTTTTCGCGGCGGCGAGCTCAATGGCGATGGCCGTGATGACCAAGAGATCGGGAGAGCGTGCTGCTTCTCTGGCCTCAATTTCAGCTTGGAAGAGCCCAACGGACAGCTCTGCCAGCTTGTCCAGGCTATAGAGCGGCTCCTGCAGAGACATGCTGTCCAGGCGTCCCTTCACTTGCTCGCCAGTGAAGTGGAACATCATGAGAGGCTCCTTGAAGAAGGCATCTCGCAGACCGCGTGCGCCTTCGCCATCTTCGCTGAAGCCACCGAGCCGCAGGTCAAATGGCAGCACCGGAAGCTTCCGTTTGCGCATCTTACGGGCCCGGTCAGAGACGCCCTTACCACCACCCAAGGCAATCATAGCGGTTGCCACTTCCACTTGTTCATCACCGATATTTCCGCCGGTGACCAGGTCATCCTCGATGTAGACGATCTCCGCGAAATTTTCAGCAGAGAGTCGGCGGATGAGAGTCCGTTGCTCGAGCGTCATTTTGTCCCGCATGGCCAACTGCGAGGTAACGATCTTCAGCTGGCGGGCAGGGGCGTACTCAGCCAACAGCTTCTCCGCCTCGTAAACCACCGTCCAATCGAAGGTCAGCGCATCTCCAGCCTCATTGGTGGGTAGACCAGCTAGGTAGACGACCAGGCCACCCTTTGCGGCCAAGATGCTTTTGGTCACCGCGCGAGTGAAGTCGTGCGCGAGGTCGATCGAGGCCTTCTCTGTTTTCTTGGAGATGCTGCCTGCAATCAGAATGAATTCATTTTCAAGGTTTGCCATCGTGACAATTCCGGTAGCTGAGGTGTTGAGTGTTAGGTGTTAATACTTGAGCAAGGCCCGTATTTCCTCTGGATGTTTAAGGGCAACCTGGATGACCTCGGGTTTTTGGCCCGCCTGATCTTCTGTCAGGTTAAGCTGGAACAAGAGGTACATCAGCAGTGCCTGACGGCACTCGATGTGCATCTCGCCATTTTCCATGAGGTAATCGCTTTCGATCAGTAGGCGCTTGACTGGGCTGAGGTCTGGATGTGCGGTTAGAGCGACATCTACCATAGTGTTCCAGGCGTCGTCTTCTGGAGCACGCTCCCGATCGGGACCTGCATAGCTGCAGCGCTTGATACGGGTCAAAGAAAAGTCTCGGAAGGCTTCACGCTTGTGACAGTACGCCCGGGCATGCCAGCGGTTACCGTCATGCACCAAGGCGTGAGGAGACAACTTTCGCTCACCGCCCTCCGGGTCTGTCATGGACTGGTAAAAGACCTCGACCGAACCCTTCTCTCGAATCGCGCGAAGGATTTCCCCAACAACGTCTGCATTGAGACGTCGACCCAGCTTAGGAACGCCCGCAACAGGCGATTGCCAGCCTAAGAAGCTGCCATATGGCACCTCTGGCTGTACCGCTACGCGAAGTAGGTCTTCGAGGTAGCGCTCAACAGCACTCGACTTGAAAACCGCCTTGAATGACTCGGTAGCCCTGTAAACCCTGGCCCGGGTGTCGTACTCCAGGTTGTTCTCGGCAAGCTTCGCGTACTCGGTAATGTCCAGCGAAGCTTGGGGCACCGAGATGCCAAAGAAGTCAGTGAGGCTGCTGCGGTTGATCTGGCCATCCCACCGCAGTCGATAGTCGATGAACTCCAACCGACGTTCCTGGCCCCAACGTGCTCCTTGCCGTCCCTTGCTGGTGGGTTGGTCGTCCGTGGGTTTGGACTCGTTTGTCATGATCGAACCCCGATAGCGTATAAAAATTAGACTGCATATAAAAACTATGCGTATAGTAATAATACGCTAGCGAGCTACGGTTCGCAATTTTCCTGGACGGATCTTCGGATGGTGCGGGGAGGTTGAAATGCAGCGAGCCGTAAGGGCGATTCGGGCCTGGTGCTCGAGTGGCCGCGCCATCTCATCCGTCGGCATGTGGTGTAGCTGCTGGTAGGGAGGCTTTGCGACTAACACAACATTTCTAGGAGGGGATGGCAGATGCCACTCACCAACACACAGATCAAGTATTACGACAGTAACGTGCTGCGCTTGCCGAAGGACAAGCGGGAGACCTACAACGCCCAGGTCGACCGCCTGATCGCAGCGTTGAAGGACAGCCTGAAGAAGCAGGACAAGATCACCATCAAGAAGGTGGTGAAGGCCGGCTCTTTCGCCAAGCACACCATCCTACGGCCCAACGCTCAGAACCCTGCCGACGTCGACGTGGTTTTCTACATCAGCGGCCAGAAGGTTGATGAAGAAACCTTCGCGACTCTCAGCCAGAAAATCTACGATGCCCTGATCAACCTGTACCCGAACAAGTCTGTTGAAGACTTTGAAATCCAGCGCAAGGCAGCAAAGGTCACCTTCGTGGGTACCGGGCTTGAGGTCGATATCGTTCCGGTCATCGAAAATCCGAACAAGGAAAGCTACGGCTGGCAGTTCGACCGGATTGATGGCTCGAAAACTGAAACCTGCGCACCGTGCCAGGTGAACTTCGTGAAGGTTCGGAAGGACGAAGATCCGGACTTCCGCACCCTGGTGCGCCTGGCCAAGCGCTGGCGTACCTGGAAGGAGGTGCCGCTCAAATCCTTCCACATCGAGCTGATCATGGCTCACGTCCTCGAGATTAAAGGGAAGACCGGCTCGCTGGAAAAGCGCTTCCGTGACTTCCTCCTCTACATTGCGGACTCAGGGCTCAAGGACGTCATCAAGTTTCCCGAGAACAAGCGGGTTCCCAACTTCTCCGATACGGTCGTAATCATCGACCCGGTATGCGACACGAACAACGTTGCGAGCCGGATCACTGAAGAAGAGCGCAAGGAGATCGTTCAGCTTGCCGAGGAGTCGTGGGAGACCGCGCATTTCGCATCGGTGGAGGACGACTTCGAAATCTGGAAAGAGCTGTTCGGTAAGGGCTTCAAAGTCGAGGACGCAGCATGAGCTACAGCGCCACTCAAACCACTACCTACACCACCACTGACATCGAAGCGGTCGTGCGGCGGATCACTGCCGACCTCCTGATGATCGCGTCGAGCAGCGAAGCTGTGACTGAGGTGAAAGCAAAAGAGTGGGCAAATGACATTGAGCTGCTGGCCAAGAATGGCTACCTCAAGTTTGCGGACCTCACTTTGCTTAGTCATGGGGTAGAGCAGAAGGCCACCCGGTTCTATGTCAACGAGTCTGGCTCCCTGGCCAACCAGCGCCCAGGTGATGCACGCTGGCCGAAGGTTCAGGGGGCGCACCTGCGGATCGTTCTGTCCTACAACGACAGTTACACCCAGCAAGCGCGGGAGAAAATGTCTGGCAAGTTGAAAATCAACTGGACGACCTCTTACGACGACATTAGCCACTCTCAGCTAACCCAAAGCGGTGGTCGCGAATACTCTAGCAACGGCTACGGCATGGAACGGAAGGACTACACCCGATGAGCAACAACAGCGTCTTTGACTCGGCGATTGAACTGCCGGAAGCCCAGCTGACTGAGCGTGAAAAAGTGTTGCTCGGGTTTGCGGGTCGCTACGAGCGTGTGCAAAACCAGCTCCAGCTGTTGCTGAATCAGGGCCAGTTGTCCGAGTGGAGCAAGGTGCACCATAAAAGCGTGCTGCCGATTTGCAACCTGGTTGCCGATCAGTACCCCCTGGTGATCTTCCATGGCGACGTCGGTACCGGGAAGACAGCGACAGCGGAGTGCATTGCTAACCGTATCGTCCGTGACTCACGCGCGGAGGACTCGGTGCTGTTCAAGCTGAGCAATCGAGTCCGCGGCTCCGGTAAGGTTGGCGAGATGGGCACGCTTTTGACCCAAGCTTTTGCAGAGGTTGTCGAGGCAGCAGGCAAAAAGCGCAGGGCGATTCTCATCATCGACGAAGGCGACTCGATCGCAGCTTCCCGCTCGCAAAGTCAGAGCCACCACGAAGATAAGGTGGCTGTAAACACCTTGATCCAAGGCGTGGATGAATTGCGCAAATATGGCGGTCGGATCGTAGTGATCCTGTGCACTAACCGACTTTCAGTTTTGGACGCAGCACTTCGCCGTCGTGCAGCCATCGTTGAAGAGTTCACTCGCCCAGACGCTACTGAGCGGAAAGAGCTGTTCAGCATGGATCTCGAGGGCTTGGGGCTCTCGGACAAGCAACTGAGTGATTTGGCAGCCGCCACCGGGGAGCGGAATGGTCAGCCAGCCTGGACATATTCCGATATTCGGACTCGCTTGTACCCTACGGCAATGGCGAAAGCCTTCCCTAATCGTCCGCTGAGTTTCAAAGATCTGACCGACTCGATTTTGGCGATGCGGCCATCTCCGGTCATGGAAGATAAGTAAGCGGCAGATCGTTTGATGGGCTCGGAGGAGGGGACTCGGCTCAAACGCTTCACCGACTGGCACAGTGATCTTTCCAGGGTTTTGGTGTCTGGTAGTGGTAATCGTGGTTGCCATCCAGAGACCAGCTCAAACGGAGTAGTTATGAAAGCCGAAAAAGAAATTTTCGTATCGGTCGACATCGAGGCATCGGGCCCGATTCCTGGCAAGTACAGCATGCTGTCGATCGGCGCGTGCTTGGCGTCGAATCCGGCTGAGCAGTTCTCTTGCTTGCTGAAGCCTATATCTCAAGAGTTTGTGCCTGCTGCCCTTGAGGTCACAGGGTTGTCACTTGAGAGGCTTCGCGAAGAGGGCCTGGAGCCTATCGAGGCGATGGTGCAGTTCAAGGCATGGGTGGAGTCACTAGCTGATGCCGGCCAAACAGTAGTGTTCGTAGGGTTCAACTCTTCCTTCGACTGGAGCTTCGTGAATTACTACTTCCATCTGTTCTTGGGCGAGAATCCCTTCGGCATCGCAGCACTCGACATCAAGTCGATGTACTTCGGTGCCTCCGACTGCGCCTGGAAATCGACTCGCTCCAGCGAGATTGAGAAAGTTGTGAACCCTGAAAGCTCGGGCAATCACGACGCCCTGGTCGACGCCGTTTACCAAGCAGAGTTGTTCAACTTGATTCGTGAAAAGCTGGTATTTGGTAGGCCCTGACGGATCCTTTGGCAAGGAGTACGTGGGACTAGGGAGGCCAGGTGCCGTCATTGCGTGCTTGGCCAGATGCTCGCTTTAAGAGCAAGCGGAGCGCGCAAGCCAGCCGCTACAACTTGGTCAGAAGAACAGCTGTGATGCTTTTCAGGCATTGCCCAAGTGCATGCACCTCGGGCCTGCAAACTGGCCAACTCGATCAGATAGGCGCAGTGAACTGGTATTGGTTTCACATTCAGCCAATCACAAGCCACGCAGATTGCTCAGGCTTCATCGATACCGGAGGGTGGCAGCGATCGGAAATGGGGAGCTACTCCGGGACGAGCCGTTAAACTGCTTTGCACTAGCCTTGAGAGTGAAGTCCCACATTGCTTTCCAAAACCCCGAAGAAGTTCCACATTGCCTTCCAAAACCATCAAAAAGCAGGTCGTATCCGGCCAAAAGTTCCAGATTGCCTTCCGCGAAAGCGAATCAGTGTCTTAGGATTCTCATGAACATTTAGGTCATAGCACCTGGTTTAACATAATATACATTATGCGAAGCCTAAGATTTGCTTTCCCTTAGTAATCAATGGCTTGCGATATTTTGGTCACTTCCTCGTGTAGCTCTCGACCGGCAAGGTTCGAGGCAAACGGCTGTTGTCCTCAACGACGGTAACCGTTGGGCTGCTGCCGAGCGACCCTTGTCGCTCTGAACCGAGCCGCTTCGCGGCTCGCTCGGCAGCAGCTGGTTGACCAGAACAAGCAATCGTCCGTACCTCCCCGTCATAAAGCAGGTCTGCCGCACACGTGCTGCGCGAACGGATGCGATACCCGGCATTGGCCATGTCCCTAGAAGACTGCTCAAAACTGTTATCACCCTGGGTCAGCTGGAACAGGTAAATCGTCCCCTTGGTTTCGGTGTTGATACCGGCCTTGATCGCTATCGAGAAGTCGCGAAATGGATCCGTCAGCTCGGGCCCTACAGGATCGCTCGACACGCTTTGAGCATCACGATCATCAGGCCGAGCCACAGGAGCAGGCGCAGGAGCGACGGCAGCAGGCGCCGAAACAGGGGCTTTACCACCCTCCTGAGCAGAAAGCGGAACATGGAAAATGGAGCCGCCGTTGCGGTAGTACAGCACGCCGAAAACAGCAGCCATGATTCCGAGTAGAACCATGACCTTGGGAGAAGCCAGCGCGTTTTTGCCGGCCATTGTGTCGCGGTGTTTTCCGGTCGCTGTTGAGTCATAGAGTTTGAACACTCGCTTATCAATGCTGCGCAAGGCAACGATGGTGGAACCATCCGCAGGCGCCTTGTTCTCCTGGGCGCTGTGCATGGCTTCTTTGTAATCTTTCTGAACAAGGAATTTCAGAGCGCGGCCCAGGAGCATTAAGTTGGAATGCTGATAAGCGGCTTCGGATGTTTGCCGAATTTCCTCGTGCACATACTTAATGTTCGGCGTGGTCAAAATAACGTCCCAGTTCCAATGACGATGGCGCGTCCAGGCGTCGAGGAAGTTGAAGGGGCGATCCGCAGCATTAGCAGCATCGAGGCCGCCAGGATAATCAAACCGCTCTAGGAATTTGTCAGTCCACTTCTTTGGAAACAGTGATTGGGCTTCGTCGAAGATAAGAAAGGCATCGCGAGGCGCCCACTGGAACCAAGTACGGATTCGATCCATGCCCTCTTGAGTTTCGTGGTTGATATATTCCAGCTCGAAAGAATCGGGCAAATCAGGAAACAAGCGGCGAAACCTATCCTCAGACATTCCGCGAATGTTCGTAATGATTAAGCGCCCGGCTTTCGCTGCTGGCACAGCATCATCCCAAACAGCACCAGAGGTTTTGTAAGACCCGTTCGGGCCGTGGTGAAGTTTGATAGCCATATTAACTACCCGAGAAAGGAACGAACTTTAAGGCCCAGCGCGTGGGGAATGCTGAGAAGATCATGGTCAGCGCCTGGGGAACATTAAAGAAGGCGAGTGTGGAACGAACATCGGCAGGAATTTGCCCGTACATGCTTTGCACCTGCTGGGTAACACCAACGTCCTCTAGAATCTCCTGGACAACGGTATAAGCCACGTCCAAGAAAAAGATTGTTGCCTGCAAATACGACCAGATCAGCGCCTTAGTGATGGTGACCAGGAGGTCTTTAAAGAACTGGTAGATACCGCTCTGCATGAAGTCCCAGACGTAGGAAACAAAGTCGTTTATGCCTGTGAAGAAGTCCGCAATAAAACCAAAGTCCATAACCCACCTCACTTAAAGACAATGTAAAGCGCGATCAGCGCGCCCATGAACAAGACCATGTAACTGAATAGCGAAAGTTGCTGGGAATAATCGCTCAGGCACATCTTTATCTGCTGGCCCAGGACTTCAACAGAGTCACCGCAATACAAACTGCCACCACCAGAGCCCAAGCTAACGCCACCGGCAAACTCATCGCCCAGGCGCTGAACCTTGTCTTTAATGTCGTCTTTTGCTTCGGCTATCTTTTGATCCCAATCAGCATTTGCATCCTCGAAAGAACCAGTGTCAGCAGGCTTGGCGATAGGCGTAAACGTTGGAGATTCGCCTTCGCCCTCTTCCTCACCCTCTTCCTCACCCTCGGCCTCTGAGCCGTTGTCTTCCGAGCAAGCCTTGCCTGTACAGGTTTCAGTGGTGTCGCCCGGGGTACCGTCTGCGTTCGTGCCCGTTGTGGAGGTTTCAGTTTTACCGGTGGTAGAACACGGTTTCACACCCTTACAAGTAGTGGTCGTCGTGGTACTCGATGTGTCGGTTTTGGTCGAGCCATCAGCATTCGTTGTTTTCGTCGTTGTTTCATTCTTAGAAGTATCTTTTGAATAAGGCGCTGGAGTTGACACAGCGCAAGTCATACTGCCGCCGCCGGTCGTGCATTTAACAAGTCCAGGCTCATTAAAATAATCAGTTGTTAGGCACGACCTAGAAGAAACGCCATTAGCGTTTGTAGTCCATTGAGAGCAGTCGGAGTCTTTAATAGAGACCGGCTCAGGAGACATTGGAGGCTTAGAGGCTGGCTGATCGAAGTTAGAGCCACCAGAGCCACCAGTGCATGACATACCGTTACCCTTGTATTCAAACTTCCCAAGCATTTGATCAGGGCGCTTCCCGTCACGCTGAGCAGTGAACGGATTAAATGTGTGCGTGTACTGACATTTGTCACTGCAAATAGAAACAGGCGGGTCAATATCTGGGTTACCTTCCGCCGTTAAGGTGCGAAAACTGTGCTCAGAGATAACAATCTGACCGGCAGTTGGCAAACAAGGATCACCATCACAAGAACCAGTTTGAGCATTATAGATATAACTTGAAGGGCAAGACTCCCCGTAACGTACAACCGAATAATTACTGTTAGCATTTACTGAGCTGTTATTTCGCTTATAGTGAAGAACACATGTAAACAATGTATCACTCACCTTTGAAATAGACACTACTGTAAAAACACCAGGATATGCACGGGTAGCGGAAGTCTCATAAATGGCAGCATTATCGCAAGCAGAAGATGCAGACGAGGCGCCCTTAACAATATCCGCTGTTCCAGTATTTTGGGATCGAACGTTCCAAGTGTAATCAGCCGCAAATAAGGAATTCTGAAACAATAGAGATAATAAAATTGAATATAAAAGCGTTAGAAATAGGGAGGTAATGCGCATAAAAAAAGGGGGCTAAGCCCCCTCCTCCTGAACCCTGATGGGCGTTACAGATATTCCGAAGTCCGTATGCCCTGAACAAGCGTGGCGGCCATCAGGACGCCAATCAGGGCGCTCAGGAGCGTTACCATCAGACCTTGCGAACGAGCGCGATAATCACGCCGACAACGGCCAGGGCGCAGACAACGCCTACCACAAGACCACCGGTGGACTCACCGTCTGCTTGAGCGGCGGCGAGGTGCGGAGCGGCAGCATCAGCCACATCGCCAGCGAAAGCCGAAACTGTGGCGAACGAGGAAACAACCAGGGCGGAACCTACAGCGAAGAACTTTTTCATAGTCAGATACTCTTGATTTTACGGACGTTTGAAATGATTAAGCCGACCCCGAAACCGATGCAGAACAGCACTATTGTTGCGGTGAAGTACTGCAAGAAGATCGCGGGATCGATGCCGCCGTTTAAAACTAATTCCAGTTGTGCGGCTTGGTCTGCTGGAATCACATAGGTTTCAACCCAACTTTCTTGCGAACAAATTACTTCCCCATTGCCCGAAGTTGTAAACGCAGCGCAAGTTAGAACGGTTGAAAGTGCCATGTTTAAGCAGCCTCAACTTGAGGCTGTTCGTCGTCGATAGCAGCCTGATGGCAGTCATCGCAGACACGAAAATCACTGGGCGGCAGCAGATCAGGTGCAGCAGCTGGTAGGTTCCAAAGCTGGCCCAGGTGAAGGTCGCAGAGGTCGCAGAAACAGTGCCCGTGCTTGATCATGGCCGCCCTCCCCTTAGGCCGTTTTAACGACTGCTGGAGCGGCTTGGAGGCGGCGACCCTGGCGAGGATCGACCTCGACGGCGATGCGGCCATCCTTGATGGACAGGACTACTTCGCACTCATATTCGCCAGCCGGAAGAACCTCGGTGGCGGCGGCGCAGTAGTAAGAAAATTCCTGCGGGAAAGGCACATTCGGCAGGTGCGCGTAGGCGACAGCCATGGTGTACGGTTTTTGCGATTTGGCAGCGATGCCGCTACGGGATTGGCCGGTGGTGGTGACTTTGATGGTCATGCTCATGGTGTTGCCCTCTTACGTGTGCCAGCGGCGCGGTGGTCGCTGTGGTTATGCCCAGGCGGGCAGGTTCAGAAGCCGAAACAATCACCGACCCAGGGCGTGCCCTTGGTGGCGTAGTCGTGGCGGAATTTGTTCGGGTCGTCGTACTTGCCGCCCTGCTCTTTGAAGCGATCGGCAGCGGCGAGCGCATCGGTCAGCTGCTGCTCAAGAACGGGGCTGAGGAAGGCGGCGCGGGTCTGCTGCTGGAAGGCGAGCTGGCGGCGCTGGCCGGCAGTAAGCTGGCCACCCTGAAAGCTCACTGTGCGCATGAGGCCACCGTTGCATTGATGCTGGTCATGAAGGCCTCGACGATCATTTCGAGGTCCCACCAAACGATGAACATGGCGAACAGCGCGCCGAAGAAAAAAGGAGGCGCCCAGTTGTAGGCGACAAACCAAAGGGTGCGCAGGTAGATACGTCGCTTCATGCGGCCACCTGCTGCAGGTGGTTAGGGCGCTTGTACCAGGTGGGATATTGGAGGTCGGAAACGCGGGTAACTTCGCGAATTTCGCGGACGATCACCGGCGAGAAACGAGTCAGATCGCACGGACGACCAATGTCGATACCGATGCGATTGAGGCGTGCGCGATGGGTCTGAACCTGGGATTTGCTCAGGTCAAAAGCCTGACCCTGCATCCACAGATGGACATACATGGCCGTGGTGTTTGCGGCCTTGGTGTTGGTGCAGATGCCTTCAATAACCAGCTGCTGAGCAATAGTAACCATGTCCATTGCGTTCACCTTCAAACGGGTATCAACCCCTAAAAACTCGTCGTGGAGTTGGGCGAATTGCCCTTCATCGAAAAGGCCCCAAAAGGCCATGTGTTTGCGCTTGAGGTACTCCGCCTTAAGTTCCTGTTCGAAGCGCACAACGCCCTGCTCTTCGCAGTACTGCTGAACCCGTTTGACGTAGGCGTATTCGGGAGACTCTTCGCCGAAGGCACGCTTCACGCGGGGTAGAAGCTTGTCGGCCAGGTCGTGGGACTTGTCGTAAGCCTTGCGGTACTGGAGGCGACCGCCCTTCCCTTCGGCCTTTGGCGTCCATGTGACGGTGCGACCGTTGGGGTACAGGTAGCCGATGTTCCTGCCGATAGATTGGCTGGAAAGGCCGCGCAGGTAGGCCAGTACGTTGCCCTTGCCTACGCTGTGATTGCTGGTCAGGTGGACGGCGTGGATGACTGCACCGTCAGAAACAACATCGGCCTTGCTGCCGTCCTCACCCTGGCGGAAAAAAACACGCGTGCAGCGAGTGAAAGGCGGTAGGCCGTACTCGGCCAGGATGCGGTTGTAGACGGTGATGCACTGCTCGATGGTGGCATAGCCCAGAAGGTTGTCCTGGCGATCGATTCGACTGGGGTTGCCCTCAACGAAGATGCGGCGCCCCTGGACGTTGATCGTGATTGAGGTCGACCAACTGCCTTCGTGCTTGAACATCGGCTCACGGGTAGAAAGGCGCTCACCAGTGCGGCGACAGATCGTCTCGATCACGACGTCAGTGACGGCGGGAAGATCGTGATCGTGTTCCTGTGATACGGCGAGCCAGTCGAAAAACATGGGCTTCCCTTCGTGTAAATCCAGATCACCTGTGATGCGTATACAAATCACAAATGATGTTTCGGCAATTTATAGCCGAATCACACATGACATTGCAACACGTGCAAAAATCACGTTCGTCAGAAATCACACGTGATGGCAGGGTGATAGCAACATGGCAAAGACCTACAGGCTGCGAGATGAGGCCGTGGAAGCCCTCAACAACAAGCGAATCAAGCTGATCGTTGAGCGGAAAGAAGACGTGAAAGAAAGCGATCTGCTGGGGGCTTTGATCTGGAAGCACCTCAGTACGCTGTCTGCCCAGGACGTGAAGGCATACCGCGAATCGGTACTAGGTAAGGACTGATGGAAGCCTGGGTACTGGTGATTAGCCTGGTTTCATTCGGGCCTGGGGAGCCCCAAGAGGTGCGACTCGCCGGATACAGCAGCAAGGAAGAATGCTTCCGCGCTGGCACAAGGGTCACGGCGGCGATCATGCTTAACAGCCCCTGGGTTAAAGAGACCAAAACAGGCTGTACGGAGTCGTCTTGACCATGGGATTCCGGGGTGAAGTGGGGGTGTAACAGCACCCCCACCCATCCGCGCCGCTGAAAGAAGGCGGCACCTTCCGCCGGGCTTGGTCGACCTGATCGAGCCTCGGATACCTGAAACGACCTCATAAGACGGGCGCAAAGTGCCCTGACAGGCTCTCTGCTGGCCGCTATGGGGTAATCAGGCGCGAGGGGTGTTCTGTGCTGCTAAAGATCGAGCATTGCGCGACAGGCCTGCTGCAGGGCCTGTAAGCGGTCGTCGAAATCGGCTGATTCGCGGTTGAAGTCGACCAGCTCCGATCGGAGCTTGCGGATCTCACCTACCAGCCGCGGATAGTCCTCGAGGATCTGGCAGACAGCATCGAGAGGATCACGCCCAGGGGCGTAGAGCTGGGCCTGCTTAATGAGGCGTTCGGGAAGGTCGAGGGACTGGCATCGCATAATGCAGATTATGGCTGAATCCCGCCCGGAGCTTCGCCATGTTCCGGACAGCATTCACCATGAATCTGCGCCCATTATGCGAAGTATTGAGGCTGGGCATTGGGGCAGAGCCCCTGTGCAGTTCTGCACGATCTCATTCCGACGAAACACACCACCAGGATGACCGGAACAAGCCAGCAAGCGTCGAGGCTTATTACCCCGGCTTGGCAGGCTCATACTTTTCCACTGGGCGCGACTGCGCAGCAACACGTCCTCGACGTGCGTTGCCGCTAGCCTGATTGGTCGGCCTTGCTGACGTGTCCCGCCTGACGCCGGTCTTGGCGCACGCCACACACTCGGGCCTCTGCCAAGGAGGTCGCATGCGCCACTTACTCAGCTCTTTGCTGGTTCTGCTCGGGTTGTTCGCCGCTAGCCATGGCTTGGCCGCCACGGTCGAGACCGATGCCCGGGGTATCCGCATCGATGGCCAGTACAGCCTGTTGCGTGGTGGCTCGCTGCAGTGGTTCCGCTTGCCGCCGGGCGAATGGCGCGATCGGCTGGAGCGTTTCAAGGCAGCCGGCCTTAACACCGTCGACCTGTACGTACCCTGGAGCCTGATTGAGCCGGAGCCTGGCCAGTTCAATTTCAGCTCGCCCAACCTCGGCGAGTTTCTCGCGCTGTGCCGCGAGCTGGGTCTGTATGTCTACCTGCGCCCAGGGCCCTATATCACCAACGAAATTGATGGCGGCGGCATTCCCTATTGGCTGACCGCCACTTCTGGCAAACGCGCCATCGCCGCCGATGGCATCGCCAACCTGCGCACCGCCGATCCCGATTACCTCAGTGCCGTACGTCGCTACTTCAAGGCACTCAACGCTTATGTGCGGCCCTATCTGGCTAGCCAGGGTGGGCCGATCATCTTGTATGCCATAGAGAACGAGTACAACTGGTTCGAGCCTTTCTTCAACCTGGAAAAGATCTTCCGCGACCAGGGACATTTCGAGCGCAGCTGGGACCAGCACTTCTCCCCTGCCCCTTATCTTTCTGCCCTGCGCGACATGGCCCGTGAGGACGGCATCGATGTGCCGATCACTACCTGCCCCGGCGATGGCCTGGTCAGTGC
>JBOFCR010000100.1:0-4559 GCA_051646165.1 Pseudomonas sp. | reverse complement strand
CTTGTCCACCACCAAGTGGCACCTGAAGAACATCTACTCGAAGCTCAATCTGGCCAATCGCACCGAGGCCATTCTCAGCATGCAGTCTCGTACTTCCTGAGAGGCTGTCGAAGCCTGCGGGACGGCGTCCTCTTTACGCTAAAACAGGCTCCAGTTCACAAGACTTTGCGCCGGTTGCAAATCTCGCGACGAATGGCGCAGGCAATATGGCCTCCCCCCTCCCCTGGGAGGGGGGAGGGGGGCGCGCAAGTTCCTACTCTCCCGGCAGCCGGAAAAACCGGCTCCCCATCCGTAATTAATACAAGAAAAATCGGGAGATATAGCCATGTCTGTTTGGGTCACATGGCCGAGCCTGGTCAAGCTCGGCACCCTGGGCATTTATGCCGGCCTGATCACGCTCGCGCTCGAACGCGATGTGTTGTTCAAGGAAAACCTGTTCGACGTCGACAACCTGCCGGCGGCCAACGCCACCATCACCTGTGACGCGCGCAGCCAGACTGCACGCACCGAGGACGGCACCTGTAACATCCTCGCCAATCCTGCCGAGGGCTCGGTCTACCGCCGCTTCGGGCGCAACGTCGATCCCACCGTCACTCAGGGCGAGACCGAGGCCGATACCCTGCTCAGCCCCAACCCGCGTGAAGTCAGTAACGTGCTGATGGCACGCGGCGAGTTCAAGCCGGCGCCGAGCCTCAACTTCATCGCCGCCTCCTGGATCCAGTTCATGGTGCATGACTGGGTCGACCACGGCCCGAATGCCGAAAACAACCCGATCCAGATCCCGCTGCCGGCCGGCGACGCCTTCGGTACCGGCAACCTGGCGGTACGCCGCACCCAGCTCGACCCGACCCGCACCGCCGCCGAGGCGGGCAAGCCGCAGACCTACCGCAACCACAACACCCACTGGTGGGATGGTTCGCAGCTGTACGGCAGCAGCAAGGAAGCCAACGACAAGGTGCGCTCCTTTGTCGACGGCAAGCTGAAGATCAACGCCGACGGCACGCTGCCCCAGGATCTGTTCAGTGGCAAGCCGATCACCGGCGTCAACGAGAACTGGTGGGTTGGCCTGAGCATGCTGCACCAGCTGTTCACCAAGGAACACAACGCTGTTGCCACCATGCTCAAGCAGAAATACCCGACGCAGAGCGACCAGTGGCTGTACGACCACGCGCGTCTGGTGACCGCGGCGCTGATGGCCAAGATCCATACCGTGGAATGGACCCC
This sequence comes from Pseudomonas sp., assembly GCA_051646165.1. Classification (GTDB taxonomy): domain Bacteria; phylum Pseudomonadota; class Gammaproteobacteria; order Pseudomonadales; family Pseudomonadaceae; genus Aquipseudomonas. Next base: position 3,335 of record JBOFCR010000100.1, on the reverse strand, counting down.
GGCGGTAATTGCCAACCCGGTCACCGAGCGTGCCATGTACGCCAACTGGTGGGGCCTGCTGGGTTCCGGCCCGAACCGCGACAAGTACCAGGAAGAGGCGCGCATGCTGCAGGAGGATCTGGCCAGCTCCAACTCCTTCGTCCTGCGCATTCTCGGCATCACTGGTGATGAGGTCGGCAGCTCGGCCATCGACCATGCCCTGGCCGGTATCGTCGGCTCCGCCAACCCGAACAACTACGGCGTGCCGTACACCCTCACCGAGGAGTTCGTCGCGGTCTACCGCATGCACCCGCTGATGCGTGACAAGGTGGATGTCTACGATATCGGCTCGAACATCGTCTCGCGCTCGATCCCGCTGCCGAACACCCGCGATCGCGATGCCGAGAGCCTGTTGTCCGACGAGCATCCGGAGCGCCTGTGGTACTCCTTCGGTATCACCAACCCGGGTTCGCTGACCCTCAACAACTACCCGAACTTCCTGCGCAATCTGTCGATTCCGCTGGTCGGCAACATCGACCTGGCGACCATCGACGTGCTGCGTGATCGGGAGCGTGGCGTACCGCGCTACAACGAGTTTCGCCGCGAGATCGGCCTCAACCCGATCACCAAGTTCGAGGACCTGACCACCGAGCCGGTGGCTCTGGCCAACCTCAAGCGCATTTACGGCAACGATATCGAGAAGATCGACACCCTGGTCGGCATGCTTGCCGAGACGGTGCGTCCGGATGGTTTCGCCTTCGGCGAGACGGCTTTCCAGATCTTCATCATGAACGCCTCGCGCCGCCTGATGACCGACCGCTTCTACACCAAGGACTACCGTCCCGAGGTGTACACCCCGGAAGGCCTGGCCTGGGTGGAAAACACCACCATGGTCGACGTGATCAAGCGCCACAACCCGCAGCTGGACAGCAGCCTGGTGGGCGTGGAAAACGCCTTCAAACCCTGGGGCCTGAATATCCCGGCCGACTACGAGAACTGGCCAGCGCAGGGCAAGCAGGACAACCTGTGGGTCAACGGTGCACTGCGTACCCAGTATGCAGAGGGCCAGCTGCCGGCCATTCCGCCGGTGGATGTCGGCGGTCTGATCAGCTCGGTGCTGTGGAAGAAGGTGCAGGAGCGTACCGACGTGGCCCCGGCTGGCTACGAGAAGGCCATGCACCCCAATGGCGTGATGGCTAAGGTCAAGTTCGTGGCCGTGGCGGGTAACCCCTACACCGGTGTGTTCCAGGGCTCCGATTACGGTCTGCTGCGTCTGTCGGTGGCGGGCGATCCGGCTCAGAACGGCTTCCAGCCGGGCCTGGCGTGGAAAGCCTTCGTCAATGGCAAGCCCTCGCAGAACGTTTCTGCGCTCTATACCCTCAGCGGCCAAGGCAGTAACTACAACTTCTTCGCCAACGAGCTGTCGCAGTACGTCCTGCCGGAAACCAATGACACCCTGGGTACCACGCTGCTGTTCTCGCTGGTGAGCCTCAAGCCGACCCTGCTGCGCCTGGACGATTTCGCCAAGGTCACCCAGTTCGGCCAGGCAGTGAGCACGCCCAAGGCACCGACGCAGGTCTTCTTCGTACCGAAGAGCGAGCTGCGCAATCGTTTCGCTACCACAGCGCACGACTTCCGCACGGACCTGACCACCCTGGCGGCCGGGACCAAGCTGTATGACGTGTATGCCACCTCGATGGAGATCAAGACCTCCATCATCCCGTCCACCAGCCGCAGTTACGCCCAGCAGCGCCGCACCAGTGCGGTGAAGATCGGCGAGCTGGAGCTGACTTCGCCGCCGATCGCTTCGGCGTTCGGTGACAACGGGGTGTTCTTCAAGCACCAGCGCAACGAAGACAAGTAAGTAGCACGGCGACTGCGATCGCCTGAGCTGACAAGAACCCCGGCCTATGCCGGGGTTCTTGTTTTTGGGCCGTTATTGGTTGGCTGTCGTGGCTAAGGGTGTGGGCCGGGCGCCTGTTCATTGGGAAATGGGGGCAGATATATTTATCTCTCCCGCGTAGGCGGGGGGGCATGGCGCAGGCGACTGCCGGGCTCAGGCTGTCACTCGTTCGATCAAGCAACACGTAACAGCTACATAGCCTTGCTAATGTCTGGCAAGCTCCTGCCAGGCTCAGTCTCTTTGCCAAGGAAGGAACCTTGTCATGCCCAGGATGGGACGCGTGGTTTTACCGAATTATCCACACCATATCGTGCAGCGCGGCCATAACCGGCAGGTGGTGTTTGTGCAGCGCGAGGATCATGAGCGTTACCTGGCTGATTTGCGCGAGCTGAAACAGGTCTTCGGGGTCAAGGTTTACGCCTACTGCCTGATGACCAATCATGTGCATCTGCTGTTGCAACCCGATGCTGCGACAGGCCTGGGGCAGTTGATGAAGGCGCTGGCAGCGCGGATGACGCGTTATCGGAATCGGCTGGAAGGGCGCTCCGGAACCTTATGGGAGAGCCGCTACAAGTCCAGCGTGGTGCAGTCCGATACTTATCTTCTGGCCTGCTGTCGCTATATCGAGCTCAACCCTGTGCGGGCCAGGATGGCGGCTGATGCCGGTGACTATCCCTGGTCAAGCTATAGGCAGCGGATGGAAGGGGGAGGTTGGCTGGACAGCGATCCTTGCTATCTGGCGTTGGGTGCTGATGAGCAGGCAAGGCGGCAGCGCTACCGGTCGTTTGTCGCTCAGGCTGTCGATACGCTGGAGTGGCAGACCATTCGTAATGCATTGCAGCGTGGGCAACTTACGGGCAACACTAGGTTTATCGAGGAAGTTGAGCAATTGATCGGTAAGCGTATTGAGGTGCGTGCTCAGGGGCGGCCGCGTGGCGGGGAATGAAATCGGAAAATATATCCGGAAAATAAATCTGTCCCCTTTTTTGAAAAAAGATAATACAGATGGTGCTCCTGGACAGCTCATGAAAGATGTTATTACCACAATGAAAAATAGAGTTGAGGATGGTGGTAAGATCCGCTGGGAGTTCCCTGATCCGAAAATAGATCGCGAAAGTTTGAAAAAAGCTGTTAGGGAGAAAATGAAAGACGATACGCGCCTACGAGAGTATGTTGCTAGGGCGATGGGGCGTAAGGCGGATGATTTCTCTTTGGAAGAGGCAAAATTTTTTGAAAGCCTTGATGAGATTCTTGGAGGCATATAGTGATATTGCATTCTTGGGGGCAGGCGCTGGACCTTTCGTTGCATGAAGGGCTGTTTTTCAGTGATGCTGAGGCGGGACTTCATTTCTCCTGTGCCGGGGTTAAGCTGCTGCCGCCGCCAAAGTATTACTCCGTATCTTGCGGTGCTTTCTCTGTTCGCAGAAATGTCAACTCAGAAATTTCATATGTC
>JBOFCR010000054.1:0-23957 GCA_051646165.1 Pseudomonas sp. | reverse complement strand
CGCCACGCGTCCGGCCCGCAAGCGCCCGAAGAGACACCATGAACCACGCCCTGACCCAGCTGCAGCCCTACCCCTTCGAGAAACTGCGCGCCCTGCTCGCCGGCGCGCAGCCGCCCGCCGACAAGCGCCCGATCGCCCTGTCCATCGGCGAACCCAAGCACAAGTCGCCGGCCTTCGTCGCCGAAGCGCTGAGCGCCAACCTCGACCAGATGGCGGTATACCCGACCACCCTGGGCATCCCGGCCCTGCGCGAAGCCATCGCCGCCTGGTGCGAGCGCCGCTTCAAGGTGCCAGCCGGCTGGCTGGATGCCGCCCGCCACGTGTTGCCGGTCAACGGCACCCGCGAGGCGCTGTTCGCCTTCACCCAGACCGTGGTGCAGCGCGACGTGGGCGGCCTGGTGGTCAGCCCCAACCCCTTCTACCAGATCTACGAAGGCGCGGCCCTGCTGGCCGGCGCTGCGCCGCACTACCTGCCGTGCCTGGAAGACAACGGCTTCAACCCGGACTTCGACGCCGTGCCGGCCGACATCTGGCAGCGCTGCCAGATCCTCTTCCTGTGCTCGCCGGGCAACCCCACCGGCGCGCTGATCCCGCTCGATCAGCTGAAAAAGCTGATTGCCCTGGCCGACCAGTACGACTTCGTGATCGCCGCCGACGAGTGCTACAGCGAGCTGTACTTCGACGAAGCCAACCCTCCGGCCGGCTTGCTCACCGCCTGCGCCGAGCTGGGCCGCAGCGACTTCAAACGCTGCGTGGTATTCCACAGCCTGTCCAAGCGCTCCAACCTGCCGGGCCTGCGTTCGGGCTTCGTCGCCGGCGATGCCGACATTCTGAAATCTTTCCTGCTGTACCGTACCTACCACGGCTGCGCCATGCCGGTGCAAACCCAGCTGGCCAGCGTCGCCGCCTGGAACGACGAGATCCACGTGCGCGCCAACCGCGCCCTGTACCGCGAGAAATTCGACGCGGTGCTGGATATCCTCGGCGGCGTGCTCGACGTGCAACGTCCGGACGGCAGCTTCTACCTGTGGGCCAAAACCCCGGTGGACGACCAGACCTTCACCCGCGAGCTGTTCGCCCGCGAGCACGTCACCGTGGTGCCCGGCTCCTACCTGTCGCGCGAAGTGGATGGCGTCAGCCCCGGCGCCGGCCGCGTGCGCCTGGCTCTGGTCGCGCCGCTGGCCGAATGCATCGAAGCGGCCGAGCGCATCCGCGCCTTCGTCAAAGGACTGTGACCATGACTATTACGCTGTACGGCATCAAAGCCTGCGACACCATGAAGAAGGCCCGCACCTGGCTCGACGAGCACGGTGTGAGCTACAGCCTCCATGACTACAAAGCCTCCGCCATCGACCGCGCCAACCTGCAGAAATGGTGCGACGAGCACGGCTGGGAGATCGTCCTCAACCGTGCGGGGACAACCTTCCGCAAACTCGACGACGCACAGAAAGCCGATCTCGACCAGGCCAAGGCCATCGAGCTGATGCTGGCGCAGCCGTCGATGATCAAGCGACCGGTACTCGACCTGGGCAACCACACCCTGGTCGGCTTCAAGCCTGAACTCTATGCCGCCGCGCTGGCCTGACGCCGCGCGCCTTCTCTGATTGGTAATTAAGGAAATCGACATGTCCACCACCCTCTTCAGCATCGCCTTCGGTGTCGGCACCCAGAACCGCCAGGGCAACTGGCTGGAAGTGTTCTACGCCCAGCCCCTGCTCAACCCGGCCGTTGAGCTGGTCGCTGCCGTTACCACCAAGCTGGGCTACAGCGGCGGCAACCAGGCCATCGCCATCAGCAACAACCAGGCCGGCGAACTGGCTGTCGCCCTCAAGTCCATCGACCCGCTGCAGGCTGCCCTGCTCACCCGCCTGGCCGAAAGCACCCGCCCGCTGGTGGTGACCCTGCTGGCCGACGACGCCGCGCTGACCTCCACTCCCGAGGCCTACCTCAAGCTGCACCTGCTCTCGCATCGCCTGGCCAAGCCGCACGGCCTGAACCTGACCGGCATCTTCCCGCTGCTGCCGAACGTGGCCTGGACCAGCCAGGGCGCCGTCGACCTCGCCGAACTGGCCGAGCGCCAGCTGGAAGCACGCCTGAAGGGCGAGCTGCTGGAAGTGTTCTCGGTGGACAAGTTCCCGAAAATGACCGACTACGTGGTGCCGGCCGGCGTGCGTATCGCCGACAGCGCCCGTGTGCGTCTGGGTGCCTACATCGGTGAAGGCACCACGGTGATGCACGAAGGCTTCGTCAACTTCAACGGCGGCACCGCCGGCCCGGGTATGATCGAAGGCCGCGTCTCCGCCGGCGTGTTCGTCGGCAAGGGTTCTGACCTGGGTGGTGGCTGCTCGACCATGGGCACCCTGTCCGGCGGCGGCAACATCGTCATCAGCGTTGGCGAAGGCTGCCTGATCGGCGCCAACGCCGGCATCGGCATCCCGCTGGGCGACCGCAACACCGTGGAGTCCGGCCTGTACATCACCGCCGGCACCAAGGTGGCCCTGCTCGACGAGCAGAACAATCTGGTCAAGGTACTCAAGGCCCGCGACCTGGCCGGCCAGCCGGACCTGCTGTTCCGCCGCAACTCGCAGACCGGCGCGGTGGAGTGCAAGACCAACAAGACCGCGATCGAGTTGAACGAAGCACTGCACGCGCACAACTAAGCACTGCGCGTCAGACACAAGCCGGGCCATTGCCCGGCTTGTTTATTTATACTCAACCCATTCCTCCGCCGTGCCGAAGCCCATGCCCCTGAACTCCCCCTGGCGCGCCGACTTTCCCGGCATCCAGGCCCTCGCCGCCGAAGGCCAGACCTACCTGGACAGCGCCGCCACCGCGCAGAAGCCGCAGGCCATGCTCGACAGCCTGCTCGGTTACTACGCCAGCGGCGCGGCCAACGTGCACCGCGCCCAGCACCTGCCGGGCGAGCGCGCCACCCGCGCCTTCGAAGACAGCCGTGCCAGTGCGGCGCGCTGGCTGAATGCGGCCGCGCCTGAGGAAATCATCTTCACCCGTGGCACCACCGAGTCCATCAACCTCTTGGCCTATGGCCTGGAACACCTGCTGCAATCGGGTGACGAAATCGTCGTCAGCGCCCTGGAACACCACGCCAACCTGCTGCCGTGGCAGCAGCTGGCGCAGCGCCGGGCACTCAAGCTGGTGATACTGCCGCTGGACACCGCAGGCAGCATCGACCTGGCGCAGGCGGCCACGCTGATCGGCCCGCGCACCCGCCTGCTGGCGGTGGCGCAGCTGTCCAACGTGCTCGGCCGCTGGCAGCCACTGCGCGAGCTGCTCGCCCTGGCCCAGGCGCAAGGCGCTCTGACCGTGGTCGATGGTGCCCAGGGCGTGGTCCACGGCCGCCATGATGTGCAGGCGCTGGGCTGCGACTTCTATGCCTGTTCCAGCCACAAGCTCTACGGCCCGGATGGCGTCGGCCTGCTCTATGGGCGCAGCACGGCGCTGGCCCAGCTGCGCCACTGGCAGTTCGGCGGCGAGATGGTGCTGGAAGCGGGTTACCAGCAGTCACGCTTCCGCGCCGCGCCGTTGGGCCTGGAAGCCGGCACGCCGGCCATCTCCAGCGTGATCGCCCTCGGCGCCAGCCTGGCCTACCTCGCCAGCCTGGACCAGGCGGCCGTGGCCGGCCACGAGGCCGCGCTGCATGCCCAGCTGCTCGCCGGCCTGGCCGCCCGCGACGGCATTCGCCTGCTCGGCGAACCGCAAGTGGCCCTGGCCAGCTTCACCGTGGCCGGGGTGCACAGCGCCGACCTGGCCCACCTGCTCACCGAACAGGGCATCGCCGTGCGCGCCGGCCACCACTGCGCCATGCCACTGCTGAAAAGCCTGGGCCTGCCCGGCGCGATCCGCGTATCGCTCGGCCTATACAACGACGGCGTCGACCTCGCGCGCTTCTTCGCCGCCCTCGATAACAGCCTGGAGCTGCTGCGATGAGCCTGCCGAGCACAGCCCAGGAGGCGCTCGACGCCTTCGCCGCCTGCCCCGGCTGGGAACAGCGCGCACGCTTGTTGATGCAGTGGGGCGAGCGCCTGCAACCGCTGAGCGATGCCGAGCGCAGCGAAGCCAATCGGGTCAACGGTTGCGAGAGCCAGGTGTGGCTGGTCGGCCAACGCCAGAGCACCAGCTGGCACTTTCGTGTCACCAGCGACGCCCGCCTGCTTCGCGGCCTGTTCGCCGTGCTGCTGGCCAGGGTCGACGGCCTGGATGGCGCCGAGCTGCAGCAACTCGATCTGGCCGACTGGTTCAACCAGCTCGGCTTGGCCCGCCAGCTCTCCCCTTCACGCAGCAACGGTTTGAATGCCGTACTGCAACGCATGCGCGAGCTGGCCAGCCGCTAAGGCTGTTTTGCCACCCGCCAACTATCGGCATCGCCGGAATACAGCGCTTCCTGCAAGCGCTTCAGCTCGCCACGCTCGGCAAAGCGCTGCAGGCCGGCGTTGAACAGGCGCAGCAGCTCCTGCGCCGGCGGGTCGCCCTTGCGGAACAACAGGCGCAGCGGCTCGGTATTCAGGTAGCGTGGGTGGTGGGTAATCGCCACGGGCATCTTGCCCGGGTACAGGCGACGCAGCATCGCGTAACCCACCGCCCGATCCTGGGGGTGCAGCTCGATGCGCCCCAGCTCCAGCAGGCGGAAGCTGGTGTCTTCCTTGCTGCTCTGCTCGATCTGCAGCACGCCGGCCTGCGCCGCCCGGTCGAACTGCGGGCCGTAGGAATAGCCGAGGGTGGTGCCAATGCGGAAGGGTTTGAGGTCTTCGATGCGCTGCCAGTTGAACGCCAGGTCGCGGCGGTGGAACAACACCACCTCGCCGCGCACCAGCGGCTCGCTGCACACCCCGTACTCCTCGCGCAGCGGGCTGCAGCTGTACGGCATGATGGCGTCCAGCCCACCCTGCTGCAGCATCAGCACGTTGCGCTCCCAAGGGTAGAAGCTGAACTCCACCTGATAGCCGGCCTCGGCGAACACCGCGCGTACCAGACGCGCCAGGGCGCCGGCATCGCTGCGTTGCTGGTCGATATAGGGCACCCAGTCACCGGTACCGATGCGCACCGTCTGCTGCGCCTGCACGGCCGTGCCAGCCAGCAACAGGGCAAGCAGGAACAGCCTGCGGCTCAGGCGGCACGGCTGTAACCGGCGAAACAACTGGAGGGGCGAGAGGACCACAGACTCACCTCATGCACGATGCGACGTATAAATCCCTGTCGTTGTGCAGTTAGCCACGTCCTGTCGATAGCTAGAGCTTAGACGATGACTTAGCCACGCTCACGGCTGGTCAGGCCACGGAGGAAATTGCGTAGCACCTGGTCACCGCACAGACGGAAGTTCTTGTGCCCCGGCTTGCGGAACAGCGCGCTCAGCTCGGCCTTGGTCATCGGCAGGTCGGCGGCCTGGAGAATCTCGTGCATGTCGTCGTCCTTCAGCTCGAAGGCCACCCGCAGCTTCTTCAGGATGGTGTTGTTGGTCAGGCGCTTCTCCACCGGCAAGGCCGGGCGGCTGTCGTCCTTGCCACGCTTGAAGAACACCAGGCCGTCGAGGAAATGCGCAAGCACCACGTCGTGGCACGAGGCGTAACCCTCTTCCTCATCCTTCTTCAAGTAGGCGGCAACATCCGCCTCGGTGAGCGGGTAGTCGGCCAGCTGGCAGATCTCGACCAGCTTGGCATCGCTGACATCCAGCAGGTAGCGCAGGCTGCGCAGCACATCGTTGTTGATCATCGGGAACATCTCATGGCGCCGGCAGGCACGGGAAAGGCGGCGATTATACGGCCTGCCGGCAGGCACCGAGGCAGATAAACGTGCAACCCGCCGTGCGGTCGCCGCCCGCCACTCAGATCGAGGGAGCGCGGCGCTCCGCTGGGCGACGGGCGCCGGCCACCAGTTTGTCGATCATCTTCGCCGCGGCGACCATGCCGAAGCTGGCGGTAATCATCATCGCCGCACCGAAACCGCCGGCGCAGTCCAGCTTAACCCCTTCGCCGACGAACGCCTTGGTCTGGCACACCGAGCCGTCCGGCTTGGGATAGCGCAGCTGCTCGCTGGAGTACACCGTGGTAATGCTGTAGGTGCGCCCCGGCGTGCGTGAGAAGTTGTAGTCGCGGCGCAGCAGCGAGCGCACCTTGGCGATCAGCGGGTCGTTGACGGTCTTGTTGAGGTCGGCGACCTGGACCTGTGTCGGATCGACCTGCCCGCCAGCACCGCCGGTGGCGATGATCTGAATCTTGCGCCGCTTGCACCAGGAGATCAGCGCCGCCTTGGCCGCCACGCTGTCGATGCAGTCGATCACCCCGTCGAGCTGCTCGATGATGTACTCGTCCATGGTCTCGCGGGTCACGAAGTCGGCCACCGCGTGCACCCGGCAGGCCGGATTGATGGCACGGATGCGCTCGGCCATCACCTCGACCTTGGCCTTGCCCACAGTGTCGGCAAGGGCATGTATCTGGCGATTGGTGTTGGTGATGCAGACATCATCCAGGTCGAACAGGGAAATCTCGCCCACCCCGGAACGCGCCAGAGCCTCGGCCGCCCAGGAACCCACCCCGCCGATACCGACCACGGCCACATGGGCCGCCTGCAGGCGCTGCAAGCCCTCTACGCCGTAGAGCCGGGCTATGCCACCAAAACGCTGATCATCAATCGCCATAACGCCAACCTCGAAAACCGGCCGGCATTATATAAGCAGTAGCCGACGCCTGCCCCACCGGGCGACACATCGACGCCACAAGCGCGCCTTCGTTGGCTGCGTCCAGCGCCTGGCCGCGCTCCGCCCTACGACTCGCGTCTACCAACGCATCCTCCTGCGAGCCTATGTGAGGAGCGCTCCGGCGAGCTTCCCCCGGCACACCGCCAGGTAAACCCCGGAACCCCGGCAAAAACCCCGCCAATAGTGGCTCCAGCGGTGCTATACAGGTAATCGGCGGCGGAGTAGCATGCGCGCCGACCGGCGTCCGCCGGCCTTCCCCGTTCCACCTTGCGGAACCAGACAACAGCTATGCCAACGCGCAAATTCGGACTCAATCTGGCGGTCTTCGTGGCAGTCGCCGCGCTGTTCACCGGTATCTGGGCACTCTACAACCGTCCGGTCACAGCCCCGGACTGGCCGGAGCAGATCTCCGGCTTCTCCTACTCGCCGTTCCGCGCCGGGCAAGACCCGCAGCGCAACATCTACCCCAACGACGAGCAGATCCGTGCCGACCTCGAGCTGCTGAGCAAGCAGACCGACAGCATCCGCACCTATTCGGTGGAAAACAGCCTGGCCGATATCCCGCGCATCGCCGAGGAATTTGGCCTGCGTGTGACCCTGGGCATCTGGATCAGCCCGGATCTGGAGCGCAACGAGCGCGAGATCGCCAAAGCCATCGAAATCGCCAACGATTCGCGCAGCGTCGTACGGGTGGTGGTCGGTAACGAAGCCTTGTTCCGCCGCGAGATCACCCCGGAAAACCTGATCGTCTACCTCGACCGCGTGCGCGCCGCGGTCAAGGTGCCAGTGACCACCTCCGAGCAGTGGCACATCTGGCAGGAATACCCCGAGCTGGCCAAGCACACCGACCTGGTCGCCGCCCACGTGCTGCCCTACTGGGAGTTCGTGCCGATGGAGGACTCCACCGAGTTCGTCCTCGAACGCGCCAAGGACCTGAAGAAACTCTTCCCGAAAAAACCCCTGCTGCTCTCCGAAGTGGGCTGGCCGAGCAACGGCCGCATGCGCGGCGGTGCCGATGCCTCCCAGGCCGACCAGGCCATCTACCTGCGCACCCTGGTCAACGCGCTGAATGCCAAGGGCTACAACTACTTCGTCATCGAGGCCTTCGACCAGCCGTGGAAGGCCAGCGACGAAGGCTCGGTCGGCGCCTACTGGGGCGTGTACAACCTCGACCGCCAGGCCAAGTTCGCCTTCGAAGGGCCGGTGGTGGCCATTCCGCAATGGCGCCTGCTGGCCATCGCCTCGGTGGTCCTGGCCCTGCTGACCCTGGCCCTGATGCTGATCGACGGCAGCGCCCTGCGCCAGCGCGGGCGCACCTTCCTGACCTTCGTCGCCTTCGCCGGCGGCTCGGTGCTGGTGTGGATCGGCTACGACTACAGCCAGCAGTACAGCACCTGGTTCAGCACCATGGTCGGCCTGCTGCTGGGCATCGGCGCCTTCGGCGTGTTCATCGTCCTGCTCACCGAAGCCCATGAACTGGCCGAGACCGCCTGGACCAAGGCCCGCCGCCGGCCGTTCCTGCCGGTGCTGACCGACACCGCCTACCGACCCAAGGTGTCGATCCATGTGCCCTGCTACAACGAGCCGCCGGAGATGGTCAAACAGACCCTCGACGCCCTGGCCGCCCTCGACTATCCGGACTTCGAAGTCCTGATCATCGACAACAACACCAAGGACCCGGCCGTGTGGGAGCCGGTGCAGGCCTACTGCGAGCAGCTCGGCCCGCGCTTCCGCTTCTTCCACGTGGCCCCGCTGCACGGCTTCAAGGGCGGCGCGCTGAACTACATCCTGCCGCACACCGCGCCGGATGCCGAAGTGGTGGCGGTAATCGACTCCGACTACTGCGTCGACAGGAACTGGCTCAAGCACATGGTGCCGCACTTCGCCGATCCGAAGATCGCCGTGGTGCAGTCGCCGCAGGACTACCGTGACGGCAACGAGAACACCTTCAAGAAGCTCTGCTACGCCGAGTACAAGGGCTTCTTCCATATCGGCATGGTCACCCGCAACGACCGCAACGCGATCATCCAGCACGGCACCATGACCATGATCCGCCGCAGCGTGATGGACGAGCTGAAATGGGCCGACTGGACCATCTGTGAAGACGCCGAGCTGGGCCTGCGGGTGTTCGAGAAGGGCTACGCCGCCGCCTACGCCCACGAAAGCTTCGGCCAGGGGCTGATGCCGGACACCTTCATCGACTACAAGAAGCAGCGTTTCCGCTGGGCCTACGGCGCCATCCAGATCATGAAGGGCCATGCGCGCAGCCTGTTCCTCGGCAAGGACTCCGAACTGAAGAGCGGCCAGCGCTACCACTTCGTCGCCGGCTGGCTGCCATGGATCGCCGACGGTCTGAACATCTTCTTCACCGCCGGTGCCCTGCTCTGGTCGGCGGCGATGATCATCGTCCCGCAGCGGGTCGACCCACCGCTGATGATCTTCGCTATCCCACCGCTGGCGCTGTTCTTCTTCAAGCTGGGCAAGATCCTGTTCCTCTACCGCAAGGCCATGGGCGTGGATCTGGTGCGCTCGTTCCAGGCGGCCATCGCCGGCCTGGCGCTGTCGCACACCATCGCCAAGGCCGTGCTGTACGGGACCTTCACCAAGACCATCCCATTCTTCCGCACGCCGAAGATGGCCAGCAACCACGGCATCCTGGTGGCCCTGGCCGAAGCCCGCGAGGAGGTGTTCATCATGCTTCTGCTGTGGGGCTCGGCACTGGGCATCGGTATCGTCCAGGGCCTGCCCAGCGCCGACGTGAAGTTCTGGGTGGCCATGCTCCTGGTGCAGTCGCTGCCGTACCTGGCGGCGCTGATCATGGCCCTGCTGTCGTCCCTGCCGAAGCCGCTCGGAGCGACCGGGGACGAGGCTAAAGCCCCGGTCTGAGTGGGTTCTACTTGTCGAAACGGCGGCCTCAGGCCGCCGTTTTGCTTTAAGATATGCGCCTTTTCCGCGCCTTGAGTGTTATCCATGACCACCCTCTCCCCCACCCTCGAGCTCGCCTGCGACCTGATCCGCCGCCCATCCGTGACCCCGGTCGACGAAGGCTGCCAGGAGCTGATGATGCGCCGCCTGGCCGCGGCCGGCTTCGCACTGGAGCCGATGCGCATCGAGGAGGTGGACAATTTCTGGGCCCATCGCGGTGGTGACGGCCCGGTGCTGTGCTTCGCCGGGCATACCGACGTGGTACCGACCGGCCCGCTGCAATCCTGGCAGCACCAGCCGTTCGACGCGCTTATCGACGAGCAGGGCATGCTCTGCGGGCGCGGCGCGGCGGATATGAAGGGCAGCCTGGCGTCGATGATCATCGCCGTGGAGCGCTTCGTCGCCGACCACCCGAACCACAAGGGCGCGATCACCTTCCTCATCACCAGCGACGAAGAAGGCCCGGCCCACCACGGCACCAAGGCCGTGGTCGAGCGCCTGCGCGAACGCGGCGAGCGCCTGGACTGGTGCATAGTCGGCGAGCCGTCGAGCACCACCCTGGTTGGTGATGTGGTGAAGAACGGCCGCCGTGGCTCGCTCGGCTGCACCCTGACCGTGCGCGGCAAGCAGGGCCACGTGGCCTACCCGCACCTGGCCAGGAACCCCATCCACCTGGCCGCGCCGGCCCTGGCCGAACTGGCCGCCGAGCACTGGGATAATGGCAACGCCTACTTCCCGCCGACCAGTTTCCAGGTCTCCAACCTCAACTCGGGTACCGGCGCCACCAACGTGATTCCCGGCGAGCTGAAAGCGGTGTTCAACTTCCGTTTCTCCACCGAATCCACCGTCGAAGGCCTGCAGCAGCGCGTGCGCGCCATCCTCGACAAGCACGGCCTGGACTACGAACTGGACTGGGCGCTGTCCGGCCTGCCATTCCTCACCCAGCCGGGCGACCTGCTCGACGCCGTGGCCGCCAGCATCAAGAGCGTCACCGGCCGCGAGACCACGCCCTCCACTTCCGGCGGCACCTCGGACGGGCGCTTTATTGCCACCCTCGGTACCCAGGTGGTCGAACTGGGCCCGGTCAACGCCACCATCCACCAGATCGACGAGCGCGTACTGGCCAGTGATCTGGATGTACTGACCGAAATTTACTATCGAACCCTGGTCAACCTGCTCGCATGAGCCTGACCTGCCCGATCTGCCAGGAGCCCTTGAGCTCCGTCGACAATGGCGTGGCCTGCCCGGCCAACCACCGTTTCGACCGCGCGCGCCAGGGTTACCTGAACCTGTTGCCGGTGCAGCACAAGAACAGCCGTGATCCGGGCGACAACGTGGCCATGGTCGAGGCGCGCCGCCGCTTCCTCGATGGCGGCCACTATGCGCCGCTAGCCCGGCGCCTGGCCGAATTGGCCGCCGAGCGCAGCCCGCAGCGCTGGCTGGATATCGGTTGCGGCGAGGGTTACTACACCGCGCAGCTCGCCGAGCTGCTGCCGGACGCCGACGGCTATGCCCTGGACATCTCCCGCGAGGCGGTCAAGCGCGCCTGCAAACGTGCACCACAGCTGAGCTGGCTGGTGGCGAGCATGGCCCGCGTGCCGCTGGCCGACGCCAGCTGCAACCTGCTGGCCAGCGTGTTCAGCCCACTGGACTGGCAGGAAGCGTTGCGCCTGCTCGCCCCGGGTGGCGGCCTGCTGCGCATGGGCCCGACCGGCGAGCACCTGATGGAGCTGCGCCAGAAGCTGTACGACGAGGTGCGCGACTATGATGACCAGAAGCACCTCGAACTGATTCCGCCGGGCATGCGTCTGGCCCATAGCGAAACCCTGAGTTTTGCTCTACAGCTGACCAGCAGCCAGGCCCGTGCCGATCTGCTGGCCATGACTCCGCACGGTTGGCGCGCCAGCGCCGAACGCCGCGCGGCGGTAATTGCCGAAGACTTCGAAGTTACCGTCGCCATTCGCTACGATTGGATCGAGAAAATCTAGGGACACACCCATGCGCCAACCCGATATCGAGATCTACCTCAAGGACGCCGACCACAAGGCCATCGCCGCCTGGCTGGGCCAGGCCATCGGCCCGGTCAGCGAGTGGCGCCAGCAGGGCCAGACCTTCAAATGCCGCGCCGGCGATGTGCCGGTGACCTGGCTGCCGAAGGCCGTGGGCAAGTGGCACAGCCTGTATCTGGAAAGCGACGCCACGCCCTGGGCCGACGACCTGGCCTGCGCCCGCGCCGCCTTCGCCGCGCTGAATGTAGAAGTGCGCTGCGCACCGGGTGGCTGGGAAGAAGAGGAAAGCGTGGAAACCGCCAACCGCTGGATTCGCCTCAGCAGCGATGGCGAGGAAGAAATCACCTGGCGCACCGATTGAAAACCGGCACCCGGAAAAACAAAAGGCCCGTCACTGACGGGCCTTTTGCATAGAGCCGGTGAAGGGCTCAGACCTTGGACACGTCTTCCGCTTGCAGGCCTTTCTGGCCTTCGATCACGGAGAACTCGACCTGCTGGCCTTCCACCAGAGAGCGGTGACCTTCGCCACGGATAGCGCGGTAGTGGACAAATACATCTGCCCCGCTTTCGCGTTGAATGAAGCCATACCCCTTGGAATCATTGAACCACTTGACGGTTCCGACCTCACGATCAGCCATTACCACTTCCCTCGACTCTTGATTTTATTGTTCGCCCTGACGGGCTTCGACGGTTCAGCACAAGCGCTCATTTCGATTTCCGACTCCAGGCCGGAAGCGGCATACAGCCAGGCTTCCGAATGGGAGTCCAAATGCGACCGCCCGTCGAGTATAAAACAAGCATTTGACTTGCCAAGGGATTTTTTAGGCCGCCTGCAAGCCCCGTAGTATGCGGCTTGCAGGGGTTTATCAGGGAGTCGCAGCGAACAGATCGGTCAGCTTTTTCACCCGTATCCGGTAGCGCTCGGATTCCAGGCGAGAAGCCCGGCCCGGCAGCTCCCGCGCCGTCAGCCCATGGCTCTGCCCGAGGATCAGCCAGGGCTTGGCCACTGCGGCAGTAGAACCGGCCGGCTAAACCACCAACCACCCAGCAGAGCCAGAGCGGGCAGGCCCTCTCAGCCCTGCTTGCGCCGACGCCACAGCCACAGCGCCAGCACGCCCAGGGTCAGCAGCGCCGGTACCAGGGCGATGTTGACGAACTTGAGCACGCGGCCCAGGTCCTCGATCTTGGCGTTCAACTGGTAGCGCACCTCGCGCAGCTCCTTGCGGATGCGCACTTTCTCGGCAAGGAACTGCTGCACGGCGGCCTGCTGTTCCGGAGTCAGTTCCAGGGCCTTGCTCGGGTCCTGCTGTTGCAGGGCAGCGAGTTTCTGCTCGGTCTCGGCCAGGCGTTTCTGCAGGGCTTCTTCCTTGACCCGGAACTGCGCCTCGGCATCGCGCTGCAGCGACTCCACCACCTCGAACGGACGGCTGAAGCGGCCACGCGAGCGCACGCTGATCAGCGCATCGCTGCCGGACAGGTTGTCCAGGGCGTTGATGGCAAAACCGGCGTTGTCGGCAAACGGCTGCGGCACGCGCTGGCCAAAGAAGTCCTGCACCTGCACCCACATGCGGTCGCTGAGCAGATCGGTATCGGCCACGGCGATGACGTTGATGTTGTCGGCGGACTTGAGGCCGTCCTTCTGCCCTTCGATGCCGTTGGGGAAGGCACTCTGCGCCGGACCGCCGATGCGTGCGGCGATGGCGTAGCGCTCACCGGTCGGCTCCAGGTCGCGGATCAGCTCTTCGGGGTTGGCCAGCGTAGCGAAGCGCGCGGCGTCGAAGGGCATGGCGTATTCCGAGCTCTGCAGCAGCGGGGTGAAGTGGGTCTGCGCGCCTTCCACCGGCTCGAGGATGCCGGCGGTAGCGATGTTGATGCTTTCCAGGCCGGAGGTACTGATCTCGTCCTGGTTCATCGCCCGCTGCGGCAGGCTCAGCCAGCCGGCATGGCGTACCGCGCGCTCGCCCATGCTCACCGACAGCGCGTAGGAGCCATCGCCGAGCACCTTGTCCGGCACCATGCGCAGGCCCCAGGACTTGAACAGCGGCTGCAGGTCGGAAGCCTTGCCGCCCTCGTCACCCGGCAACGCCGGCATGCCGGTATCGGCCTCGCTGTAGGGGTCGACGAACACCAGCAGTTTTCCGCCGCGCAGGACGAACTGGTCGATGGCGTACAGGGTCGGTTGTGGCAGGTTCTTCGGGTGCACCAGCAACAGCACCGAAACCTCGTCCGGGATCTTGTCCAGGCCGGCCTTGAGGCTGTCGATCTTGAACAGCTGGCGCACTTCCTCCATGAACATCCACGGCGCCACGGGCTGGCGCTGCATCATGTCGAAGCCGCCATTGATCTGCAGCCCGGTCATCAGGCCGATCACCGGCCGCTGCGGCTTGGCCAGCCCCTGCACCAGCTGGCTGATCTGGTACTCGAGGAACTCCTCCTTATCCAGCGGGAAGAACGGGATGATCTGCTTGCCATCCTGGCCATTGGTGCCGGCCAGGCCGAAGTAGATCTGCTCGCCACCCTGGCTCGCCGGCACGGCCTGCAGGCCGAAACTGGCGGCCTTGTCTTCCTCTTCGGAGAACGGCTCGGGGTCGATGATGTGCAGCTTGATCTTGCCGCCCGCCTGGCGCTCGTAGGCCTTGAGCATCTCCTCGACGCGCCCCGCGTAATTGCGCAGCACGGCCAGGTCGCGGGCCGACTTGTCGGAGTAGAAGAAGTACAGGTCGATCGGTTCTTCGATCTCGCCGAGGATCTGTTTGGTGCCCTCACTGATGGTGTAGAGCTTCTGCTCGGTCAGGTCGAGACGGGCATTGGTCAGCGCCAGCCCGGAAAACAGGTTGAAGGCCAAAAAGGCCAGGGCCACCAGCAACAGGCCGGCGCCGGAATACATCAGCTTCTTCATCTTCAGTCAGCCTTCTTCAGATCGACCACGATGGCGGTGGCGGCAAGCCAGGCAGCCATCAGGGTGATGAAATAGAGCAGGTCGCGCAGGTCGATCACGCCTTTGCTGATGGCTTCGAAACGGGTCAGGAAGCTCAGCGAGGCCACCGCATCCAGCAACCACTGCGGCGCCCAGCCGGTGAAGGCATCGAGAACCATGGGGAAACCGCTGACGATGAACAGGAAGCAGGCGCTGACCGCGAGGATGAAGGCGATCACCTGATTCTTGGCCAGGGCCGACATGCACGAGCCGATGGCCAGGTAGGAACCCGCCAGCAGCCAGCTACCGAGGTAGGCGGTAACGATAGCGCCATTGTCTGGCTGGCCCAGGTAGTTGACCGTGATGATCATCGGGAAGGTCAGCAGCAGGGCGATACCGGCGAACACCCAGGCGGCGAGGAACTTGCCGGTGACCGCCTCGAAGCGGGTGATCGGCAGGGTCATCAGCAGCTCGATGGAGCCGGACTTGCGCTCCTCGGCCCACAGGCGCATGGCCAAAGCCGGCACCAGGAACAGGTAAAGCCAGGGGTGGAAGCTGAAGAAGGCCTTGAGGTCGGCCTGGCCGCCCTCGTAGAAACCACCCATGTAAAAGGTGAAGACCCCGGACAGCACCAGGAAGATCAGGATGAATACGTACGCCAGCGGCGTGGCGAAATAGCTGGCCAGCTCGCGCTTGAAAATGATCGGCAACTGCTTCATGCCGCTTCTCCCCGGGTCAGACTGCGGAACACTTCATCGAGACGCCCGCGTTCCACGTCCAGTTCGTCGATCTGCCAGCCGCGCTGGTGAATCAGCGCGTTGACCTGCGGGAAGATCACCTGGCCCGGCTGGGCCAGTACCGTGAGGCTACGCTCCAGACGGTTCTCCTCGACCCCGGCCACGCCCGGCAGTGCCGCCAGCGCGGCCTGATCCAGCTCGCTGCTGCTGACCAGCGTCACCGCCTGGTGATAGCGCGAGCGACTCTCCAGCTCCAGCGGCGTGCCATCGGCGACCACTTTGCCGGCGGCGATCACCACCGCGCGGGTACACACGGCGCTGACTTCTTCGAGGATGTGGGTGGAGATGATGACGATCTTGTCGTGGGCCAGGCTCTGGATCAGCCCGCGCACCTGATGCTTCTGGTTGGGGTCGAGGCCGTCGGTGGGCTCGTCGAGGATCAGCACCTTGGGATCATGCAGGATCGCCTGGGCCAGACCGACGCGGCGCTTGAAGCCCTTGGACAGGGTGTCGATGGATTGGCCGAGAACCTTGTCCAGCTCCACCTGGCCGACCGCGCGCTCGACCCGCGAGCGCTTCTCGGCGCCGCGATAGCCGCGAATTTCGGCAATGAACTCGAGGAAGCCGCGCACCGTCATGTCGCCATAGCACGGCGCGCCTTCCGGCAGGTAGCCGATCTGCCGCTGGGCCTTGAGGGTCTGGCTCTGCACGTCGAAGCCGAGAATGCTCGCGCTGCCGGAGGTCGGCGCGAGAAAACCGCTGAGCATCTTCATGGTGGTGGATTTGCCGGCGCCGTTAGGGCCGAGAAAGCCCAGCACCTCCCCCTGCTGGACGTTGAATGACAGGCCGTCGACGGCCGTATGCCCCGCAAAACGCTTGGTCAGGTTTCTTATTTCGATCATGGCCTCTCACCCTAGCGATACAGGCCCGTGCCCCGAAGAATGCGTGGACGACGAGCCCAACAAATACCGGGCCGGACTATAAGGAGCCGACCGTCGGCATAGCAAGACAACGCCCATTTCTGAAAGTTGCACACCTGTTCGCCGACGCAGATCGGTTTTGCCGCCAGGCGGGCGATACGGCAAACTAGCGACCCCGTCATACCCGCAGAAACCCTATGACCCGCTCGCCGTTCCGCCGTCTCGTTTTTGGTGCCCTGCGCCGCGTGCTGTACCTCTGGGTGCGCTCGGAAACCATCAACCAATCCGCCTTCACCCTCAAGCTCGACCGCAGCAAGCCGGTGTTCTACGTGCTGCAACAGCCTTCGGCGAGCGACTTGGCGGTGGTCGACACGGAATGCAGCAAGGCCGGCCTGCCGCGCCCGGTGCTGCCGGTCACCCTGGGCGAGCAGATCGAGCCTGCCGCCTTCTTCTACCTGACCCCCGAGCCGGGCTGGTTCGGTGGCCAGGACAAGCGCGGCGCGCCGCCGACCCTGACCCGCACCCTCGCCGCCCTCGACCGCAATGCCCTGGAAGACGCGCAGATCGTGCCGGTCAGCGTGTTCTGGGGCCAGTCGCCGGATCGCGAGACCAGCCCGTGGAAACTGCTGTTCGCCGACAGCTGGGCCGTCACCGGGCGCCTGCGCAAGCTGGTCAGCATCCTGATCCTCGGGCGCAAGACCCGCGTGCAGTTCTCCGCGCCGATCCACCTGCGCGAGCTGCTGGCTCAGGACAAGGGCCTGGAGCGTACCCAACGCATGGTCCAGCGCATCCTGCGCGTGCACTTCCGCAACCTGAAGACCACGGTCATCGGCCCGGACGTGTCGCACCGCCGTAATCTGGTCAAGGGCCTGGTGCATGGCCCACAAGTACGCCAGGCGATCCTCGACGAGGCCGAGCGCGAGAAGATCAGCGTGGAGAAGGCCGAGAGCCAGGCTCTGCGCTATGGCAACGAGATCGCCTCGGATTACACCTACACCGCCATCCGTTTCCTGGAAACGGTACTCAGCTGGTTCTGGAACAAGCTGTACGAAGGTATCCAGGTCAACCATATCGAGGCCGTGCGCGAAGTGGCCCACGGTCACGAGGTGATCTATGTGCCCTGCCACCGCAGCCACATCGACTACCTGCTGCTGTCCTACCTGCTGTTCCGCAACGGCCTGACCCCGCCGCATATCGCCGCCGGGATCAACCTCAATATGCCGGTGATCGGCGGCCTGCTGCGCCGCGGCGGCGCCTTCTTCATGCGCCGCACCTTCAAGGGCAACCCGCTGTACACCGCGGTGTTCAACGAATACCTGCACACCCTGTTCAGCCGCGGCTTCCCGGTGGAGTACTTCGTCGAGGGCGGCCGCTCGCGCACCGGGCGCATGCTGCAGCCGAAGACCGGCATGCTGGCCATCACCCTGCGCAGCTTCCTGCGCTCCAACCGCCTGCCGGTGGTGTTCGTACCGGTCTATATCGGCTATGAAAGAGTCCTTGAGGGCCGCACCTACCTCGGCGAGCTGCGCGGCGCGGCGAAGAAGAAGGAGTCGATCTTCGACATCTTCAAGGTCATCAGCGCCATCCGCAAACAACGCTTCGGCAGCGTCTGGGTCAACTTCGGCGAACCGATCAAGCTGGCCGAATTTCTCGACCAGGAACAGCCGGACTGGCGCAGCCAGGACTACGGCACGCAGTTCCGCCCGGACTGGCTGAACAGCACCACCAACCGCCTCGGCGAGCGCGTGGCCCAGCACCTCAACGAGGCCGCAGCGGTCAACCCGGTCAACCTGGTCGGCCTGGCCCTGCTCTCCACCAGCAAGCTGGCGCTGGACGAGAAGAGCCTGGTACGCGTGCTCGACCTGTACCTAGCCCTGCTGCGTAAGGTGCCCTACTCGTCCCACGCCACCCTGCCGGAAGGCGATGGCCAAGACCTGATCCGCTACGTGCAGAGCATGGACCTGCTGGCCGAGCAGAAGGACTCCCTGGGCAAGATCCTCTATCTGGACGAGCAGAACGCCGTCCTGATGACCTACTACCGCAACAACGTGCTGCACATCTTCGCCCTGCCGGCGCTGCTGGCGAGCTTCTTCCAGAGCAGCTCACGGATGAGCCGCGAACAGATCCTGCGCTACACCACGGCGCTGTATCCGTACCTGCAGTCCGAGCTGTTCATCCGCTGGTCACGCGAGGAGCTGGAAGGCGTGGTCGACCAGTGGCTGGCGGCTTTCGTCGAACAGGGCCTGCTGCGCTGCGAAGAGGACGTCTACATTCGTCCGGCACCCAGCTCGCGCCAATTCGTCCTGCTCACCCTGCTGGCCCGCGCCATCGTGCAGACCCTGCAGCGCTTCTACATGGCCACGGCTCTGCTGAGCAACGCCGGGCAGAATGTGCTGTCGGCCGAGGAGCTGGAAAACCTCTGCGTGGTCATGGCCCAGCGCCTGTCGATCCTGCATGGTCTGAACGCCCCGGAGTTCTTCGACAAGAGCCTGTTCCGCCACTTCATCCAGACCCTGCTCGACGAGGGCGTGCTGCGCCAGGACAGCGCCGGCAAGCTCAGCCACCATCCGCAGCTCGACGGCCTGGCCGAAGGTGCGGCCAAGCGCGTGCTGCCGGCAGAGATTCGCCTGTCGATCCGCCAGGTCGCGCTGGAGCGCGCAGAGGATGATGCGCAAGAGCCGGCCTGATGCCTGAACGCCGGTTGCCACGCAGCAACCGGCACAGCCCCGAACATGAACGAGAACAGCCGATGAGCAGCGAACTGCAGATCGAGGACATCCAGCCTGGCGACGGCAAGGCAGTGGTCAAGGGCGCCCTGATCACCACCCAGTACCGTGGCTTTCTGGAGGACGGCACGCCGTTCGACTCTTCCTACTCGCGCGGCAAGCCGTTCCAGTGCGTGATCGGCACCGGCCGCGTGATCAAGGGCTGGGACCAGGGGCTGATGGGCATGCGCGTCGGCGGCACGCGCAAACTCTTCGTGCCGGCCCACCTGGCCTACGGCGAGCGGCAAATGGGGGAGCACATCAAGCCGAACTCGAACCTGCTTTTCGAAATCGAACTGCTGGAAGTGCTGACCCGCGACGACTGACACAGCCAAACGTTTTGGCGGCCTCGCCGCACTCCGCTAAGCTCGCGACATTCCCCCTCGATAAGGATGCCCCCATGCTTCGCCTTACCGCTCTTGCCGTCGGCCTGGCGCTGTCCGCCAGCGCCTTTGCCCTGTCCCTCTCCGACCTGACCCAGAGCGACGCCAGCGGCGGCCTCAAGGATGCCCTGACCCAGGGCGCGCAGATCGCCGTCAAGCAACTGGGCCAGCCCGGCGGCTTCAGCAATAACGAAGAAGTGCGCATCGAATTGCCCGGCAAGCTGGGCAAGGCCGCCAAGACCATGAAGATGATGGGCATGGGCGAGCAGGTGGACGAGCTGGAAGCGAGCATGAACAAGGCCGCCGAAGCCGCCGTACCGCAGGCCCAGGTGATCCTGGTCGACGCCGTGAAGAAGATGACCGTGCAGGATGCCAAGGGCATCCTCGCCGGTGGTGACGACTCCGCCACCCAGTACCTGAACAAGACTAGCCGCGAGCAGATTCGCGCCAAGTTCCTACCCATCGTCAAGCAGGCCACCGACAAGGTCGGCCTGGCCAAGCAGTACAACAGCTTCGCCGGCCAGGCCGTGGCCCTCGGCGTGGTCGATGCGAAGAGCGCCAACGTCGAGAACTACGTAACCGAGCAGGCGCTGGACGGGCTGTTCAAGATGATCGCCGAGCAGGAAGCCGGTATTCGCCAGAACCCCGCCGGCGCCGCCACCAGCCTGGCCAAGAAGGTGTTTGGCGCGCTCTGAGAAGCACCCATTGCGCACCAGCCGTAGGTTGGGTTGAGGAGCAACGCGACGAAGCCCAACGAGTCTCGACCGTTGGGCTTCGCTGCGCTCAACACCAACCTACAGCCGCGCTTCCGTTTCCTTGACCCGGAACCAGGTCGCGTACAGCGCCGGCAGGAACAACAGGGTCAGTGCCGTGGCGACGATCAAACCGCCCATGATGGCCACCGCCATCGGCCCGAAGAACACGCTGCGCGACATCGGGATCATCGCCAGCACCGCCGCCAGGGCGGTCAGCACGATGGGACGGAAGCGCCGCACCGTAGCCTCGATGATGGCGTGCCAGCGATCCTGGCCGGCGGCGATGTCCTGTTCGATCTGGTCGACCAGGATCACCGAGTTGCGCATGATCATCCCCGACAGGGCGATGGTGCCGAGCATGGCGACGAAGCCGAACGGCTGCTGGAACAACAGCAGGAACAGGGTCACGCCGATCAGCCCCAGCGGTGCGGTGAGGAACACCATGGCGGTACGCGACATGCTCTTCAGTTGCAGCATCAGCAGGGTCAGCACCACCAGGATGAACAGCGGGATACCGGCGTTGACCGACTTCTGCCCGCGCCCCGAGTCTTCCACCGTGCCACCGATTTCCAGCAGGTAGTCGCTGGGCATGGACGCGCGGATCGGTTCAAGGGTCGGCATGATCTGCTTGACCAGGCTGGCCGGCTGCTCGCTGCCGTAGATGTCACCGAGGATGGTCACGGTCGGCAGGCGGTCGCGGCGCCAGATCACGCCCTCTTCAAAGCCGTATTCCAGGGTGGCGACCTGCGACAAGGCCACGCTCTTGCCGTTACTGGTCGGCACGGACAGGCTCGGCAGCTGCTCCAGTTGCTGGCGCTCACGGATGGTGCCGCGCAGGAGGATCTCGATCAGCTCGTTGTCCTCGCGGAACAGGCTGACGCTGGAGCCGGTCAGCGAGCTCTGCAGGAACTGCGACAGATCGGCGCTGCTTACGCCCAGAGCACGGGCGCGCTCCTGGTCGATGTTCAGGTAGACCACCTTGCTCGGCTCTTCCCAGTTCAGGTGCACGTTGGATACGTGCGGGTTCTCGCGCACCTTGGCCGCCACTTGGCGGGCGATGGCGCGCACCTCGTCGATATGTTCGCCACTGACCCGCAGCTGGATCGGGAAGCCCACGGGCGGGCCGTTTTCCAGGCGCGAGACGCGGGTGCGGGCGAACGGGAAGTCCTCGTTCATCACCTCGATCAGCCAGGTACGCAGCTGCTCGCGGTCCTCGATGCTCTTGGCCAGGATAACGAACTGGGCGAAACGGGTCGCGGCCAGCTGCTGGTCCAGCGGCAGGTAGAAGCGCGGCGAACCGTTGCCGACGTAGGCCACGTAGTTGTCGATGCCCGGGTGATCCTTGAGCTTGGCTTCCAGGCGCTTGACCTGCTCTTCGGTGGCCTTCAGCGACGAGCCCTCAGTGAGCTTGATATCGACCATCAGTTCCAGGCGCCCGGAGGCCGGGAAGAACTGCTGCGGCACGAAGCGGAACAGCACCAGGGAAGCGATGAACAGGCCGACAGTCACCAGAATCACCGTCTTGCGCCGGCGCACGCACCACTCCACCACTTCGCGCACGGTCTGGTAGAAGGTGGTCGAATAAGGGTCGTGACCTTGCGCGTTACCGCCATGTTTCTTCGCATGCAGCTTGGCCAGGTCCGGCAACAGCCGGTCGCCCAAATAGGGCACGAACACCACGGCGGCGACCCAGGAAACCAGCAGGGCGATGGTGACCACCTGGAAGATCGAACGGGTGTATTCGCCGGTACCGGACTGCGCCGTGGCAATCGGCAGAAAGCCGGCGGCGGTGATCAGGGTGCCGGTAAGCATGGGGAATGCCGTGCTGGTCCAGGCGAAACTGGCCGCGCGGAAGCGGTCGTAACCCTGCTCCATCTTGATCGCCATCATCTCCACCGCAATGATCGCGTCGTCCACCAGCAAGCCCAGCGCCAGCACCAGCGCGCCGAGGGAAATCTTGTGCAGGCCGATGCCGAAGTAGTGCATCAGGGCGAAGGTCATCGCCAGCACCAGAGGGATGGACAATGCCACCACCAGGCCGGTGCGCAGGCCCAGGGAGAAGAAGCTGACCAGCAGTACGATGATCAGCGCCTCGACCAGCACCTGAATGAACTCGCCCACGCCGGTCTTCACCGCCGCCGGTTGGTCGGACACCTTGTGCAGCTGCATGCCCACCGGCAGGGTTTCCTGCATGCGGGCGAATTCGTGTTCGAGGGCCTCGCCCAGCACCAGGATGTCGCCGCCGGCCTTCATCGACACGGCGATGCCGATGGCATCCTCGCCCATGAAGCGCATGCGCGGTGCCTGCGGGTCGTTGAAGCCGCGATGCACTTCGGCCACGTCGCCGAGACGGAAGGTGCGGTCACCGACGCGCATGGGGAAGCTGCGGATCTGCTCGACCGTCTGGAAGCGCCCGGACACACGCAGCTGCACGCGGTCGGTCGGGGTCTCGAAGAAGCCCGAGTAAGTCACCGCGTTCTGCTCGTCCAGCGCCTGCTGCACGGCCGCCAGCGGCAACCCGAGGGTAGCCAGCTTGGTGTTGGACAGCTCGATCCAGATCTTCTCGTCCTGCAGGCCGAGCAGCTCCACCTTGCCCACGTCCTTGACTCGCTGCAATTGCAGCTGCAGGCGGTCGGCGTAGTCCTTCATCACCGCGTAGTCGAAGCCTTCGCCAGTGAGGGCGTAGATGTTGCCGAAGGTGGTGCCGAATTCGTCGTTGAAGAACGGCCCGCGAATGCCTGGCGGCAAGGTGTGGCGGATGTCGCCGACCTTCTTGCGCACCTGGTACCAAAGGTCGGGGATGTTCTTCGAGACGATGTCGTCGCGGGCCATGAAGGTGACCACCGACTCGCCCGGACGCGAATAGGAGTTGATGAACTGGTAGTCACCGGTCTCCATCACCTTCTTTTCGATGCGCTCGGTGATCTGCCGCGAGACTTCCTCGGCGGTAGCGCCCGGCCAGTCGGTACGCACCACCATGGCCTTGAAGGTGAAGGGCGGGTCTTCGCTCTGGCCCAGCTTGGTGTAGGACAGCGCGCCGATCACCGCCAGCACGATCATGAAGTAGCGAACGATGCTGCGGTTGCGCAACGCCCATTCGGACAGGTTGAAGGACATGACTTACTCCTTGCCTGCCAGCGTGACCGGACGGTTGTCGCGATCCACCGGACGCACTTTCTGCCCGTCGAGCAGCACGTGCACCCCGGCGGCGACGACCCAGTCGCTCTCCTTCAGGCCTTCCAGGATCGACACGCGCTCCTGGCCATAGGTGCCGACCAGCACCGGCGTGCGTACCGCCTTGGATTCCTTGGGGTCGATCACCCAGACATAGGGCGCGCCCCTCTCGGCGGTCAGCGCCGACATCGGCACCGACAGTGGCACCACACCTGCGGCCTTGATCGCCACACGGGCGCTCTGACCCAGTTCGGCGCGGGCGCTGTCGCCATTGAAGGCAACGCGGGCGGCAAAAGTACGCGACTGCGCATCGGCGGCCGGCGACAGCTCACGGATGCGCCCCGGGAACTGCTTGCCCGACTGCGACCACAACTCGATGCTGACGTCCTGGTCGATACGGAAACGCTCGAAGGCCTGCTCGGGCACGCTGATCAGCACGTCGCGCTCGCCATCGGCGGCCAGGGTGAACACGGTCTGGCCGGCAGCAACCACCTGCCCCACTTCCGCCAGGCGGCGGGCAATCACGCCATCCTGGGAGGCGCGCAGCACCGAATAGCCGGCCTGGTTGTTGGCCACGTTGAACTCGGCCTTGATCTGCTTCACCCGCGCCTCGCCGGCACGGTACTGGTTTTCCACGTTATCGAACTGCGAGCGACTGAT
>JBOFCR010000042.1:0-45997 GCA_051646165.1 Pseudomonas sp. | reverse complement strand
GTCGGCAGCTAGGTCGATGAATTAGAAAGCAATTTGCCTATAAAGGCAGCCTGGTGAGAGTCTCGTATGAAAGCAGGTCTGTACCATCCTGATGAGTTCAAGGATAACTGCGGCTTCGGCTTGATCGCCCATATGCAGGGCGAGGCAAGCCATCACTTGCTGCAAACCGCCATTGAAGCCCTGACCTGCATGACCCACCGCGGCGGTATTAACGCCGACGGCAAGACCGGTGACGGTTGTGGTCTGCTGATCCAGAAGCCCGATCAATTCCTGCGCGCCATGGCCGTGCAGCATTTTGCCGTCGAACTGCCGCAGCAGTACGCCGTGGGCATGGTCTTCTTCAACCAGGACGCGGCCAAGGCCGAGGCCGCTCGCGAGAACATGAACCGCGAGATCGCCGCTGCCGGACTGACCCTGGTTGGCTGGCGCAAAGTGCCGACCGATACCAGCGTGCTCGGCCGCCTTGCCCTGGAGCGTCTGCCGCAGATCGAGCAGGTGTACATTGCCGGTGATGGCCTGTCCGACGAGGCCATGGCGATCAAGCTGTTCAGCGCCCGTCGTCGCTCCTCGGTGCTGAATGCCGCCGATACCGAGCACTACATCTGCAGCCTGTCGCACAAGACCATCATCTATAAAGGCCTGATGATGCCGGCCGACCTGCAGCAGTTCTACCCGGACCTGGGTGACGAGCGCCTGCAGACCGCCATTTGCGTGTTCCACCAGCGCTTCTCCACCAACACCCTGCCGAAATGGCCGCTGGCGCAGCCGTTCCGCTTCCTCGCCCACAACGGCGAGATCAACACCATCACCGGTAACCGCAACTGGGCTCAGGCCCGGCGCACCAAGTTCAGCAATGATCAGCTGCCGGATATTGACGACCTGGGCCCGCTGGTCAACCGCGTCGGCTCCGACTCCTCGAGCATGGACAACATGCTCGAGCTGATGGTCACCGGTGGCATGGACCTGTTCCGTGGCGTGCGCATGATCATTCCGCCGGCCTGGCAGAACGTCGAGACCATGGACGCCGACCTGCGCGCGTTCTACGAATACAACTCGATGCACATGGAACCGTGGGACGGCCCGGCGGGCGTGGTGTTGACCGACGGTCGCTACGCCGTCTGCCTGCTCGACCGCAACGGCCTGCGCCCGGCGCGCTGGGTTACCACCAAGAACGGCTACATCACCCTCGCCTCGGAAATCGGCGTGTGGGGTTACCAGCCGGAAGACGTGATCGCCAAGGGCCGTGTCGGTCCGGGGCAGATCCTCGCGGTGGATACCGAGACCGGTCAGGTGCTCAACACCGACGACATCGACAGCCGTCTGAAGTCGCGCCACCCGTATAAGCAGTGGCTGCGCCAGAGCGCCGTGCGCATCCAGGCTGCCCTCGATGATGACCAGGGGGTGGCCAGCTACGACGCTGACCAGCTCAAGCACTACATGAAGATGTTCCAGGTCACCTTCGAGGAGCGTGACCAGGTCCTGCGCCCGCTCGGCGAGCAGGGCCAGGAGCCAGTTGGTTCGATGGGTGACGACACGCCGATGGCCGTGCTGTCGCAGCGCGTGCGCTCGACCTACGACTACTTCCGCCAGCAGTTCGCGCAGGTCACCAACCCGCCGATCGACCCGCTGCGCGAAGCCATCGTGATGTCCCTGGAAATCTGCCTGGGCGCCGAACGCAACATCTTCGACGAGTCGCCGGCGCATGCCAGCCGCGTGATCCTCAGCAGCCCGGTGATCTCGCCAGCCAAGTGGCGCGCGTTGATGAACCTCAACGAGCCGGGCTTCGAGCGTCATGTCATCGACATGAACTACGACGAAACCATCGGTCTCGAAGCCGCCGTGCGCAACATGGCCGACCAGGCCGAGGAAGCGGTGCGTGCCGGCAAGACCCTGCTGGTGCTGACCGACCGCGACATCGCCCCGGGCAAGCTGCCGGCGCATGCCTCGCTGGTCACCGGCGCGGTGCACCATCGCCTGACCGAAAAAGGCCTGCGTTGCGACTGCAACATCCTGGTCGAGACCGCCACCGCCCGTGACCCGCACCACTTTGCCGTGCTGGTCGGTTTCGGTGCGTCCGCCGTGTACCCGTTCCTCGCGTACGAAGTGCTGGCCGACCTGATCCGTACCGGTGAAGTGCTGGGCGACCTCTACGAGGTGTTCAAGTACTACCGCAAAGGCATCTCCAAAGGCCTGCTGAAGATCCTGTCGAAGATGGGTATCTCCACCATCGCTTCCTACCGTGGCGCCCAGCTGTTCGAAGCCGTCGGTCTGTCCGAGGAAGTGGTAGCACTGAGCTTCCGTGGCGTTGCCAGCCGCATCAAGGGTGCGCGCTTCGTCGACATCGAGGCCGAGCAGAAGCTGCTGGCCAACGAGGCCTGGAACAACCGCAAAGCCATCCAGCAAGGTGGCCTGCTCAAGTTCGTCTACGGCGGCGAGTATCACGCCTACAACCCGGACGTGGTCAACACCCTGCAGGCGGCCGTGCAACAAGGCAGCTACGAGAAGTACAAGGAATACAGCGCGCTGGTCGACAACCGTCCAGTGTCGATGATCCGCGACTTGCTCAAGGTCAAGCTGGCCGACAAGCCGTTGTCGCTGGATCAGGTCGAGCCGTTCGAGGCCATCCTCAGCCGCTTCGACTCCGCCGGTATTTCCCTCGGTGCCCTGTCGCCGGAAGCCCACGAGGCCATCGCCGAAGCGATGAACCGCCTGGGTGCGCGCTCCAACTCCGGTGAGGGCGGCGAAGACCCGGCCCGCTACGGCACCATCAAGAGCTCGAAGATCAAGCAGGTCGCCACCGGCCGCTTTGGCGTGACCCCGGAATACCTGGTCAACGCCGAAGTGCTGCAGATCAAGGTGGCTCAGGGCGCCAAGCCCGGCGAGGGCGGCCAGCTGCCAGGCGGCAAGGTCAACGGCCTGATCGCCAAGCTGCGCTATGCGGTACCGGGCGTGACCCTGATCTCGCCGCCGCCGCACCACGACATCTACTCGATCGAAGACCTGTCGCAGCTGATCTTTGACCTCAAGCAGGTCAATCCGCAGGCGCTGGTCTCGGTCAAGCTGGTGGCGGAAGCCGGTGTCGGCACCATCGCCGCTGGCGTGGCCAAGGCCTATGCCGACCTGATCACCATCTCCGGCTACGACGGCGGCACTGGCGCTTCGCCGCTGACCTCGATCAAGTACGCCGGCAGCCCGTGGGAACTCGGCCTGGCCGAAACCCACCAGACCCTGCGCGGCAACGACCTGCGCGGCAAGGTGCGGGTACAGACCGACGGCGGCCTGAAGACCGGCCTCGACGTGATCAAGGCCGCCATCCTCGGCGCCGAGAGCTTCGGCTTCGGTACTGGGCCGATGGTTGCCCTGGGCTGCAAATACCTGCGCATCTGCCACCTGAACAACTGCGCCACCGGCGTGGCCACCCAGAACGACAAGCTGCGCAAGGACCACTTCATCGGCACCGTCGAAATGGTGATGAACTACTTCACCTACGTTGCCGAAGACACCCGCGAGTGGCTGGCCAAACTCGGCGTGCCGAGCCTGGGCGAGCTGATCGGGCGTACCGACCTGCTGGAAATGCTGCCGGGTGAAACCGAGAAGCAGCAGCACCTGGATCTGTCGCCGCTGCTTGGCAGCGACCACATTCCGGCTGACAAGCCGCAGTTCTGCGAAGTGGAAAAGAACCCGCCGTTCGACAAAGGCCTGCTGGCCGAAGAAATGGTCGAACTGGCCAAGGCCGCGATTGCCGGCAAAACCGGTGGCGAGTACGCCCTGGACATCTGCAACTGCGACCGTTCGATCGGTGCGCGGATTTCCGGCGAGATCGCCAAGCAGCATGGCAACCAGGGCATGAAAGACGCCCCGGTAACCTTCCGCTTCAAGGGCACTGCCGGGCAGAGCTTCGGCGTGTGGAACGCCGGGGGCCTGAACCTGTACCTGGAAGGCGACGCCAACGACTACGTCGGCAAGGGCATGACCGGCGGCAAGCTGGTGATCACCCCGCCGCAAGGCAGCCCGTTCAAGACCCAGGAATCGGCCATCATCGGCAACACCTGCCTGTACGGCGCCACTGGCGGCAAGCTGTTCGCCGCCGGCACCGCAGGCGAGCGTTTCGGTGTGCGCAACTCCGGCGCCCACGCCGTGGTGGAAGGCACCGGCGACCATTGCTGCGAGTACATGACCGGCGGCTTCATCTGCGTGCTGGGCAAGACTGGCTACAACTTCGGCTCGGGCATGACCGGCGGTTTCGCCTACGTGCTCGACCTGGACAACAGCTTCGTCGACCGCGTGAACCATGAGCTGGTGGAAATCCAGCGCATCAGCAATGAAGCCATGGAAGCCTATCGCAACCACCTGCAGCGCGTGCTCACCGAGTACGTTGCGGAGACTGCCAGCGCCTGGGGCGGTCACCTGTTGGAAAACCTGGACGACTACCTGCGCAAGTTCTGGCTGGTCAAACCGAAAGCGGCAAGTCTGGGCTCTCTGCTCAGCAGCACCCGCGCCAACCCGCAATGATTGCGCCTGAAGTAGTTTGATGAGGTTTTTGAAATGACTGAACGTCTGAACAACGACTTCCAGTTCATCGAGGTCGGGCGCAAGGATCCGAAGAAGAAGCTCCTGCGCCAGCGCAAGAAGGAGTTCGTGGAGATCTACGAACCCTTCAAGCCGGCCCAGGCCGCCGACCAGGCACACCGTTGCCTGGGTTGCGGCAACCCGTACTGCGAGTGGAAGTGCCCGGTGCACAACTTCATTCCCAACTGGTTGAAGCTGGTTTCCGAAGGCAACATCCTGGCTGCCGCCGAGCTGAGCCACCAGACCAACACCCTGCCGGAAGTCTGCGGCCGCGTGTGCCCGCAGGACCGTCTGTGCGAGGGTGCCTGCACCCTCAACGACGGCTTCGGCGCGGTGACCATCGGTTCGGTGGAGAAGTACATCACCGACACCGCTTTCGCCATGGGCTGGCGTCCGGACATGTCGAAGGTCAAGCCGACCGGCAAGCGTGTGGCCATCATCGGTGCCGGCCCGGCCGGTCTCGGCTGCGCCGACGTGCTGGTGCGTAACGGCGTGACCCCGGTGGTGTTCGACAAGAACCCGGAAATCGGTGGTCTGCTGACCTTCGGCATTCCCGAGTTCAAGCTCGAGAAGAGCGTGCTGGTGCGTCGTCGTGAAGTGTTCACCGGCATGGGCATCGAGTTCCGCCTGAACACCGAGATCGGCAAGGACGTGACCATGCAGCAGCTGCTGGATGAGTACGACGCCGTGTTCATGGGCATGGGTACCTACACCTACATGAAGGGCGGCTTCCCCGGTGAAGACCTGCCAGGCGTGCACGACGCCCTCGACTTCCTGATCGCCAACGTCAACCGCAACCTCGGTTTCGAGAAGGCGCCGGAAGACTTCGTCGACATGAAGGGCAAGCGCATCGTCGTACTCGGCGGTGGCGACACCGCGATGGACTGCAACCGCACCTCCATCCGCCAGGGCGCCAAGTCGGTCACCTGTGCCTACCGTCGTGACGAAGAAAACATGCCGGGCTCGCGCAAGGAAGTGAAGAACGCCAAGGAAGAGGGCGTGAAGTTCCTCTTCAACCGCCAGCCCATCGCCATCGTCGGCGAGGACAAGGTGGAAGGCGTCAAGGTGGTCGAGACCCGTCTCGGCGAGCCTGACGCCCGTGGCCGTCGCAGCCCCGAGCCGATCCCCGGTTCCGAGGAAATCATCCCGGCGGAAGCCGTGTTGATCGCCTTCGGTTTCCGTCCAAGCCCGGCGCCGTGGTTCGAGCAGTTCAGCATCCAGACCGACAGCCAGGGCCGTGTTGTGGCCCCGGAGCAGAACCAGTTCAAGCACCAGACCAGCAACCCGAAGATCTTCGCCGGTGGCGACATGGTCCGTGGTTCCGACCTGGTGGTGACCGCGATCTTCGAGGGCCGGAACGCCGCCGAAGGTATCCTGGACTACCTGCAGGTCTAAGCTGCTGCGCTCGGCCAGGCGTTGTTGAAAACAGGCTCGGAATGCTCATTTACAGCTCGTAAACTGCGCTTCCTCGCCTGTTTTCGCCTAGCCTGACTTTCGCTCGCGACGCTTAGCGATCGATGCTCCGCGCGGCAAATCGTCGCGACAGACAAAAGGCACGGCACTCGCCGTGCCTTTTGTTTTTGGGTCTGCGAAAATGCCCGCACTTTTTCTGCACCACGGTGCGCGGTGCCCTGCGATCCAGGAGCCCGTCCGGAGGAGGGGGACGCCGCTGGTCGACTCCCGCACACTCTTGCGCCGTGAAGTTTCCCTGCTGATTTCCAGGAACCCTGCCGATGTCCGTCCTGAAGAACGACCGTTTCCTCCGTGCCCTGCTCAAGCAGCCCGTCGACGTCACCCCGGTGTGGATGATGCGCCAGGCCGGTCGTTACCTGCCGGAATACCGTGCCACCCGCGCCAAGGCCGGTGACTTCGTCAGCCTGATGAAGAACCCCGAGCTGGCCTGCGAAGTCACCATCCAGCCGCTGGATCGCTACCCGCAGCTGGACGCGGCGATCCTGTTCTCCGACATCCTCACCATCCCCGACGCCATGGGTCAGGGCCTGTACTTCGAGACTGGCGAAGGTCCGCGTTTCAAGAAGGTCATCAGCAGCATGGCCGATATCGAGGCCCTGCCGATTCCCGATCCGGAAAAGGACCTGGGCTACGTGATGGACGGCGTGCGCAATATACGCCGCGAGCTGAACGGCCGCGTGCCGCTGATCGGCTTCTCCGGCAGCCCCTGGACCCTGGCCACCTACATGGTCGAAGGCGGCTCTTCCAAGGACTTCCGCAAGTCCAAGGCCATGCTCTACGACAACCCGCAGGCCATGCACGCGCTGCTCGACAAGCTGGCGCAGTCGGTCACCGCCTACCTCAACGGCCAGATCAGGGCCGGCGCACAAGCCGTGCAGATCTTCGACTCCTGGGGTGGCAGCCTGTCGGCTGCGGCCTATCAGGAGTTCTCGCTGGCCTATATGAAGAAGATCGTCGACGGCCTGATCCGCGAACACGATGGGCGCCGCGTGCCGGTGATCCTGTTCACCAAGGGTGGCGGCCTGTGGCTGGAGTCCATGGCTGATACCGGCGCCGAAGCGCTGGGCCTGGACTGGACCTGCGATATCGGCAGCGCCCGCGCCCGCGTCGGCAACAAGGTGGCCCTGCAGGGCAACATGGACCCGAGCGTGCTGTACGCCAACCCGGCGGCGATCCGCGCCGAAGTCGCGCGCATCCTGGCCAGCTTCGGCCAGGGCAGCGGCCAGGTGTTCAACCTCGGCCACGGCATCACCCCGGAAGTCGACCCGGCCCACGCCGGTGCTTTCTTCGAAGCGGTGCATGAGCTGTCGGCGCAGTATCACGGCTGAGAGCCTACTCAAAGCCTGCTGCGCGTCGACCATGCTGCGTTGAAGTCGGGCTCAGAGTGCTCATTTACAACTCGTAAACTGCGCCTCTTTGCCCGACTTATTCGCTGGCGCTTACCCTTCGGGCCAGCCTACGGCTGTTACTCCCGTTGGTCGTTGCGCCTTGCCTGGTTCTAGCTCGCTAGCCTTTGAGCAGGCTCTGATCGCCAGCCAATAGAAAAGGGCCGCTTATGCGGCCCTTTTTTGTTACTGCGCCGAGCTGGGGACTTCGGCCAGTAACTGGTCGATCACCGGGGTCATCTTGGTTTCCGTACTCTGATACTTCTTCACGGCCAGCAGGCCACGGCCACGGAAGCGGTAGTAGGCGCTGGCGAGCATCTGGCCCTGCGGGTCGCGGATGGTCAGCTCGGCCAGCGACAGGTAGGTCACCACCGACCAGGAGCGCTTGGCGGTGTAGGTGATCACGGCCGGGCAGTTGCCATCGGGTGTCTGCTGGATGCGTCGGGTGCTGATGCCGTGACGGGCGAAGCCGCGCTCCACCACGCTGAGAAAATCGTCGACCTGCACATCCGGGTTTTCCTGGATGCACATCTGGGTGCTGGCGGTTTTCAGGGGTTCGACGCGAATCACGGTACAGGCGCTGCTGAGGCCGAGCAGGCCCAGGAGCAGGAGCAGGCGGAACGTATGCAGCGAGAGTGGCATGTGCGGCTTCCTTGGAGGTGATCGCCTGACATGCCGCCCAGCGGCTACTACGTCAGTAGTAAAACCAAGCCCGCCGGCCACCGGGATACGGACCGGCTAGGCCGACCCGGGAGTCGGCAGGCAGCGTCTTACTTGAGGTTGGCCAGGTCGGCCTTCAGCGCAACGCCAGCCATGATGGCGCCGGCGTGGCACTCGTAGTTGCTGGGGTTGGAGTAGGGTACGTTCTTGTAGTTGCTGGTGATGTTGACCACGGCATTGGCGCCGGCCTGCTTGGCTGCGTTCTGCAGGCGGATCAGTGCCGATTGCAGGGCCCAGGAGCAGGCGCCTTCGTCGCTCTTGTTGAAGGCGTTGGTCTTCTGGCTGGTGGTGACGCCGGATTTGACCACGCTGACGGTACCGGCCGGCTTGGTGCCCGCCAGGTAGAACTTCACGCTGCCATCCAGGCGGCCGGCGTTGGTGGCTTCCTGCACGGCGGCCTGGAAGTCCGGATACAGGGTGGTGTCGCGGGCCTGGCTGACGGCAGGCACGGCCGCGAGGATCAGGGCGGCGAGGGTCCAGTTTTTCAGTTGCATGGTTGTCTCCTTGACGATGAGTGCTTCACAGGGTTTTCGGCAGGTTCGGCTGATGCCGACTCTCGGCCTGCAGGCGGTTGACCCAGCGATTGTAGTTAGCTCGCTGTGGTCCGTCCCGCCAGCTGGGCGGCATGCTCAGTTCCAGCGCTTGAAGATCAGCGAGGTATTCACCCCGCCGAAGGCGAAATTGTTGTTCATCACGTACTGGTGGCTCATCTGGCGGAACTCGCCGCGCAGGTAATCCAGCTCGCCGCATTCCGGGTCGACATTGTCCAGGTTCAGGGTATGCACGTAGCTGTCCGAGTTCATCATCTCGATACTGAACCAGGACTCCAGTGCACCGCAGGCGCCCAGGGTGTGACCGAAGAAACTCTTCTGCGAGCTGATCGGCATGCGCGGGCCGAACAGGCTGCTGGTGGCCAGGCTCTCGGCCACGTCGCCCTGGGCGGTGGCGGTGCCGTGGCCGTTGACGTAGCCGATCACCTCCGGTTGCAGGCCGGCGTCTTCCAGGGCCAGTTGCATGGCGCCACGCATGGTCGCCTGTTCCGGTTTGGTGGCATGGATGCCGTCGGAGTTGCAGCCGAAACCGACGATCTCGGCATGGATGGTCGCGCCGCGCGCCAGCGCGTGTTCCAGCTCTTCCAGTACCAGGATGCCGGCGCCTTCGCCGATCACCAGGCCGTCGCGGCCAGCGTCGTAGGGGCGCGGCGAGAGGTGCGGGGTGTCGTTCTTCAGGCTGGTGGCGTACAGCGCGTCGAACACCATGGCCTCGGTCGGGCACAGTTCCTCGGCGCCACCGGCCAGCATCATCTTCAGGCGGCCGAACTTGATCGCCTCGTAGGCGTAGCCGATGCCCTGGCTACCGCTGGTGCAGGCGCTGGACGTCGGGATCAGGCGGCCCTTGAGGCCGAAGAAGATGCTGATATTGGCCGCGGTGGTGTGCGGCATCATGCGGATATAGGAGTTGGCGTTGAGGCCGTCCGCGACGGAGTTCAGCAGCATATTGCCGAACGCCTTGATCTCGTCGGTGCTGCCGGTGGACGAGCCACAGGCCACGCCCATACGGCCATCGCTGATGCATGGGTCGCCGAGCAGGCCGGCGTGCTCCAGGGCGCGCTCGGCGGCGTACACCGCCAGCTTGGAGACGCGGCCCATGCTGCGGGTCTGTTTGCGCGTCCAGTGCTTGGGCTGGACGAAGTTGTCCACCGGGCCGCCCAGGCGGGTGTTCAGTTCCTCGAAGCGATCCCACTCGTCCATCCGGCGTATACCGCTGCGACCTTCCTTGAAGGCGGCCGAGATGCTCGGCCAGTCGCTGCCCAGCGAGGTGATACCGGCCATCCCGGTGACGACTACACGTTTCATCAGCACAACCCACCGTTTACTGCGAGAACCTGGCGGGTAATGTACGCCGCCTCTTCCGACATCAGGAAATTCACTGCCCCGGCCACTTCTTCCGGAGTGCCCATGCGCGCGGCCGGGATCATCTTGAGGATCTCGTCCACCGGCACCAGCTCGTCGAGGATCTCGGTGTCGATCAGCCCCGGCGCCACGCAGTTGACCGTGATCTTGCGCTTGCCCAGCTCGATGGCCAGGGCCTTGGCCGCGCCGATCACACCGGCCTTGGAGGCGCTGTAGTTGACCTGGCCACGGTTGCCGATCAGCCCGGAAACCGAAGTGATGCAGACGATGCGTCCGGCCTTGCGGCGGCGGATCATCGGCATGGTCAGCGGGTGCAGCACGTTGTAGAAGCCATCGAGGTTGGTGCGCAGTACCTGGTCCCAGTCCTCTTCGCTGAGCGCCGGGAAGGCGCCGTCGCGGGTCAGGCCGGCGTTGCACACCACGCCGTAGTAGGCGCCGTGCTGTTCGATATCGGCTTCCAGGGCCTCGCGGCAGGCGGCGCGGTCGGACACGTCGAACTGCAGGATGCGCGCCTGTTGGCCCAGCTCGGCGATCTGCGCCTGCACGGCTTCGGCCTCGTCGCGGCGCGAGCGGCAGTGCAGCACGAGATCATAGCCGGAGCGCGCCAGGCGCAGGGCAATGGCCCGACCGATGCCGCGGCTGGAACCGGTGACCAGAATGGTTTCGCTCATGACTGCAATACTTCCTGAAGATAACTGGCCACCTGCGGTGGGCGGAACACGTTGAGGCGGGCGAAGGCCTCGATGCCGGGGCCGGACAGCTGGCACTCGAACACGCCCATGCCGTTGTCGTCCTGCAGCGAGCGCAGGGCCTTGATATGCAGCTCGGCGCCGGCCGGAAAGCACTCGACGTTGCACTGGAAATTGCGCGTGCCGAGGAGGAAGCCCAGCTCCACCGGCAGGCCGGCCTTACGCGCCTGGCAGCCGGCGTAGCTGGCGATGCTTTGCGCCATCAGCTCGATACCGACCCAGGCCGGCAGGCTGCCGTCGGCCTGGCTGAACAGGCCGCCGGGGCGCACGGTCAGGCGGGTTTCGACGTCCTCGTCGCCGAAGCGCAGCACCTCGTCGATCAGGATCATGTTGCCGGCATGGGGGATCAGCTCGGCGATCGGCCACTGGCTCATGGCGCATCTCCCAGGATCAGACTGACGTTACTGCCGCCAAAGGCGAAGGAGTTGCTCATCAGGCGGCGATTCTGCTGGCGGCGCAGGGTGGCGCCGGCCGGGGCCAGTTCGATGCTCGGCAGGGCCGGGTCGGCCACGCCGTCCCACAGGTGCGGCGGCAGCTGGTTGTCCGGGTTGTACTCGCTCAGTGCCAGCCAGCAGAACGCTGCTTCCAGGGCGCCGGCAGCGCCGAGGGTGTGGCCGGTCAGCGGCTTGGTCGAGGAGCAGGCCACGCCGACTGGGAACAGCGCGCGCACGGCATGGCTTTCCATGGCGTCGTTGTGGCTGGTGGCGGTGCCGTGCAGGTTGAGGTAGTCGATCTCCCCGGCGGCCACGCCGGCGCTGCTCAGTGCCTTGTGCATTGCCGCCTGGGCGCCGAGGCCTTCGGGATGCGGGGCGGAGATATGGTGGGCGTCGGAGCTGGCGCCGCCGCCGAAGAAGGCGATCGGGCTGCTTTCTTTAGTCATGAGAAAGAGGGCCGCGCCTTCGCCGATATTGATGCCGTGGCGGTTGGCCGAGAACGGGTTGCAGCGCTCGGCGGATACCGCTTCCAGCGCCGAGAAACCGTTGAGGGTCAGGCGACACAGGCTGTCCACGCCGCCGCAGATCACCGCATCGCACAGGCCCTGCTGCAACAGGCGATGGGCGCTGAGCAGGGCGCGCGCGCTGGAGGTGCAGGCAGTCGACTGACAGTACACCGGGCCGCTCAGGCCCAGCCATTCGGCGAGGAAGCTGGCCGGCGCGGCCAGCTCCTGCTGGGCGTAGTGGTAATGCGCCGGCAACGCGCCGCCGTTGACGTACTCGGCGATGCTCTGGCTGGCTTCGTCGATGCCCGAGGTGCTGGTGCCGAGTACCAGGCCGACGCGGGTCGGGCCGTACTGGGCGATGGCAGCGCGCAGCTCGCTTTCGATCTGCTGGGCAGCGGCCAGCAGCAGCTGGTTGTTGCGGCTGGCCGGCTGGCTGCTGGACGCCGGCAGGGGCGGCAGCTCGCCGCGCACAGCACCGACGGTCAACGCACGTTCGCTGACCCAGCCGTGTTCGGCACGCATGCCCGAGGCATCGCCGGCGAACAGGGCGCTGGCAACCGCCTGCTTGCCATTGCCAAGGGCGCAGAGCAGGCCGAGGGCGTTCAAATAACTGGGCATCAACGGTCTTCTTCTTGGGGCAGGGCACTGACCTGGTAAGCCAGGTCGCTTGCGGTGTTCAGGGTAAAGTCCAACGGTGCACGGTAACGAACTCGCCAGGCCGGGTTAAGCCGGCGCTGACCATCGGCAGTCGTCTGCCAGGCGTCGCGCGGGTAGTTGCGCGCCAGCTCGGCGCTGGGTGTGAGGGCGAACAGCAGGGCGGCGAACAGCTCGCGGGCCTCGGCATTCGGCGGCAGCAGGCCGTCGTCGTGCCAGGTGCCGTCCTGCAGCAGCTGGCGCGCCAGCGGCACACCGAGCGGATCGAACAGCGACCAGCGCAGCACCGGGCCTTCGGCCTGCAGCACCAGCAACCAGTCACGCTGCTCACCGGCCTGCTGACGCTGGATCTGCAGGGTCAGCGGCAGCGCCGCGACCAGCGTCGGCGAAGTGTCCGGCACGGGCGTATGCGCAGCGCAGGCAGCGAGCAGCAGGCATACGCCCAGCAGGACAGCGCGCAGCATCAGGCGCTCGGCTCCAGCGGCTTGCGTGCCACCACGTTGACCAGGGTCTCGTTACGCTGGCCGAACGGCTTGGGCTTCACGATCCCCCAGCGCTCGAGCAGGCCGAAGTCGCTGGAGCGGCTCCACCACAGGTAGGGGTAGGAGACGTTGTTCTCGCTGAACTGGAAGCCCTGCTCGCGCAGCATGCCCAGGTATTCCTCGGCACTCTTCTGCACATGCATGGGGTGACGGAACAACCAGCGGATCACCCAGGTGTCGATGTAGAACTTGGTCGACTCGGCGAACAGCAGCCGGCCACCCGGCTTGAGTACGCGCCAGAACTCGGCCAGCGCCTGCTCCTGCTCGACCAGGTGATGGAAGGTCTGGTGGCAGAACAACAGGTCGACGGAGGCGTCGGGCAAGTCGATGGCCGCGCAGTCGCTGGCGATCAGCTGCACGTCGAGGCCCAGGCGTTCGGCCTCGGCGCGCGAGCAGTCGAGGCTGTGCGGATCGGCGTCCAGGCCGATCATCCGCGCCGGGGCGAAGGCCGCGTTGAGCAAGCCGAACGACTTGCCCTGGCCGCAGCCAGCATCCAGCAGCACCGGCGCGGCGGGCAGCGGTGCGTCGAAGCGGCTCAGCAGGTCGTTGATCGCCACGCGCAGCACATGGTGGTGCCAGACATGACTCTGCAGGAACCAGAAACCGAAACCGGTTTCCTCGACGTAGGTGGCGGCGGCGCGTTCCATCGACAAATGCTCCTTGTCAGCCCATGGCACAGAGTTCGGCGAGCACGCCAAGACGACGCTTGGGCTCGGCGACATAGGGGTTCTTCTCGTCCCAGGCGTAGCCAGCGAGGATCGAGCAGATCATCCGGCGGATCTCCGGCGAGGCCTTCTCGTAGAAGATCACGTCCTGGAACGAGCCATCGTACCAACCCGCGACATAGGCACGGAACGTATCCACGCCGCGCTTGAGCGGGATGGCGAACTCGTTCTCCCAGTCCACCGTCTCGCCGTTGAGCTGGCGATGCAGCAGGCCGGCGGCCATGCTCGCCGAGCGCATGGCGATGGTCACGCCGGAGCTGAACACCGGGTCGAGGAACTCGGCGGCGTTGCCCAGCAGGGCGAAGCCCGGGCCGTGCAGGCGCTTGACGTTGGCCGAGTAACCGCCGAGGGCGCGGGCCGGGGTGTCCCATACGGCGTTCTGCAGCACGCGGCTGAGCGACGGGGTCTCGGCGACGAATTGCTTGAGGCAGGCATCGAGATCCTGCGGGCGGCCTTCGTAGCGCTTGGCATCGGCGACCACGCCCAGCGAGCAGCGGCCGTTGCTGAACGGGATGGTCCAGAACCACACGTCACGCAGGGTGGCGTGGGTGGTGACGAGGATCTTCTCGCGGTCGAAGGCCGGCTCGTCGATGCGGTCCTCGATATGGGTGAACACCGCCTGGCGTACCGGGAAGTCGGACGGCAGGTCGAGGTCGAGCAGGCGCGGCAGCACGCGGCCATAGCCGCTGCCGTCGAGCACGAAGGCACTTTCGACCTGGTATTCGAAGCCATCGGCCAGGCGCTTGACGGTCAGAAGCGGGCGTTCGGCGCTGAAGTCGGCGGCGACGATTTCTTCTTCATAACGGATTTCCACACCCTGGCGTGCGGCTTCGTCGGCCAGCACCTGGTCGAAGTGCGCGCGCTGCACCTGGAAGGTCGAACCCTGGCCAGCGGTGAATTTGTCGCGGAAGTCGAACTGGGTGTAGCGCTCGCCCCAAGCGAACGCCGCGCCGTGCTTGGTCTGGAAACCGGCGGCTTTTACCGCGTCGAGCATCCCGGCTTC
This sequence comes from Pseudomonas sp., assembly GCA_051646165.1. GTDB lineage: Bacteria > Pseudomonadota > Gammaproteobacteria > Pseudomonadales > Pseudomonadaceae > Aquipseudomonas. Next base: position 31,324 of record JBOFCR010000042.1, on the reverse strand, counting down.
CTCGACGAAGTCCAGGCAGTGCGACAGCAGGCTCTCGCCGATGGAGAAACGCGGGAAGCGCTGGCGCTCCAGCACCAGTACGTCGTGGCCGTTGCGCTTGAGCAGGGCGGCGGCGATGGCACCGGAGGGGCCGGCACCAATGACGACGACTTGGCGTTGTTCTACTTCAGGAGACTTCATAGCGGCTTCGTGCCTCGTTATTGGCGTTGGCAGAGGGGCGCGTGCCGAGCAGGGCCGGCAACAGCGTGGAAAACAGGCTCATCAGCAGCAGGCTGAAATACACCAGCGAATCGATCAGCTGCAGCTGCAGGAGCAGGTTGAGGAAGACGATCTCGGTCAGCCCGCGGATGTTCAGCAGCAGGCTTTCCTGCCACTTGAGCAGGTTCGAGGCGGCCGGATCGGCCCAGTGCAGGCCGATCCAGCTGCCGACTACCTTGCTCAGCACTGGCAGCACCAGCAGGGCGCCGAGGTAGAGCCAGGAGTAGTGTTCGCCGACACCGTGGAAATCCACCCGCAGTACGCCGCAAGTGAGGATCAGCGGCACGGCCAGACCATTGAGCAGCAGCTTCCACTGGCGCTGCGGCAGCGGCAGGACGAAGGGCTGCTTGAGCCAGCCCAGGCACAGCATGTAGGCGATGCCGAACACCAGGGCATTGAGTTTGAGTTGCTGGAACAGCAGCATCAGGGCGAAGAACGGCAGGCTGTAGAACAGGCCGTGGCGCAGGCGCAGGACCTTGTGCAGAACCAGCGGCAGGGCGGCGGCCAGCAGCGGCCAGAGCAGGGCGGCCGGGTTGCTGCTGCCCTGGGCCAGGCCGAACAGGCTCCAGCACAGGAAGTCCATCAGGATCGCCGCGTGCAGCAGGCGCTTGGTCGCCGCCGCCGGGTAGCCGATGCTCTGCAGGAACAGGTACAGCACCGGGATCGCGGTGATCGAGAACAGCAGGCCGATGCCCACCGAGCTCAGCCAGCTACGCTCGCCGGGCAGCAGCCAGACCGAACAGGCCAGGCCGGCCAGCATCGGTACCAGGAAGCTCGGCAGGGCGATCTTCAGGCAGGCCGGGCTGAGGTCCAGGTCGATCACGTCACTGAGGATGTAGCCCAGCAGCAGGGCGAAGCACAGACCGTAGGCCAGGTTCAGCCACTGCGGGGCGAGCAGCTCCTTGGCGCCGATCTGCCAGTGCGGTTCGACCCACAGCAACAACAGGGCGGGGATCGCCAGGCTGGCAACCAGCAACTGGCCGACAATGGGGATCAGCCGGCGGCCGCCGATCACGGCGACCAGCGCGTAGAGCGCCAGGGCCAGTAGCCAGAAGCCGATAACGCTCATCACACCACTCCTGTTGCGGGTTGCGCCTGTGCGGCGGGTTGGCTGCCGGCCCAGGGCGACAGCAGGAAGCAGAACACCAGGCCGAGGCTGATGGCCAGGCCGAAATTGGCGATGGCCGGGGTCTGGCTGAGCAGCAGCAGGCCGAACGACAGCCAGCTGGTCAGCGCCGAGAACAGGGTGCCGAGCAGGCTCACGGCCGGGCCGCCGATGTTCTCGCGCATCAAGATGGCGTAGTCGACGCCGATGGCGGTGATCAGCAGCAGGCCGAACAGGCTGAACAGGGTCAGCGGCTGGCCCAGCCAACCCAGGCAGGCCAGCGCCGCCATGGCCGCCAGCAGCGGCAGGCAGACCACGCGCAGGGCGCCGCGCAGGCCGAAGGGCAGGCACAACAGCAGGAAGATCGCGGCGCTGGAGACCAGCTTGAGTTCGGCGGCGCTGAGCTGGGTGGCGCCGAACAGCTGGTTCAGCTCGCCGAGGCGGTCGATTAGCTGCACGCCTGGCAGGTCGGCAGTCGCCGTGCGCAGCAGCGCCGCGTCGCCCAGGCCCTGCAGGCTGACCAGACCGGCCACGCCCTGCTCGCTGCGGCCCAGCCACAGCGGGCGCCAGGCCTCGCCGAGCGGGCCGGCCAGGGCCCGCTCCAGGCTTGGCGGCGGGCTTGCCAGCAGTTCATCGAGTTCGTGGCGCAGCGCCGTTTCCGGCAGGCCGAGGGCCAACAGCGGCTGCCAGTGTTGCGGCAGTTGCCGGAGGGTGTTGCGCAGCGGTTGCAGCGACTCGCTCGGGGCGACCAATTGATCGAGCGAGCGGTAGCCGCGCAGCTGGCCGGCGTCGACCGCAGTCTGCAGGCGCGCGCTGAGGGCGGCCTGGCGCTGCAGCAGTTGTTGTTCGTTGGCGCCGCGCACCAGGAAGAACTGGCTGGTGGGCTGCTGGCCGGTCAGCTCGGCGATGCGCTTGGCTTCGTCGAGCAGCTGCGGCTCCTGGCCCAGCCACTGGCGCAGGTCGTTTTGCGTGTGCAGTTGGAGCAGGCCGCCGGCGCAGAACAGCAGCAGGGCGGCCAGCAGCGGCCAGCTGCCGGTGCGCGCCAGCAGGCGTTCGCGGCCTGCCACCAGGGCTTCGGCGGCGCGGCGCAGGCTCAGTGGCGGGGCCAGGCGCAGGCCATTGAGCCAGGCCGGCAGCAGACACACCGAGCACAGGTAGGCGCCGATCAGTCCGGCGGCGGAGAACAGGGCGATCTGGGTCAGCGCCGGGAACGGGGTGAAGGCCAGCGCCAGGTAGCCGATCAGGTTGGTGCCCAGGCTCAGGGTCAGGCCCGGCAGGGTTTCGCGCAGGGCACTCCAGCTGTGCCAGTCGGCATCGCCCCAGCTCTTGCTCAGGTAGTGCTGCGGGTAGTCGGCGGCGACGCCAATCAGGCTGGCGCCGAGCACCAGGGTCAGCGCGTTGATCTGGCCGAACACCAGCACGCAGGCGGTGCAGCCGGCCAGCAGGGCGACGCCGACCGGCAGCAGGCTGACCAGCACCCGTGGGCGGCGGAAGGCCAGCAGCAACAGCAGCAACGTGCCGAGGGTGGCACCGCCGCCGATCAGGCTGATCTCGCGGGTGGCCTTGGCCTGGCCGGCAGCGGCATACAGCACTCCGCCGGCGGCGAGCAGCTGGCCGCCCTGGGCCGTGACCTGCTGGCGCAGCTCAGCCACTGCGGCGGCGATGCGCGGTGGCGCCTGCATGTCGAAGGCGCCGCCCTGGCTGCGTACGCGCAGCAGGGCCCAGGTCATCTCACCGTCCTGCAGCAACAGGGCGCCGCTGCCGAGGTCGGCCTGGACTCGGCTGCCGGGGTTGAGCGCCTGCTGGGCGCGGGCGCCGAGGCCGAGCCAGTCCTGCTCGGTGGGCAGCAGGCTGAAGCCGGCGAAAGTGTCGAACAGCTGCGCGGCGCGCTGCTGGATAAAGGCGCCCGGCTGCTCGATCAGCTGCTGGCGGTCGCTGGCCGGCAACAGGGCCAGGCGGCTGGCGCGCAGTTGCTGGCGCAGGCTAGGCAGGTCGGCCTGCAGGTTCCATTGCACCTGGGCGAAGCGCTTGCTGGCCTGCCACTGGGCGCCGGCCTGTTGCACCAGGGCGATGGCCTGCTCGCGCTGCGGGTGGCCGATCAGGATCAGCAGTTCGCGGTTGAGCGGTTCCTGCATGCGCTGCTCGGCCTGCTGTACCAGTGCATCGCCGGCGCCCTGGGGCAGCAAGGCGAGCATGCTGGCCTGCACCGGCGCGCCGTTGCGCCACTGCCAGGCGGCCAGCGCCAGCAGGGCCAGCAGCAGCACGCCGAACAGGCGTGGCAGGCTGCGCTCAACGGCCAAAGTCGCTGCGCTCCTGGTCAGTCAGGGCGTCGCCGGCCTGGCTCTGCGGCATTTGCATGACGGTTCGGTCGCCCTGGGTTTCCAGCAGTTCGATGCGTTGTACCAGGGCGCCGCCGTCGATGCGGATGCTGCTGAAGATCTGCTTGAGCAGCAGCGAGCGCGGAGTCAGGGCCAGTTGCCAGGCCTCGCTGCTGCCGCTCAGCTGCAGGTCGAAATCGCGGGCCAGGCCCGAGTGATCGCCCTTGAGCACGGCAAGGAACAGCCGGCTCTGCTGCGCGGTCACGTCCTGGCCGGGCTGCAGTTGCCAGCCCTGCGCTGTGCGGCGGGCGATACCCGCGTCATTGATACGGTAGTCCTGGTGCAGCGGGCTGCGCAGCTGCCAGAGCAGGCCGGCGTCGCGGCTGAGGACGAACTCGCCCTTGCTGGTCAGCGGCTGGGGCAGGGCGCGCAGGTGCTTTTCCTGGATGAACGGGCCGCGCACCACGGCCGGCTTGGCCAGTTGCGCGCCGAGTTGGTCGAGGTCGAAGGCCTGCGCCGCCGGCATCAGCACGAGCAGCAGCAGGCCCAGGGCGAGACGCAGTTTCACCCGAGGATCCTGGCGACGGCGTCGGTGAACACCTTGGGCGAGGCCAGCAGCATTTCGCGGGTGGCGATTTCCACGGCGACCTGCACGCTGCTGCCACGGGTCATGCGTTCGCCGGTGGCGGCGTCGGTGATCAGGTAGTTGATCTTCAGGCGGTTCTCCCACTCCACCAGGTCGGCGCGCACCTTGATCCGTTGGCCGAACTGGGCGCCGCGGATGTAGCGCAGCTGCAGGTCGATCACCGGCCAGGCGTAGCCGGCGTCACGCATCTGCCGGTAGTTGTGGCCGAGCTTGTCGAGCAGGGCGCAGCGCGCTTCCTCGAAGTATTTGACGTAGTGGCCGTGCCAGACCACTTCCATCATGTCGACGTCGAAGAACGGGACGTTCAGTTCGATCTCCGCCTGCAGCACGCCTTCCTTACGCATGATGCAGATTCCCGTAGGGCGGGTGAAACCCGCGAGCGGCCAACGCGGGTTGCACCCGCCCTACGCCAGAGTCGTTACGCATACAGCCCCCAGTGGCGCGTGCGGATGCGCACCAGGCACAGGCGCAGCTCGCCTTCCAGGGCGCGATCCTCGATCACCGGCGGGAAGTCCACGGCCAGCTGCTCGCGCATGGCGGCCAGCGGCGCGGGGATGTCGTTCTTGCCGGCGCGCTCGCGCAGCCACACGCCCTGGTTGGCGGCCAGCAGGGTGGCGGCAGCCACCTGCTCGGTCAGCTCCAGGCTGCGCAGGGCATCGCGGGCGGCGATGGTGCCCATGCTCACCTTGTCTTGGTTGTGGCACTCGGTGGAGCGCGAGAACACGCTGGCCGGCATGGTGTTTTTCAGCGCTTCGGCGGTCCAGGCGCTAGTGCCGATCTGCACGGCCTTGAAGCCGTGGTTGATCATCGCGGTTTCCGCCGGGGCGCCGGACAGGTTGCTCGGCAGGCCGTGGTTGTAGCGGGTGTCGACCAGCAGGGCGAGCTGGCGGTCGAGCAGGTCGGCGACGTTGCCGACCAGGTTCTTCAGGCTGTCCATGGCGAAGGCGATATGCCCGCCGTAGAAGTGGCCGCCGTGCAGGGTGCGCTCGGTCTCGGCGTCGAACAGCGGGTTGTCGTTGGCACTGTTCAGTTCGATCTCGATGAACTGACGCAGCAGGCCCAGGCTGTCGGCCAGCACGCCGAGCACGTGGGGTGCGCAGCGCAGCGAGTAGCGATCCTGCAGGCGGTGCAGCGGCGGCAGCGGCTCGGCCACGGCCAGGTCCTCGCGCAGCCAGGCGGCGACCTGGGTCTGGCCCGGGTGCGGCTTGGCGGCGAACAGGCGCTCGTCGAAGTGTTCCGGGTTGCCTTCCAGCGCCACCACGTTGAGCGCGGTGATGCGGGTGGCCAGCTTGAGCAGGTAGTCGGCTCTGGAAAACGCCAGGCAGGCCAGGGCGGTCATCACCGCGGTGCCGTTCATCAGCGCCAGCGCTTCTTTCGGGCGCAGGGTCAGCGGTGTCCAGCCCAGTTCGGCATGCACGTCTGCAGAGCTGCGACGTTCGCCCTTGTACATCACGTCTCTTTCACCGCTAAGGGTGGCGGCGACGTAGGACAGCGGGGTCAGGTCGCCGCTGGCGCCGACCGAGCCTTCCTCCGGAATCAGTGGCAGCACGTCGTGTTCGAGGAAGGCCTGCAGGCGCTCCAGCAGCTCCACGCGCACCCCGGACACGCCGTGGCACAGCGACTGCAGTCGGGCGGCCAGCACAGCGCGGGTGCTGGCCTCGTCGAGCAGCTTGCCCAGGCCGCAGCCGTGGAAGGTGTAGAGATGGCGCGGCAGCGCCTCGACCTGGTGCAGCGGCACGGCCACCACGCAGGAGTCGCCGTAGCCGGTGGTGACGCCGTAGATCACGCCTTCCTTGTCCAGCAGGGTGTCGAGGAAGCGCGCGCCCTTGGCGATCTTCTCGCGGTAGGCGGCATCGTTCTGCAACTGGGCACGGGCGCCGCGCTGGGACAGGGCGACCACCTGTTCGATGGTCAGCGGCTGTTCGCCAAAGGTCACGTGGTCAAGCGGGTAAGTCGTCATGCTCGTTCCAGAACGGGTAGAAGTTGAACCATTGTTGCGGCGCGCTCAGGCAGTGTTGGCCCAGGCGCTCGGCATAGCGTTGGACCCAGTCACGGATCACCTCTTCACGTTCGCTGCGCTTCCACTGGATGCGTTCGGCGAAGGGTTCGAGGATCACCTGGTAGCGGCCGTCGATCTTCAGGCAGCTCATCAGATTGAGTGGGCAACCCAGCAGCCCGGCCAACAGCCAGGGGCCCTGGGGGAACGCGGCCGGGCGACCGAGGAAGTTGACTGTGACGTTGCGTCCGCCATGCAGCGGCACACGGTCGCCGGCAATCGCCAGCCATTCGCCGCGCTCCAGGCGCTCGGACAGCTGCAGCATGATCGCCGCATCCAGCTCGCTGACCTGGATCAGCCGCAGGTGACTGGCGCCGGCCTCGCCGAGCAGGCGGTTGAAGTGTTCGGCGTGCTTGGTGTGCACCAGCACGTTCATCTGCACCTTCTCGCCCAGCTCGGCCAGGGCACGGCAGACTTCCAGATTGCCCAGGTGAGCGCCGACCAGCATCTGCCCGCGTGGCTCGCGATGCAGCTGCCCGCGCAGGCCGTGGGGGTCGACCAGGGTGATCTGCTCCAGGCCGAGGCGGCCATTCCACACGTCGAGCTTGTCCAGCAGGGCATCGGCGAAGGCCATGAACTGGGCGAACACCGAGCCGAAGCGCGGCGCCAGCTCGGCGCGGCCGCTCCAAGTGGCGAGGTTGTGCTGATACTGGCGCGTGCTGCGCCGGGCCTGGCGGCCGAACAGGAAGAAGTACAGGACGATGGCGTACAGCAGCGGCGTCAATGCGCGGCGGCCGAGCAGGCGCACGGCACCGGCGGTGAATTTCATCAGCAGGAAGCTGCCGCGCTCGCGCTGGCCGGCCCAGTGTTCAGCCTTCTGCCCACTCATCCGCGCCACCTGCGCCAGAGGATCAGCGGCGCGCGCAGCAACATGCCGAAGAACAGCTTGGCGTGCATCTTCGAGATCAGCGCGTTGTCGTGGAACAGGCGGAAGTGCGACAGGCCGTCGAGCGGGTAGTGCACTTTGGTCGGCAGCCACTGCATCGGCTGGTTGCGCCAGGCCAGGCGCACCAGGATCTCCGGGTCGAAGTCCATGCGCTTGCCCAGCTCGTTCGAGTCGAGCAACGCCACCGTGGCCGGCAGCGGGTAGACACGGAAACCGCACATGGCATCGCGGATCGACAGCGACAGGCTGTTGATCCACACCCACACGTGGGTCAGGTAGCGCGCATAGAGGCGGCTCTTCGGCACGCTGGCGTCGTACTGCGGGTAGCCGCAGACCAGCGCCTGCGGATGGGCCTGCGAGGTGGCGAGGAAGGTGGCTACATCCTGCAGGTCGTGCTGACCATCGGCGTCCACCTGCAGGGCGTGGGAAAAGCCCAGGCGCTGCGCCTCGCGCAGGCCGGCCATGACCGCGCCGCCCTTGCCCTGGTTGAGCGGCAGGCGCACCAGGTAGGTGTTTTCCTGGGTTGCCAGCTGATCCATCACCGCCGCGCAGGCCGCGCTGGAAGCGTCATCAACCAGCACGCAGGGCAGCCCCGCTTCGTGCAATGCGGCGACCACCACGGGCAGGGCGTGCTCGTGGTTGTAGACCGGGATGACCGCGCAAGCCTTATGCACTGGCGGCCCCCAACAGGATACGGCCCGAGGAACAGGCCGCCTCGCCATTACGGTAGGCGAAATACAGCTTGCCGCGCTCGGCGTCGAAACGCAGGGTCAGCTGCAGGCGGTCGCCGGGGCGTACCAGCTGCTGGAACTTGAGCACTTCCATGCCGCCGAAGCGCGGCGGTAGGTCGGCGATCAGCTGGCGCGCCAGGCGCTGGGCCCAGTCGATCTGCACCACGCCGGGCAGCACCGGGGTCTGCGGGAAGTGGCCGGTGAAGTGGGCCAGGTCCAGCGGCACGTCCAGCTCCAGCTGCCATTCGCCGTCCTGTTCGACGGCCGAGCGCGGTTCGACCTGGGTCGGCCGCTCGGCGGCGAGCAGGCGTTCGACTTCGGCCTGGGCCAGCTTGCCCTGGCTGCTGTAGGGCAGCTCGGCCAGCAGGCGCCAGCGGCGCGGCAGGGCCAGGGCCTCGCAATGCCCGGCCAGGTGCTGGCGCAGGGTTTCGGTGAGGGTCTTGCGGCCCTGGTTGCGCAGGGCGTGCAGGCCGCTCGGACTAAGAGCGAGTAGGGCGCCGAGGAAGGCGCGGCGTTCCTGGATCACCCCGAGGCGGGCATCGGCGACCCACTCATGGCTGAGCAGGGCCTGCTCCAGCATGGGCAGGGAGATGCGTTTTTCTTCCAGCTTGACGATGCGATCCAGGCGACCGCGCAGGACGAAGCGGCCATCGGCCTGCAGTTCGGCGGCATCGGCACTCTGCTCGATGTGCCCGGCTGGCAGATAGGGCGAGGCGATGCGCAGGGCACCTTGGTCATTCAGGCTCAGCTCGACGCCGGCAAACGGTGTCCACAGCTCGCCACCCTGGCGCCAGGCGATGCCGCCGGTCTCGGAGCTGCCGTATATCTCGCTTGGCCACTGGCCGAGCTGGGCCTGCAGCTCGGCTGCGGTTTCGCCCGGCAGGGCGCCGCCGGAGGAGAACACCCGGCGCACGCGGCTCAGGGCCGGCCAGTCGAGGTTGTCGCCCATGCGTTTTAGCAGGGCCGGGCTGGCCACCCAGGCGAACGCCGGGTGCTGCAGGCTCTCGCGCTGCAGGTCTTCGGGGAACGGCTGGGCGCGGCGCACAAATGGGCGGCCGGCGCACAGCGGCCACAGCACGCGGAACAGCAGGCCGTAGATATGCTGTGCGGCGACGCTGCCGAGGATGGCCGCGCCGGCAAGCTCGGCGCCCCATAGCTGCTCCAGGGTGTCGACCTCGGTGGCCAACTGACGCAGGGACTTGTCGATCAGCTTGGGCTCGCCGCTGGAGCCGGAGGTGCACAGGGTCAGGCGGCAGGCGTCGAGATTGAGGACAGCAGCAGGCAGCGGCTCGCTGTCCAGCTCAGTAATGCTGTCCATCCACAGGTCGACCTGGGCGCCAAGGCGCTCGCGGCTCTGTGCCTGCGCATCGGCCGGCAGCAGCACCTGCACACCGGCACGCCAGGCGCCGAGCAGGGCGATGGCCAGTTCGGCGGTGTCTTCCAGGTACAGGGCGACACGGCGTACGCCACGTGCCTGCAGGGCGCCGGCCAAACGCAGGGCACGCTGCTGCAGCTGCGCATGGTTCAGCGCCGGCTCCAGCGCTACGGGGCGCTCAGCCTGGGGTTGCAGCAGCTGCTCGGCGAGTCCCAGCCAGCTCATCCATCTCTCCTTACCCGCTGGCGGATCAGCCACTCAGCGGCAAACAACAGGCCGATCAGGCCGTAGGAAATCAGCCCGGTGTACAGCGTCCACCAGCTCAGCGGCGCCCACAGGGTCAGCGCCACCACCACCAGGGCGTTGAGCAGGAAGAACCCGGCCCACACGACGGTGACCTTGCGCGTATAGCGCACCGCATGCTCGGGTAGCTCTGCTTCGCGCAGGCGCGCCAGACGCTCGACCATGGGCGGGCCGAACTTCAGGCTGAGGCCGAACAGCACCAGCAACATGACGTTGAGCAGCACCGGGTACCAGCGCAGCAGCGCCGGCTCGCCGGCCAGGCCGAGCAGTAGGCAGAAGGCCAGGGCGGCGCCCGCCATCCAGCGGCTGCCAGGCTTGTCGCGGTTGCTCAGGGCACGCGCCAGCCACAGGCCGCCAAGCAGGGCGGCGAACAGGCGTGGCGACAGGTGCTCCATGCCGTAATAGACGGCGAATGGATAGAGCAATCCTGCCACCACCAGCAGCAGGCCAAGCAGGCGAGCCATTGCTTAGTCTTGGGCCGGGGCGGCGTTGACCACCTGGAACACGGCTTCGACCACGTCACCGACGGTGCGCACGGCCTTGAATTCCTCGGCGGCGATCTTCTTGCCGGTCTGGCGCTTGATGTGGTCGATCAGGTCGACGGCGTCGATGCTGTCGATTTCCAGGTCGGCGTACAGGTTGGCCTCGAGGGTCACGCGCTCGGCGTCCAGCTCGAACAGTTCGACCAGGGCGCCCTGCAGGGTGACGAAAATATCTTCACGGGTTTGCATCGGAAAGCGTCCTCAAGCGGCCTTTTTCGCGGCGACGAAGGCCGCCAGGCTGGCCACGTTGGCAAAGTGCTGGCGGGTGTCCTTGGCTTCGGCGTCGATCTTGATGCCAAAGCGCTTCTGGATGGCCAGGCCCAGCTCGAGGGCGTCCACCGAATCCAGGCCCAGGCCGTCGCCGAACAGGGCGAGGTCGGCGGCGATGTCTTCGGCAACCATGTCTTCCAGGCCGAGGGCCTCGATGATCAGGTTCTTGATCTCAGTCTGCAGATCGCTCATCTGTTGCGAGCTCCTTCATAAAGTGTTGGTGCAGGTGGTCGTTGAGTTTGCGCGAGGCGATCGGCAAGGGCGCCTGCGCGGTGAATTGCCGAGGGTCGATATCCTCGCCCACGCGCAGGCGGAAGTGGAAACGCCGCGACGGAATGCTGTACCAGGGCTCGGCCTTGGTCTGGGTGGTGGGGGTCACGCTGATCACCACCGGGGTTACCAGGCGGGCGCCGCGCACGGCGATGGCGGCCGCGCCACGGTGGAATTCGGGCGTCTGCCCCGGCGTGGTGCGCGTGCCTTCGGGGAACACGATCAGGGTCTGGCCTGCTTCCAGCGCGCCAGCGGCCTCGTCGAGCATGTCCATGCTGCCGCTGTTGCTGATGTAGCCGGAGGCGCGGATCGGCCCGCGCATGCACGGGTTGTCCCACAGGCTCTGCTTGACCACGCAGTTGGCATCGCGGATGAAGGCAATCAGCACCACCACGTCGATCAGCGAGGGATGGTTGGCGATGACCATCTGCCCCGGTCGGCCGAGGCGCTCGATGCCTTCTACTTCATAGGTCAGCACGCCGCTGCGGAACATGAACTGGACGAACCAGTAGAAGCTGCGGCTAACCACGGCGCGGGCGCGGGTGCGGCGGGCCAGGGCGTCGCCGGGGAGCAGGGCCAGCAGCGGGAAAACCAGCACGCGCAGCAGCACGCCGCCGATGCCGAACAGCGAGAAGCTCAGCGCGGTTGCGATCAGGCGCCACCAGTAGGGCGCGCTGTAGGGGCTCAGGCCCTGTTGCGAGACCAATTCCATTGCCGGCTGTTCCAGTGATGTTGCAGGGAGTCCGCATTGCCGCACAGGGCGCGGACCAGTTCCAGTGCATGGGGCCAGGCGGCGCGCGGGCCGCTGCCCTGGCTCAGCTCAAGCTGCCAGTCGCTGCCTGGGGTCAGCAGCAGGGCGACGGCGTAGGAGAACGGCACGTCGTCGATATAGGGGGCATAGAGCTCGGGCGGCAGCTCTTCGGCAATCACCAGCAGCACCGCCGGGGCGCCTTCGCCGAGCAGGGTGCTGGCTTCCAGCAGGGCTTGTTCGAGGCCGTCGCCTTCGGCGGCCAGGGCGGTCATCTCGCTGGTGTCGCCGCGCTGGATCGACCACAGCCCGATGATCGCGTTATGCACCGAGAGGCTGAACTGGGTTGGCGAGAGCGGTTCGTCGCGCGCCAGGTCGCCGAGGATGGCCAGGGTGCGCGGGGTTTCGCCGTGACGCGAGGCGAACACCATCGGCAGCGGGCCGTGGGCATCGGCCAGTGGCCAGGCGACGTGGAAGGCCATGCGCGCCAGGCGGCTGAGGCGGCGGCGCTGCAGGGCGGGGAGAAAACTGACATCGGGTTGCTGGCTGTCATCGGCGACGCGCGCAGGGGCTTGCTGCCAGGCTTGCCAGTCGTCCGTGCTATCCAGGCCGGGAGCCCAAGCGCGCCATGTGTCGATGTTGAAATGTGTCACGGGGCGAACTCTTCCCAGTCCCTTGCGGGCTTCCTTGTCTACAGCGACCAACCGGTCACAGCTGGGCTGCGGCGGGGATTATGGCGAGGTGCCGCCATTATCCCGTCCACGGGAGGCATGCGCAAATTTTGACACAATTGCCCGGACGGGAGGTCTTGCGCTTTTGCGCGTCGAATTCCTCGCCCTGGTCATGGGCTTTGCATAGAATCCACTCAATTCGGGCTCAGGGAGGTGTGACATGCGGCGAGTGGTGTTCAACCAGAAAGGCGGGGTAGGCAAGTCCAGCATTGCCTGCAACCTGGCGGCGGTGAGTGCGGCGGAAGGGTATCGCACCCTGCTGATCGACCTGGATGCCCAGGCCAACTCGACCCATTACCTCACCGGCCTGACCGGCGACGACGTGCCCATGGGCATCGCCGAGTTCTTCAAGCAGACCCTGTCATCCTTTGCCAAGAAAGGCGCGGTGGATATCTACGAGACGCCGTTCGACAACCTGCATGTGGTCACCGCCACCCCCGAGCTGGCCGATCTGCAGCCCAAGCTGGAGGCCAAGCACAAGATCAACAAGCTGCGCAAACTGCTGGAGGAGCTGGGCGAGGACTACGACCGGATCTACCTGGACACCCCGCCAGCGTTGAACTTCTACACGGTTTCTGCGCTGATCGCCGCCGATCGCGTGCTGATTCCCTTCGATTGCGACAGTTTCTCCCGTCAGGCCCTGTATGGCCTGTTGCGCGAGATCGAGGAACTCAAGGAAGACCACAACGAAGGCCTGGAGGTTGAAGGCATCGTGGTCAATCAGTTCCAGCCGCGCGCGACCCTGCCGCAGCAGTTGCTCGACGAGCTGATCGAGGAAGGTCTGCCGGTGCTGCCGGTCAACCTGATGAGTTCGGTGCGCATGCGTGAGTCGCACCAGGCGTGTATTCCGCTGATCCACCTGGATCGCAGCCATAAGCTGACCCAGCAGTTCGTCGAGCTGCATAAGCTGCTGGAAAGCTGAGGTAGTCAGCCGATACGAGAAAGGCGCCTGCGGGCGCCTTTCTCGTTCTGTAGGGCGGGTGCAAGGCTCGGCTTCGCTGGCGCGGGTTGCACCCGCCCTGCGTTCTAGCGCACCACGAAGATGTCGCAGGGCGCCTTGTGCAAAAAGTGCTGCGCCAGGCTACCAAGCAGGGCCTGGGACAGCGCACTGCGGCCGTGGCAGCCGAGTACCAGCAACTGTGGCTGGTTGACCGTGATGTATTCCTGCAGGCTGCGCTGGATGCCGCCCTGGCGCACCTCGTGGCTCAGGCTCGGGCTGCCTGGCGGTAGGCGCAGGGCCTCGTCCTCGATCAGCTGGTCGATCAGCGCGCGCTGGGTGAGCAGTTGAATCTCGCTGCTGGCTGGGCTCTTCACCGGCTCGAAAACATGCAGGGCATGCACCTTGGCTTCACCCGGCAGCAGCCGGCAGGCCTGGTTCAACGCAGTGCAGGCGCACAGGGAGAAATCGAGGGCCGAGACGGCGCTGAGGTACGGCGTGTTTTCGTCGCGGGCGACCAGTAGCAGCGGCACCGAGCAGCGCCGGGCGATACGGTCGAGGGTGGTGCCGGAGAAGAACTCGTGGCGCTGGTGATGGGCGCCGAGAACCAGCAGGTCGGCACCGAGCAGTTGCACCTGCTCTAGCACTGCGTCGGCGGGCTTGCCCTGGCACAGCTTGAGCTCGCTGCCCGGCGGGGCGAACTGGGTCAGGCTGTTGTCCAGCTGCTGTTGGACCTTGTCCTGCTCGGCCTGACTGAGGCGACCGTCGATGACATGCAGCAGGGTGAGGCGGGCGTTGTGCTGGCGGGCCAGTTGAGTGGCGCGGCGCAGGGCGAGGTCGGCGGTGCTGCGCAAGTCGTGGGCAATAAGGATGTGTCTGGTCATCTGGTGTCCCCTCCGCGCGGCGTCTCCCGCTACGCTGTAAAACCTCTATTGGGTTCTTAATCTGACTCCCATTGATAGACCTGCTTTTGATCCACGGCAAGTCCCGTGCGTCAGTGTTTGCGCAATTGGTACAGACCTCTACTTTCCGCCACCACTTCGCCGCTGCCGTCGCGCAGCTGCAGCTCGAGCAGGTACTCGGCCTTGCCCGCGCGTTCGGCTTCGCCCTGGATGCGTTCGATCTCCTCGGCACTCAGGCTGGCCTCGACCAGAATGTCGCTGCTGGCCGGACGGCGGAAGCGCAGGTTCATCTCCTTGATCACCGGGTAGAAGCGCTGGGCATCGAAGCTGGTGAGAAACAGCGCGCCGCCAGGCATCTCGGCCAGGGTGAACAGGGCGCCGGCATACAGGCTGCCGATATGGTTCTGGTTGCCTTGCAGCGGCATGCGTAGGAGCACGCGGCCGGGTTCGAGGATCTCGGCCTTGAGGCCGCTGCGTTTGACGAAGTCGATCTTCTCTTCGGTAAAGACACGGGCCATTTCGACGGGCAACGGCATGGGCAGCTCCTGGGTCAGGGATGCTCCGAGCCTAGCCGTTCGCCCGCAGTGAACAATGACCGCAGCGCTCGCGGCCACTGACCGTTGTGCTCAGATACCTTGAGTACGCAGCCAGCTAAGCAATTGCGGCAGCGGCAGGGCGCCACTCTGCCGGGCGACTTCGACGCCGCCCTTGAACAGCAGCAGGCTGGGGATCGAGCGGATGCCGAGCTGGGTCGACAGCTGCGGGTTGGCCTCGCTGTCGAGCTTGCCCAGGCGGCAGCGCCCGCGCAGTTGTCCGGCGGCCTGCTCGAAGGTCGGCGCGAAGCTGCGGCACGGCCCGCACCAACTGGCCCAGACATCCACCAGCAACGGCAGGTCGCCCTTGAGCTGGCTGGCGAAGCCGGCCTGGTTCAGCTCGAAGGGTTTGTCCGGCAGCACGGCGCTTTTGCAGCGTCCGCAGTTCGGCGCATCGCCCAGGCGTTCGCTGGGAATGCGGTTGAGACCGTTGCAGTTGGGGCAGGGGATCAGCAGGGGTTGGGTCATGGGGTTCTCCTCGATGCCTCCTAGGTGGAGGCGTCGGGGAGGAAAAGCAAGCGCGTCAGGCCAGGGCGATATAGATGTTGTAGGCGCTGATCAGGGTGATCAGGCAGCCGACGATAGTCAGCAGAGTGCGCGCCGACAGCTTCTTGCACAGCAGGGCGGCAAAGGGGGCGGCGAACAGGCCGCCGAACACCAGGCCGGCGACCATCATCCAGGTGCTCGGCTCGCCCGCCAGGAGGATGAACGAGGTGGCGCTGGAAATGGTCAGGAAGAACTCGGCGAAGTTTACCGAGCCGATGGTGGTGCGCGGGTCGCTGCCGGAGCCGAGCAGGCTGCTGGTGACCACCGGGCCCCAGCCGCCGCCGCCGGCGGCGTCGACGAAGCCACCGAACAGGGCCAGCTTGGCCACGTGCTTGGGCTCCTTGCGCTGCTTCACATGGCGGTAGGCCTTGCTCAGGATGTACAGGCCCATCAGCAGCAGGTAGGCGGAGATAAAGGGCTTGAGCACCTTGCCGTCGAACTGGGTGATGAGGATGGCGCCAAGTACCGCGCCGATGATGCCCGGCAGCAGCAGGCGCAGGAACAGCGACTTGTTGACGTTGCCCAGTTTGACGTGGGAGATGCCCGACAGGCCGGTGGTGAACACTTCGGCGATGTGCACGCTGGCGCTGGCGGCTGCGGGCGAGGCGCCGGCGCTGAGCAGGAAGGTGGTGGCGGTGATGCCGTAGGCCATGCCCAGGGCGCCGTCGATCATCTGGGCGAAGAAACCGACCGCCACGGCGCTCCAGAAGGCCGGGCTGTTCAGGGTGTTCTCGATGATTTCCAGGCCGCTGTGGCCGCCGTTGTCGCCGAAAAACAGGCGCCAGGCCAGGGTGCCGAGCAGGCTGAGCAGGATCAGCACCGCCGCCCACATCGCAGCACGCAGGACCGGGTGGTTGTCGGGGTGGCTGACGTAGTCTTCTACGGGCGGCAGGCCCAGCGCTTCGTGCTCGGCATTGAGCGGGCTGGAACTGAGGTCGAGATCGCGAATTTTCATGCAGTGAGGCGCCTGACAGCGGGTGGTAGAACAGGCTGGAATAAGCAGCGGGCAAAGATAAGCGGCTTTGCTTAGAGAGTCTAAGACTGTTTAGGCAGGTTTATATGCGTTTTTGTTTTGTTGATAAGCCCCGGCGCCACTGTTGCACCGGCTCGCCTGGCCGCCCTACGCTGGGCGCCCTTTTTCCGAGTGCCTGCGCATGACCTCCAGCGACCGTCCCGGCAATGCCACTCTGGTTCTCCTCGCCTCGCTCTACTGCGCCCAGGGCCTGCCATCCGGGCTGGTGGCGCACTCGCTGCCGGTGCTGCTGCGCCAGCACGGTGTCGACCTCGGCCTGATCGGACTGCTCAAGCTGCTGGCCCTGCCCTGGCTGCTCAAGGTGCTCTGGGCACCGTGGATCGACCGGATCGGCTCGGAGCGTTTCGGCCATCACCGTGGCTGGATTCTGCCGCTGCAGGGCGCGGTGATTCTCTGCCTCGGCGGCCTGGCGCTGCTCGCCCCGCAGCTGCTGTTCGGCAGCGGTATCTGGCTGCTGCTGGGCCTTCTGCTGGTGATCAACCTGGCCGCTTCCAGCCAGGACGTGGCCACCGACGGCCTGACCGTGCGCCTGCTGCCGGAGCGCTGGCGCGGCCTGGGCAACAGCCTGCAGGTCGGCGGCTACAAGGTCGGCATGCTGGCCAGCGGCAGCGGCCTGCTGTTGCTGATCGGGCCGCTGGGCTGGAACCTGTCCATCGCCCTGCTGGCCATTGCCCTGTTGCTGCTGACCCTGCCGATCTGGCGTTTTCGCGAGCGCCAGCTGTTGCCGCGCCACGCCGCCCAGGCCGAACCGGCCGGCCCCGGCCTGCTGCTGCGTCATTACCGTGGCTTGCTGGCGCAGCCGGGCATGCTCGCCTGGTTGCTGGTGGTGCTGACCTTCAAGCTCGGCGATGCCTTGGGCTCGCCGATGATCAAGCCGATGCTGGTGGATCAGGGCTGGGATGCCGGCGCGCTGGGCCAGCTGACCTTGATCAGCAGCCTGGCCGGGATTGGCGGCGCACTGCTCGGTGGCCTGCTGTATGCGCGGCTGGGGGCGCTGCGTTCGTTGCTGGCCTTCGGCGCGCTGCAGGCGCTGGGCATCGCCGGCATGGCGCTGTTGGTGGATGCCGGCGGTAAACCCTTGCTGGTCTATGCCTTGTGTCTGTTCGAGCAGGTGGCCGACGGCATGTCCACCGTCGCCCTGTTCGCCGTGATGATGAGCCTGTGCCGCGCCGAGCACGAGGGTGCGGACTTCACCCTGCAGGCCAGCACCCAGCTGTTGCTGGCTGGCCTGGTAGGCGCCTGCAGCGGGGTGTTGGCCAAGCTGCTTGGTTATCAGGCGCTGTTCGCCGGTGCCGGGGTGCTGGCGGCGGCAATGCTGGCGCTGGTGCTGTGGTACTTCCTGCGGGTCCGGCGGACTCAGGTAGGTTGCGGTTGAGCACAGCGAAGCCCAACAAGGTTGCTGCGCGGTGACTCCGTTGGGCTTCGCCGCTGCGCGGCTCAACCCAACCTACGGTCCGGCGTCCTGTGTGGAGATCGCCAGCAAGCTGGTTCCTACATTAAGAGCGATCAGGACGAGCAGCTGATTTCCAGGTGCTTGCCCCACTCCGGCGGGCGCCCGGTGTAGCGCTGCATGCCCGGCTGTTCCTCGAAGGGACGGCTGAGCACCGCGTGCAGCTCGCGCACCGGGCCATAGTCGCCCTGCTGGGCCGCTGCGATGGCCTGTTGCGCCAGGTAGTTGCGCAGCACGTAGAGTGGATTCGCCGCGTGCATGCGTGACTGGCGTTCGGCCTGGTTGCCGCCTTCCTGGCTGACCCGCGCCAGGTAGTCGGCGCCCCACTGATCGAAGCCGGCCAGGTCGACGAAGTCGTCGCGCAGCACGCGCAGGGCTTCGGCCGGCGCCTGCTCGCCGAGGCGGCGGAAGAACAGGTGATAGTCCACCGCGCCGCCCTGCATCAGCTGCAGCAGGCGTTCGATCAGCGCCTGGTCGCCGTCATCCGCGCGGGTCAGGCCCAGGCGCTTGCGCATCAGGTCAAGGTAGTGGGCCTGGTACAGCGGCAGGAACAGCTCCAGGCTGGCGCGCAGCTGCTCGACCTCGACGAAGGGCGTCAGCGCCTGGGCCAGGGCCGCCAGGTTCCACTGGGCGATCGGCACCTGGTTGCTGAAGCTGTAGCGGCCGCTGTCGTCGGAGTGGTTGCAGATATGGTTGGCGTTGAAGTCGTCGAGGAAGGCGTAGGGGCCGTAGTCGAAGGTGATGCCGAGGATCGACATGTTGTCGCTGTTCATCACCCCGTGGCAGAAGCCGTAGGCCTGCCATTGGGCGATCAGCGCGGCGTTGCGTTCGAGCACCTCCTGGAACAGCGCGGCGTAGGGTTCGGGCTGGGCCAGGCAGGCGGGGAAGTGGCAGGCCAGCACATGCTCGCCGAGTTCCTTCAGGCGCTCGTGCTGGTTGCTGTAATAGAAGTACTCGAAGTGGCCGAAGCGCACATGGCTCTGCGCCAGACGCAGAACCATCGCGGCGCTTTCCTGAGTCTCGCGCCATACCGGCGTGCTCGAACCGGTGACGCACAGCGCGCGCGAGGTGGGAATACCGAGGGCATGCAGGTACTCGCTGGCGAGAAATTCGCGGATCGAACTGCGCAGCACGGCGCGGCCATCGCCCATACGTGACCAGGGTGTCTGCCCGGCACCCTTGAGGTGCAGGTCCCAGTGCTGACCGGCGTCGTTGACCACTTCACCGAGGAGCAGGCCGCGGCCATCGCCCAGACGCGGGTTGTAGCTGCCGAACTGATGCCCGGAATAGACCATCGCCCGTGGCTCGGCATCGCTCCACAATTTGTGCCCGGCGAAGATCTGGGCGAACAGCTCGCTGTCGGCCTCTGTGGGGTCGAGGTCGAGCAGGGCCATGGCCGCAGGGCTTGCGACCACCAGGCGTGGCTCGGCAATCGGCTCGGGCAGCACCTGGGTGGAGAAGGCATCGCCGAGGCGGGCGTAGCGATTGTCGAACTGCAGCTCGGAAAGCGACTTCACGGCCAGGCTCCGGCCGGGCGACAGGGCCCGGCATTGATAGGCGGATCGGGCCGGCAGCGCCGGCCCTGGCGAACGACTCAGCGCGGGTCGATGGACGGCGGCGCGGTTGGCTTGGCCGGTGGCAGCTTCTGCTGCGCATCAGCAGCGGCGGTCGCGGCGACCATCTGCCCGGTGGTCAGGTTGAGTTCCTGGCCGTGCAGGTTCTTGATCATCACATCGACCTGGTTGAAGGCCATTTCCACGTTGTTCTCGCGGAAGGTCAGGGCGATACGGGTGAGGATCTCGTCGGTCGAGGCGTTGCGGTCGCCCAGCTCGCGCACGTGGAAGCGCAGCTCGTAGTCGAAGGTGCTGGCGCTGATGGTCAGGAAGTACAGCACCGGCTCGGGATCGCGCAGCACCCTGGGGTTTTCCTGGGCGGCCTGCAGCATCAGCTTGCGCGCCAGGGCCAGGTCGGTCTCGTAGGCCACGCCGATGCGGATGATGACCCGGGTGACCGTGTCGTTGAGCGACCAGTTGATCAGCTGGTCGGTGACGAAGGTCTTGTTCGGGACGATGATTTCCTTGCGGTCGAAGTCGGTGATGGTGGTGGCGCGGATGCGGATCTTGCTCACCGTGCCGGACAGGTTGCCGATGGTCACCACGTCGCCGATGCGCGCCGGGCGCTCGAACAGGATGATCAGCCCGGAGATGAAGTTGGCGAAGATCTCCTGCATGCCGAAACCGATACCCACCGACAGCGCGGCCACCAGCCACTGCAGCTTGTCCCAGCTGACGCCGAGCACCGACAGGGTGGTGACGAAACCGATGCCGCTGATGGCGTAGGACAGCAGGGTGGTGGTGGCGTAGGCCGTGCCCTGGGCCAGGGACAGGCGCGACAGCACCAGCACCTCCAGTAGGCCGGGCAGGTTGCTGGCCAGGGCCACGGTGATGGCGACGATCACCAGCCCGCCGAGCAGGTCGAGCAGGCTCAGCGGTACCAGGGTGGCGGCGTCGCCGGCCCCGCTGCTGTACTGGTAGAGGGTGATGTTGTCCAGGTAGGTGAACACGCTGAGCAGGTCGGCCCAGACCCAGTACAGGCAGATGATGAAGCCGCTGAGCAGGGCCAGGCGGATCAGGCGCAGGGACTGCTGGTTGACCTGCTCGATATCCAGGGTTGGCTCCTCGATGGCCGGCTCGCTGCCTTCCGGGCCGTCCTTGGGCTGCGCCTGGCGCTTGCTCAGGGCGCGCTGGTAGGCCAGGCGCCGCGCGGCGACGCCGAGGCCGCGTTCGAAGGCGGCTTCCAGGATCAGCCAGAAGATCAGCAGGTAGAGGGTATCGATCAGGCGATCGGTGAGCTTCAGCGCGGTGTAGTAGTAGCCGAAGCCGACCGCGACCATCAGGCCGATCGGCAGGGCGGTGAAGGCCACGCCGATCAGCAGGCGGAAGGGCGAGGTGTATTCGCGCATCGGCCCGGACAGCAGCAGTTTGCTCAGCAGCCAGGCCATCAGACCGAAGCAGGTGAGCACCACGAACACGCCGATCACATCTTCGGCGAGGGCCGCCGGCTGGTGCTCGGCGACGGTGACCACGGCGACCAGGGCCATCACCACCAGGCCCAGGCGCCGCACCTGGGTGCTGAGGAAGGCCACTTGCGGGCGCGCCCAGCGGAAGTGCAGCTCGCCCATGCCGCCGGGTGAGAGGATGCGGTACAGGGTGTAGAACACCAGCCAGGTCTGCGCCATTTCCAGCAGGGCGCTGCCGAGGTTGGTGTTCTGCCCGCGGGCGTCGATCAGCAGGGCCACGCCGCACAAGGTCAGAAACAGGGTCACCGGCAGGGCCAGCAGCACGTTGATCAGCAGCGCCAGCGGGGTGTGCAGCTGGCTGTCGCGCTTGTAGTGGCCGATGTCCTCATGCAGGGCGCCGAGCTTGGCGTACAGCCAGCTGCGCCGCCACAGCAGGGCACCGATCAGCAACAGCAGGGGAATGAACAGCCACGGCCGGTCGACCAGGCCTTCGCCCAGCTCACGCAGCGCCGAGCCCCAGGGCACCGCGTCCAGCTGGGCCTTGAGGAACACCGGGGTCTGGCGCAGCCAGCCGAGATCCAGCGGCTTGTTGCTGGGGATCCAGAACATCTGCTCTTCGAGGGTGGCGCGCAGGGCGGAGGCGGTGCCCTGCAGCTGTTTCTGATTGAGCTGCAGGGTGATCGATTCGTTGAGCGCCGCGCTCATCTCGCGGTTGAGGCGTTCCAGCAGCTCCTTGCGCGTACCGATCAGGCTGGCCATGTCCTTGCGCAGGGTGTCGCTGATCTGCTCGGGTGGCAGCTTGGCCAGGCTCTGCTCGATGTACTGCTCGGGGTTCTTCAACTGGTCGCGCTGCTGGTTGATCTCGAACTGGTACAGGCGGATATCGGCGATGGTGTCGGCCAGGTTGGAATCCAGGGTGATCTTCGGCAGGGCCTGTTTCTGCTGGTAGAGGATCTTGGCCAGCAGCAGGCTGCCCTGCAGCACGTCGATCTGTTCGCTGAGCGACTGGCTGCTCTGGTTGACGCTGTCGAGTTGCTGCTTGGTCTCGAGGTTCTTGCGGGTCAGCTCGTTGAGGCGCTCGGTGGTGCGCAGCAGGTAATCGGAGAGGGTCAGGTTGGCCTGGTTCTCCTTGGCCAGCAGGCTGCCCGGGTCGACCTTCTCGACCTCGCGGGACAGCTCGGCGACGGTTTGCTCGGACTGCGCGCGGCGTTTCTCGTTGATCAGGTTCTGCAGTTGCAGGTTTTCCTGCTCCAGGCGGCGGATACGCTCGCTGAGCAGGTCATGGCGGCTGTTGCCGAGGTCTTGCAGCAGGCTGTTGGCGGCCAGCTCCTGGCGGCGCAGCTCGCTCTGCGCCTGCAGGGCGGCCAGTTCGGCATTCAGCAGATCGCGCTGTTCGGCGCTGAGCGGCTTGCCGGATTCCTTGCCGGCCTTGAGCAGCGTGTTGATCTGCATGACGCGGCTCTGGTTACTGCTGATCTCGGCCTGGGCGCGCTCGGGGCGAGTCTGCGCGGTAATGATCAGGCTGTTGGCGTCGGTCAGTTGCTGCTGCCAGGTGCTCAGCTGGCTGTTGCGCTCGCTGAGCAGGGTTTCCAGTTGCTCCTCGCTGGACTTGGCGTAGCGCTGGGCGGTGTCCGTGGCCTGGCTGGTATTGAGCCGCTCGAGATCACGCTGGGCCTCGCTGATCAGGCGCGGCGCATCGCGCAGCTGGCGCTTGAGCTCGCTCAGGCGCTGCTGGCTGTCGTCGCGCTGGGCGAGGAAGTCGAGGGTCTGCTCGAGTTTCAGCTTCAGGGCATTCTGCTCGGCTTCCGGCAGCTTGCGGTCGGCCAGGCCGTCGAGGCTGGTCTGGACGCTCTTGGCATCCGGGGCTTCGGCGGCCTGCAGCGGCGCGATGGAAAGGCTCAGGCCAAGGAGGGCGGCAGTCAGGAGGGGGCGCAGGAAAGACATGGTCGCGTTCGGCGGCTCGTGGAAAATAATGCGGCTAATGATATGCCAGGGGCGCGTCCCGTGGGGTGACGCGTCCCTGGCTTCGCGAAGCGAGGTTGGACCGGCGGATGTGACAGTAGTGCCGTGGCCTACAGGAACAGGCCCGGCTTGGCCTGGCCTTCGGGGAACTTGACCCCGACCTTGCGGACCTTGTTGCCGTCCATCACTGCCACGGTCCAGGTCAGGCCGTTCCACTCCACCTGGTCGCCGACGATCGGCTGGCCGCCGATCTGGTGGGCGATGAAGCGGCCCAGGTGCAGCTGGCCTTCGGCGCCTTCCAGCTTGAGGCCGTAGAGCGCGGCCACGGCGCTGAGCTGGGCATCGCCTTCCAGCACGAAGTCGCCGAAGAAACGCAGGTCGGCGCTGCGTTGCGGCGCCTGGCTGAACAGTTTGCCGAGGCTCGGCAGGTCGTGCTCGTGGCCAACCACGCAGAGGATATCGGCCGCCTCCAGCTTGGTACTGCCGGACGGGTGGAGCAGTTCGGTGCCGCGGAACAGGGCGGCGACGCGGGTGCCCTCGGGCATCTTCAGCTCGCGCAGCGGCGCGCCGATGCACCATTTTTCCGGGCCGAGGCGGTAGATGAACATCTCCCACTCGCTGGTCGGGTGCACTTCCAGTCCGGCCCGCGAGATCGGCGCCGGCTCCGGCGGTACGGTGACGCGCAGCAGTTTGGCCGCCCACGGCAGGCTGGCGCCCTGCAGCAGCAGGGAGACCAGGACGATGAAGAAGGCCAGGTTGAAGTACAGCTGGGCGTGCTCCAGGCCGGCCATCATCGGGAACACGGCGAGAATGATCGGCACCGCACCACGCAGGCCGACCCAGGCGATAAAGGCTTTCTCGCGGTCGTGGAAAGCGCGGAACGGCATCAGGCCGAGCATCACCGACAGCGGGCGGGCGAACAGGATCATCCACAGCGCCAGGCCGAGGGCCGGCAGGGCAATGGGCAGCAGGTCGTGCGGGGTCACCAGCAGGCCGAGCACCAGGAACATGCCGATCTGCGCCAGCCAGGCCATGCCGTCGAGCATGTGCAGGATGCTGTGGCGCGAACGGATCGGCCGGTTGCCCAGCACCAGGCCGCACAGGTACACGGCGAGGATGCCGCTGCCGTGCAGGGCGTTGGTCAGGGCGAATACCAGCAGGCCGCCACTGACCACCAGCAACGGGTAGAGACCGTTGGGCAGGCTGACGCGGTTGATCAGCTGTAGCAGCACCCAGCCGCCGCCAAGGCCGAGCAGGGCGCCGATGCCGAACTCGCTGAGCAGATGACCGAGGAAGGCGATGCTGACGTCGCTCTGGCCCTTGGCGAGCATGTCGATCAGGGTCACGGTGAGGAATACCGCCATCGGATCGTTGCTGCCCGATTCGATTTCCAGGGTCGCCGTGACCCGTTCGTTGAGGCCCTTGCCGCCGAGCAGGGAGAACACCGCTGCGGCATCGGTGGAGCCGACGATGGCGCCGATCAGCAGGCCCTGCAGCATGTTCAGGTCGAACAGCCAGGCGGCGGCCATGCCGGTCAGCCCGGTGGTGATCAGCACGCCGACCGTGGCCAGCGACAGCGCCGGCCACAGCGCCACGCGAAAGCTCGACACCCGCGTGCGTACGCCGCCGTCGAGCAGGATGATGGCCAGTGCCAGGTTGCCGACCAGGTAGGCCAGCGGGTAGTTGTTGAAGCCAATGCCGCCGGGACCGTCGACGCCGGCGACCATGCCCACGGCGAGGATGATCACCAGGATCGGGATGCCCAGGCGCGAAGATACCGAGCTCACCAGGATGCTCGCGCCTACCAGCAATGCGCCGATCAGGAACAGGCTATTGATGGTGCTGGCGTCCAAGGGCGTACTCCGGGCGAATAAGGCGAGGGGTGACGCTCTAGGGTCTGCTGAGGTTTTGTCACGAACCGCGTTGCTGCGTCAAATGGCGCCAGGCTAGGCGCGGGACGCAGGCAATGGTGATCCCTTGGCAAGTCACGCAGCGACGCATGGCTCCGTCGCGGCCGTGACAAAACCTCAGCAGACCCTACGCAGAGGTCATGCCCGATAATAACCCGCCGCTTTGTCCGTCTGTCAAAAAAACGCCCGGCCATGCGTAGAATGTTCTTTCCCAACCGAATCAGCCGCTTAGGTGCTATTGGCAGGGCTATTCCAAGCCGTAGCAAGCCGCCCCTGGCTGCCCACGCCCGGTAGCCCGGACCTCAGTCCGGGATGTGCGCCTGGCCCCGGACTGAAGTCCGGGCTACGGGCTGTGCGGGCTTGGCAAACCGCACTGCACCCATCCACCGCCAGCCCTGCGGCCGCGGGGCTTTTCTACGGGCAAAAAAAGCCCCGCAGGTGTGCGGGGCGCAAGAGGGGATGAACCTTGAATCAGAACCAGGCGTCCTGCATCGCCAGGCAGGTGTCGTCGCGGGCTTCGAGGATGGCCAGGTCGTGGTGGCAGCTCGGCACTTCCCAGGTCAGGAAGTAGCGCGCGGCCTGCAGCTTGCCCTTATAGAAGTCGACATCGGCGGCCTCGCCCCTGGCCAGGCCTTGCTCGGCGCGAATCGCCTGCTCCAGCCAGCGCCAGCCGATCACCGTGTGACCGAACACCTTGAGGTACAGCGCCGAGTTGGCCAGGCCCTGGTTGACCTTGCCGGCCATCAGGTCGCCGAGCAGGGCCAGGGTCACGGTGCCGAGGCGGTTGACCAGCTGCTCCAGCGGCTGGCGCAGTTCGTTGAGCGAGGCGTGGGCCTCGGCACGCTGACAGGTGCCCTGGATCAGCTTGATCAGTTGCTTGAGTGCGGCGCCGCCGTTCATCGATACCTTGCGCCCGAGCAGGTCGAGCGACTGGATGCCGTGGGTGCCTTCGTGGATCGGATTCAGGCGGTTGTCGCGGTAGTACTGTTCCACCGGGTATTCGCGGGTGTAGCCGTGGCCGCCGAGGATCTGGATGGCCAGCTCGTTGGCCTTCAGGCAGAACTCCGACGGCCAGGATTTGACGATCGGCGTGAGCAGGTCGAGCAGTTCCAGGGCGCTCTTGCGCTCGGCCTCGCTGGCCAGGGTCTCGGTATCGTCGAACAGCCGTGCGGCATACAGGCCGAGGTCGAAGGCGCCTTCGACGTAAGCCTTCTGGGTCAGCAGCATGCGCCGCACGTCGGCGTGCTCGACGATCGACACCTGTTTGGAGGTCGGGTCCTTGCCATCCGGGTGGCGGCCCTGCGGACGGTTGCGCGCGTAGTCCAGCGAGTACAGGTAGCCGGCATAGCCGAGCATCACCGCGCCCATGCCGACGCCGATGCGCGCCTCGTTCATCATCTGGAACATGTACGACAGGCCGGCGTGCGGCTTGCCGATCAGATAGCCGACGCAGTCGTCGTTATCGCCGAAGTTCAGCGCGGTGGAGGTGGTGCCGCGCCAGCCCATTTTGTGGAACAGGCCGGCCAGCAGGGCGTCGTTGCGTTTGCCCAGGCTGCCGTCGGCGTTGACCAGGAACTTGGGCACGATAAACAGGCTGATGCCCTTTACCCCGGCGGGGGCGTCCGGCAGCTTGGCTAGCACCATGTGCACGATGTTCTCTGAGATCGGCTGGTCGCCGCCGGAGATGAAGATCTTGTTGCCCTTGATCCGGTAGCTGCCGTCGGCGTGCGGTTCGGCCTTGGTGCGGATGTCCGACAGCGACGAGCCAGCGTGCGGTTCGGTCAGGGCCATGGTGCCGAAGAAGCGGCCGTCGATGATCGGCTGCAGGTAGGTGCGCTTCTGCTCGTCGTTGCCGAAGGCGTCAATCAGGTTGGCCACGCCCATGGTCAGCATCGAGTAGGAGCTGGTGGCGGCGTTGGCCGACTGGAAGTGGGCGAAGCAGGCCTGCGACAGCAGGTTGGGCAGCTGCATGCCGCCGGCCTCGAAGTCGCGGGTGGCATTGAGGAAACCGGCCTCGTGGAAGGCGCGCAGCGCCGGCTCGACTTCCGGGATCAGCACGGCGGCGCCGTCCACGTACTGCGGCTCGTGCTCGTCGTTCTTGCGGTTGTGCGGGGCGAACAGCTCTTCGGCAATACCGCGGGCGGTGCCGATGGCGGCGTCGAAGGTCTCGCGGTTGTGATCGGCGAAGCGCTCGCGCTGGGTCAGGGCTTCGGCATCCAGCACTTCGTAGAGCTCGAAGGCCAGGTTACGGGAACTGAGCAGGGACTCGGACATGGACATGCCTCCTTTGAGATGGCCGGAGTCTAGTCCGGTGAATAAAGGCTGCCTAGCAACATCCATAAGCGTGATAAAGCCGCCAAACTCGTGCCGCGTAGGGCGGGTGGAACCCGCGTTGCCAGGCCCGTGCGGGCTTGGCCTACGGCTGGCAGCACCGTTCGGGCTACAATTCGCGCCTCGCGAGGAATCATAACCATGAACTACCGTCACGCCTTCCATGCCGGCAACCATGCCGACGTGCTCAAGCACATCACCCTGAGCCGCATCATCGCCCTGCTGTCGCGCAAGGAAGCACCGCTCGCCTGCATCGACAGCCATGCCGGCGTCGGCCTGTACGACCTCAAGGGCGACCAGGCCAGCCGCACCGGCGAATGGCTGGAAGGCATCGCCCGCCTGTGGGACGCCCCCGACCGGCCTGAGCTGACCGCCGACTACTTCGGCGTGCTGCGTGCGCTCAATCCGGACGACCAGCTGCGCTACTACCCTGGCTCGCCCGAGCTGGCGCGCCAGCTGACGCGCATCCAGGACCGCGTGCTGCTCAACGAGAAACACCCGGAAGATGGCCAACTGCTCAAGGACAACATGCGCGGCGACCATCGCGTGGCTGTGCACCTGGGCGAAGGCTGGCATGTGCCGCGCGCCCTGCTGCCGGTGGCGGAGAAGCGCGCGCTGCTGCTGATCGATCCGCCGTTCGAGAAGGCCGACGAGCTGCAGCGCTGCGTCACCGCGCTGGACGAGGCCATCGGCCGCATGCGCCAGACCGTCGTGGCCATCTGGTACCCGATCAAGGACGAGCGCCAGCTCAAGCGCTTCTACCAGGACCTGGGCAAGTCCAGCGCACCCAAGCTGCTGCGTGTCGAGTTGTTCGTGCATACGGCCGATGACGCCAGCCGCCTGAGTGGCTCCGGCCTGGTCATCGCCAACCCGCCATGGGGCCTGGAAGATGAACTCAGGCAGTTGCTGCCGTGGCTGGCCGCCAAGCTAGCGCAGAGTCAGGGTGACTGGCGGCTGGACTGGTTGATCGAGGAAAAGTGAGTCGCGCACAAGGGTATGCGCGACTCGGGGGGTTATTCAGCGTTACCGTTGACGGTTAGGGTGACCTGATCCCCGGGGTTGGTCTGCAGCCCTATCTTCTTGCAGTCGAGCAGGGGGGCTGTGGTTTTGTAGGTCAGCCGCTGACCGCTGGTACGGTTGTGGCAGGCATAGGATTTGACCTGGACGCCGCTGGTGGTCACGCCGAGAGGTGGCACCAGGTTGTAGCTGATCTGTCCGTGCAGGGCCGCCGCGTTGCCCTCGCAATGCTGCTCGAAACTGGCATTGAGGGCGGTCACCACCCCCTCGCTGTTGTAGGCCACTTCGAAGATATCGAAGCGTCCGGTCAGGCTGTTGCAACCACGGCCGTCTCCCGAGAAGTTCAGGCCAGGCTTGCTGGCGTCCTGGAATGGGAAGCGCATGGCGCTCGTATAGCTGCCCGGTTGCAGCACGGCGTTGCCGGGAGCCGCCAGATCCAGGTTCCACCAGACGCTGCCGCTGCTAATGGCCAGCGAGATGCCATTGTCGTAATTTTTGGTGTATTTGAACGTGGCATTGCTATCGCTATAGAGGTAGCTCTTACCTTGGCCGATGTAGTCACCGGTATCACTTTTCAGTGTTAAACGGGTGTCGGCATTGGCGAGGCCACAGGTGGCGAGCAGCAGGCCGGCAATGAGAGGTTTAAGTGCGTTCATGCAATGTCCCTTTGCGAGGTGGGGGGAAGTGATCGGTAGCAGGCTTCCCGACTCCGCTCTGGAACAGCCCGCCGCCGCCAGCTTAGCTCATCCTCTGCAGGGGATTGGAGAGGCAGTGCTCAAGGTTGGGGGCATGACTCGGTCGCTATTTTGGGGCCCACTATGGTTTGCCGTGGTAGCTCGGCTACTCAAGCAACTGCTGCCGTGGCTGGCCGACAAGCTAGCGCAGGGTCAGGGCGACTGGCGGCTGATCGCCGAGTGAGGCGCTGACCGTTTGTTGCTGAAGCTGCCCGGCCAGCTCGGCCAGTTGCCGCTCCTGCTGCTGTAGCTGCTGCCACAGGGCGCCCATATCGTCCGCCGGCGGGTTGAAGGCGCCGGCCTGCTGCGCCAGCTCCTGCAGCAGACCGCCGATGCGTGTGGCGCTGTCACGGGCTTGGGCATTCTGCTCGCCCAGGCTCGCCAGTCGGGCGCCGATCTGTGCACCGACCTCGTCCACACCCTGCTGATCGGCCTGAGCCAGCTGGCCGGCCTGGGTGGCGGTCTGCTGCAGCGCATCGAGCATGCCGGCGACCGTGCTGCGGATGGCCTGGGAGAAGTCGGTGGAGCGGCTGGAGAGGGCGCGCACCTCGTCGGCGACCACGGCGAAACCACGGCCGCTGTCACCGGCCCGTGCCGCCTCGATGGCCGCGTTGAGAGCCAGCAGGTTGGTCTGCTTGGCAATTGAATCCATGTCCTCGGTAGCGCGCAGTATGGTCTCGCCCTGCTGGGTGATCGCCTGCATGCGTGTGGCCAGCTCGCCGGCCTGGTCGCGAGTCTGTTGCAGGTTGGCGGCCAGGCCATCCAGCGCCTGGCGGCTGTCCGACTGCGCATCGGTGCTGTTGCTGTGCAGGGGCGCCAGCCATTGCTGGGCGGTGTGGCCCTGGCGTTCGATCTGTTCGCGCAGTTCCAGCCACTGCTGTTGCTGTTCCAGGGCTTGCGCCGCGAGTTGGTGCTGCAATTGGTCGAGCAGTTGACGCTGTTGCTGGCCCTGGGCTTCGAGGTCGGCGGCCAGCGGGGCGATCCAGGCTGGCGTTGCGGCGATCACCTGGCGCGGTTGCATCAGCGCTTGCCAGTGGGTGGCGGTGGCCAGTGCCGGCAGCAGGCCGAGGCTCAGGCTGGCACCGCAAAACAGGCAGATCCACAGCGGCATGCCGAGCCAGGCCGCACCTCCGGCCAGCAGCCAGGGCGTAATCTGCAGAGCCAGGGCGGCGGCGCTGAAGGCTCTGGGCGGAATCTCGTGGAGGTCGGAAAAGCGCGGGTTGTGCATGGCTGGCCGTGTTACTGCTTAGGGGCGAACGGGCGCGGTTCGCAGAGTTTAGGACGCTTTGCGTAGGGCGGGTGCAACCTGCGAGTTGCTGGCACGCGGGGTGCGCCCGCCCTACGGTGTTTATTTATTTTTTACGCTGGTGCGGGTCGACGTAGTAGCTCAGCTGCTCGCGCGGGTTGAGGTAGTCCAGGGCCTCGGGCGGCAACTGCGAGCGGCGCAGGCTACGGGCGATGGCCAGGTGCGGCTCCTGTTCGAGGTTGACGATCAGCGCCTCGCTTTTCGGGATATTCGGTTCGTAAAGGATCAGCGTCGGCTTCAGCGGCAGGCTTGGGTGCATGCCCAGCACCAGGCCGTAGCGCTCGTCCTCCAGCTGCACCAGGCTGCCCGGCGGGTAGACGCCCAGGCTACGAATAAAGGCCTTCAGCGCCACCTCGTCGAAACGCTCGCGGTGCTGCCTGAACATCAGCGCCAGGGCCTCGTGCGGGCTCAGGGCCTCGCGCGGGTTGAGCGGGTTGCACAGGTTGTCGAAGTGGTTGGCGATGCTCACCACCCGGCTCAGCCGGCCGATGGCGGCCTCGTGCAGGCCGCGCGGGTAGCCGCTGCCGTCGCAGTGCTCATGGTGCTCGTGGATGATGCGCAGCACTTCGTCGTCGAGCATCAGTTGCTGGCCACGGCGCAGGCCGAACTCGGTGTGCAGCTGGAACAGCTGCTGCTCGGGGCGGGTCAGCGGCTCGGCCTTGAGCAGCACCTTGCTCGGCACTTCCAGCTTGCCGATGTCGTGCAGCAGCGCGCCGAGACCCAGGCTGTGGCAGGCCTCGGAATCAAAACCGAGCTGGCGACCGAGCATCACCGCCAGCACGGTGACGTTCAGCGGGTGCAGGTAGGCGTCGTCGGCAGCCTTGCTGTTGATACTGTGCAGGGCGGCTCCGTCTTCGCCGAGCAGCGCCTCGACCAGGTCGCGCACCACTTCGCCAGCCTGTTTGAGCGCGTCTTCCGGCTGGTTGCGCAGCATCTGGTTGAGCGTCTTGACCCGCTGGCTGGCCTGGACAAAGGTGCGATCCACTTCGGCCAGGCGTTTGCGCAGGGCTCCGAGTTTGGCCGCGCGGGCCTGGCGCGCGACTTCTGCCGGGTCGGGCGGGGCGGGTTCAGCGGGCGTCGCAGCCGGCTCGCTGGGCTGCAGTGGCAGCGGCGGGCAATCGCTGCGCTCCGGGTCATAGCGCAGCTGCGTCAGGCCGAGGTCGCGCAGGGCCTGGATCTGCCCCTCGTCCTTGATCTTGAAATTGCTGAAGGCGAAGTTGTGCTCCCACCACTTCAGGTCCAGCTGGCTATACAGGCCGATGCAGAGGTGCTCGGGGACGATATAGGCGGTGGCGGCGGCAGGCATGCTGGTGTCGAGGGCTGCTGGCTATTTGCTGGCAGTCTA
>JBOFCR010000095.1:0-21809 GCA_051646165.1 Pseudomonas sp. | reverse complement strand
GTAGTCGGCGTCGGCCTTGATCGCCCGCTCGCCGTTCACCGCCGGGCCGCTCTGCGAGATGGTGCCCTGGTTGTCGATGACGTACTGGCCGGCGGCGCGATTGAGGCGAATGGCCACGCCGCCGGCGGCGTCGATCAGTGCGCCGCTGGCGTTGCTGATGGTCAGCGCCGGCGTACCGGAGTTGGCGTCGATGGTGCGCCCGCTGCCGGTCTGGTGAATGGTGCCAGCGTTGGTCAGGGTCGAGGTGCCATTGCCGACGTTGACTGCCACCGTGCTGCCAGCGGTGCTCAGGATGCCACCCTGCTGCACCACGCCGGCGCCGGTCAGGCTCTGGCTGCTGCTCACCGTGTTGCCCGTGGTGACGGTGAAACCGGCGGCGCAGGCCGGGCCGGCGATGGCGGCCTGCAGGGCCAGAACCAAAGGAAGGGGGCGCAGCAGCGGGTTGAGCCGGGTCATGGGGCACCAGTCGTTGGAATAAGAAAGCCAGCGACTATGCCGATCCCGTATTACGAGATTTTTAAGCTTTTCTGACGGTTGGCCCTGCGCTGCAGGGCCGGACAAGCGTCAGGCGGCGCTCTCGCCGCACAGGTCGAGGACGAACAGGCGCTCCACCTCGGCCTGCGCCAGGCCCGCGCCGAGTAGGCTGAACAGCTTGCCCAGAGCCGCCTCGCGGCCCATGCCGCTACCGCTGACCAGGCCGCTGGCGGCCAGGGCACTGCCGGCGGCATACACGCCGAACTCGACGTGACCCTGCGGACATTGGCTGATCGCCGCCAGCACCACGCCACGGGCGTGGGCCTCGCTCAGCACAGCGAGGATCGCCGGGTTGTCCGAGGGCCCGGTGCCGCTGCCGTAGCATTCCAGCAACACGGCCTGCACGCCGCTGCCGAGCACGGCGCGCAGCTGCTCGGCGTCCAGGCCGGGGAACAGCGGCTGCACAGCCAGGCGCACCGGCTGGCGCGGCTGGCGATAGTTCAGGGCGGTCGGTAGTTCGTCCAGGTGCCGGGCATGGCGCGGACGCTGGTGGTCGACGAAGGCGTCGAACGCCTCGCTCTTCAGCTTGCAGGCGCGCGCGCCGTGCAGCAGTTGGCCGTTGAAATACAGGTGCACGCCGGGTGCCACGCCACGGGCGAGCAGGGCCAGGGCGCCGAACAGGTTGGGCCAGGCATCGCTGCCGGCGACCCCGGCTGGCTGCATCGAACCGGTCAGCACTATCGGCACAGGCAGACCCAGCAGCAGGAAACTCAGGGCCGCCGCGCTGTAGGCCAGGGTGTCGGTGCCGTGCAGCAGCAGCACGGCATCGCAGCCGTCCTCGTTCACCGCCTGGACGATGGCATCGCGCATGGCCAGCCAGTGGCCCTGGGTCATGTTGGCGCTGTCGAGCGGCGGGGTCAGCTCGCGGAACATCCAGGCCGGCGCCGGGCGCTCGGGGTGGGCCTGTTGTTCGGCACGCAGGCGGGCCTCGAAGCCCGAGGCCGGGGCCAGCCCGGACTCGCTCATCTGCATGCCGATGGTGCCGCCGGTGTAGAGCACCAGCAGGTTCTGCGAAGAGGTCATGCGGTTATCCGGTCAGGTAGCGGTGCGCGTTTCGCCTGAGTGTAACGGCGAACAGGCAGCGGTGGGGCCAAGAAAAAGGGGGCTATGCGCCCCCTTTTTATTACGCCGGATGACTCAGCGCTGGTGCAGGCTGTGCCCGATTTCGGCGCGGCTGGAGGCCGGCTCGGTTTGCGCCACGTTGGCCCAGGCGGCCTGGTCGAGATCGAGGTCGGCGAACTGCTTGGCGTCGAACACCGGAGTGGCAATACCTGCCTTGCGCTGCGCATCGTAGTCGCGCATCAGGCGCAGGCCGACGTTGAGCAGCATGGCCAGGGCGACCAGGTTGACGAAGGCCAGGCAGGTCATGGTGATGTCGGCGAAGGCGAAGACGGTGCCGAGGTTCTGCATCGAGCCCCAGCAGATCAGCGCCAGCACCAGGCCACGGTAGGTCAGCAGTGCCGCACGGCTTTTGCCGAGGAGGAACTGCAGGGCGTTCTCGCCGAGGTAGTAGTTGTAGAGGATGCAGGTGAAGACGAACAGGCTCAGTGCCACGCTGACGAAGATCCGCCCCCAGTCACCGACCACCGCGGCCAGCGAGTTCTGGGTGAGGACGATGCCGTCACCTTCGAAGCCCGGGGTGTAGAAGCCCGACAGCAGGATCAGCAGGGCGGTGCAGGTGCAGATCACGAAGGTGTCGAGGAACACGCTGAACGCTTGGACCACGCCCTGCGCCACCGGGTGCTTCACGGCGGCCACGGCGGCCACGTTCGGCGCACTGCCCAAGCCTGCTTCGTTGGCGAACACGCCGCGCTTTACGCCCATCACGATGGCGCTGCCGAGCAGGCCGGCGAAGGCCGGTTCCAGGCCGAAGGCGCTCTTCACGATGGTCACCAGCATGTCCGGCACCAGCTCGATCTGGGTGGCGATCACGTACAGGGTCACGCCGATATAGGCCAGGGTCTTGACCGGCACCAGCAGGTCGGAAACCGCAGCGATGCGCTTGATCCCGCCGATAAACACCAGGCCCAGCAGTACCGCCAGGCCGAGGCCGGTGTACTGCACCGGGAAGCCGAAGGCGTTCTCCAGCGAGTGGGTCACGGTGAACGACTGCAGGCCATTGAAGGCGAAGCCGTAGGTGACCAGCAACAGCACGGCGAAGGTCATCGCCATCCAGCGCAGCTTGAGGCCGTGCTGGATGTAATAGGCCGGGCCGCCGCGGTACAGGCCGTCGCCATCGGCGCGCTTGTAGGCCTGGGCCAGGGTGCACTCGAAGAAGCTGCTGGACATGCCGACCAGCGCGGTTACCCACATCCAGAACACCGCACCGGGGCCGCCCAGGGTCACGGCGATGCCGACCCCGGCGATGTTGCCGGCGCCGACGCGGCCGGCCAGGCTGAGCATCAGCGCCTGGAACGAGCTGAGCTGGCCGGCGCTGCCACGGATGGAGTCCTTGAACACGCTGAACATATGGCCGAAATGGCGGAACTGGACGAAACGCGAGCGGATGGTGAAATAGCTGCCGAGTCCGACGATCAGGACGATCAGCACTTTGCCGGACAGGAAGTCGTTGAGCACTTCAAGCATGGGGAGGTTCCTCGATTCTTATTGTTCGAGCGATGGGATGGCCGCTGGGTAGCGACCCCGAAGGCTAGGGGCGCATGGTCGACCTGCGGCCCAGCCCGGGCAATTTCGCGGGTCGCGGCGAGTTGATGCGAGTTGATGCTAGAATCGCATCACTCGCATCATCAGGGCGCGCGTCATGGCGGAATATCTCGGCGACAACCTCAAGCTGCTGTGCAGCCATTACCGCTCGATTGCCGAGGTTTGCCGCAAGCTGGCGATTAATCGCGCCCAGTTCAACAAATACCTCAGCGGCCAGAGCCGGCCGACGGCCTATAACCTCAAGCGTATCTGCGACTTCTTTGGCGTCGAGGAGTACGAACTGGGCCAGCCGCCCGAGCAGTTCGCCCGCCTGATCGGCGCCCGCGGCAATCATCCCGGCAAGGCCACCGAGGGCGATCCGCTGCTGGAGCTGCTGCAATCGCTGCGCGAGCGCGCCAGTTCGCTGAGCCGCTACTGCGGCTACTACTTCGAATACTCCAACTGCATGTCGGTGCCGGGCTACATCCTGCTGTCGCTGGTGCAGCTGCGCGAGGAGCGCGGCGACTTCCTGTTCGAGCGCCAGGAACGCCAGGAGCGCGGGCGCGGCGGCGAAGCCGAGGACTGGGTGCGCTGCCGCTACCTGGGCGCGGCTTTCTACCTGCAGGACCGGCTGTTCCTGATGGACTACGAGTCGCTGACCGGCAACGAGATGAGCCAGACCATCCTCATTCCCAGCTTCAAGAGCCGCATCACCCGCCTCAACGGCCTGAAGAGCGGGGTTTCCAGCGGCGACCGGCGTACCCCGGCCTGCACCCGGGTGGTCTGGGAATACCTGGGTCCGGAGATCAACCGGGTCAACGCCTACCGCCAGGTGATGCTCTACCGCCGCGACGACCCGCGCATCGACGAAGACATCCGCCAGCGCCTGGATGGCGCGCAGATTCGCGAAGGGTTGTTCGAGATCGAGTAATGTTGAGGGGTATGGATAGAGCGGCTGTGTAACGCTCTACTGGAAAGCCTGTAGCGACTAAAATTTTTCAGGGCCTAGGAGGTTATATGGATGTATCACTTGAAAGAAAGGAACTTTTTACCGCCGACGGATTTGATCTCGCTTCGGATGCCAGAAAGTCCTATTACAGGGAACTGGTATCTTTCGCTCGCGAAGAGTTGCTAACTATTCCGGAGGGATATCTACAGCACCTGAAAGCTCTCTTTTTTGAGGGTGCTATATCAATAGATCCTTGGGTTGCTTTCCGTGGTCGAGCTCCTTTGTTGATATGCCTTAGCTCTCCGTCAGTTGATCGCAGGTTTGTGATAGAAACTTTTGCTTCATATGAGGCGCATTGCGCGTATTATGATGTTGAAATGTACGAAATGCATATTTTTGGAAGGGCTAATTTTCAGTGGCCTCTCATAATTGAGCGCTTCGAATCCGTTGTTGAGTATTTGGCGGATGATGGTTTGAAGTTCAACTCCTCTGACGAGAGTGGGTTGCGCTCGCAGTATTTGAGTCTTTATTTCAGAGTGTTTTATCTTTATAAGAAAGGTGGTGATGTCAGGGTTGGCTTTGCACAAAATATCATTGAATATGTTGAAGGTATTTTTGAAGATATACAGGCCCTTGAGGCTAGTGCTGACACTCTTCGAGCCTTTCCCAAGGCATTCTCTCCCATTTTCTCTGGAGAGATCATTAATCCGGAGATTGCCTATGCCGACCCAATATTGCTGGCTTTTATACAGCGTTTCTTTGCCAAGCACCTGCCGCCGACTTTGCAGGCTCTCGTAGAGGGCGTTTATGCTCAGCTGGAGCATCCCGTTAAGCTTGTCGGTGGTCGGGTGGAGTACTGATGGAGTGTCTCCTATATGTACACGTGGTCGCGCCAAGTCCCGCGCAAAATGAACAGTTGTTGCTGAATTTATCTGCCAATAAGCCGGTGCTTGAAGATGATGTCGAGCCGCAATGGCGCGCGTTGTTCGGAGCGCTTGAGTTTTTGGAGTTGCCCGAGCAAGTGCATGATCTGTCGGATGGTCGGTTATTGATTGCATGGGCGCTGAGGTCTGCCTCATCACCTGAGCGGTTTATTTCGGCCTTGCACTTGGCAGGTACCGAGGTGACGGGGGCTCTGGAGGCATTCGAGGATGGAGGGTATTGCCTGGTCGATGCGCTGACGGGCACGCGCACCAATACATGCTTCGAGGAGCAGGTGTTCTTCAATCCAGGCCGAGTCGCTCGGATACTGGTGGCGTAGACTTTCAGCGTGTAGCCGGATGCAATCAGGGACCGGGAGCTGCCTGCGTCCCCCGGATTGCATCCGGGCTACGTCATCTGGACGCAGTACTTTTCCACGGACAAAAAAAGGGATGGCCGCAGCCATCCCTGAAAAAAGAGGCGGGGGCGCCTCTCGGTCGATGTTTGTAGCGAATACTCAGGCGCTGAGCGGCACCAGGCGCGGGGCGATCATGTTTTCCGGGCGCAGGATGTCGGCCAGGGTGGCGTCGTCCAGCAGCTTCTCCTCGCGCACCAGCTCCAGCACGCCGCGGCCGGTTTCCAGCGCCACCTTGGCGATGCGGGTGGCGTTCTCGTAGCCGATGTAGGGGTTGAGCGCGGTGATCAGGCCGATGGAGTTCTCCATCAGGGCGCGGCAATGGGCTTCGTTGGCGCTGATGCCGTCGATGCACAGCTCGCGCAGCATATCCATGGCGCGGGTCAGCAGGCGGATCGAGTCGAGGATCTTGTAGGCGATCAGCGGCTCCATCACGTTCAGCTGCAGCTGGCCGCCCTCGGCCGCCATGGTCAGGGCCAGGTCGTTGCCGATCACTTCGAAGGCCACCTGGTTGACCGCTTCCGGGATCACCGGGTTGACCTTGCCCGGCATGATCGAGCTGCCCGGCTGGCGCGCCGGCAGGTTGATTTCATTGATGCCGGTGCGCGGGCCGCTGGAGAGCAGGCGCAGGTCGTTGCACATCTTCGACAGCTTGACCGCGGTGCGCTTGAGCATGCCGGAGAACAGTACGAAGGCGCCCATGTCCGAGGTGGCTTCGATCAGGTCGGCGGCCGGCTTGACCGGGTGGCCGCTGATGATGGCCAGGCGCTGCACGGCCAGCAGCTGGTAGGCCGGGTCGGCGTTGATCCCGGTGCCGATGGCGGTGCCGCCCAGGTTGACCTCGGTGAGCAGGGCCGGGGCGAGCATTTTCAGGTGCTGCAGGTCTTCGCCGAGGGTGGTGGCGAAGGCGCGAAATTCCTGGCCGAGGGTCATCGGCACGGCGTCCTGCAGCTGGGTGCGGCCCATCTTCAGCACGTGGCCGAACTCCAGGCCCTTGGCGGCCAGCGACTGGATCAGCTTGTCGAGGGCGTTGAGCAGGCTGTCGTGGCCGAGCAGCAGGCCGACGCGGATGGCGGTCGGGTAGGCGTCGTTGGTCGACTGCGCCATGTTCACGTCGTTGTTCGGGTGCAGGTACTGGTACTCGCCCTTCTCGTGACCCATGGCCTCCAGGGCGATGTTGGCGATCACCTCGTTGGCGTTCATGTTGGTCGAGGTGCCGGCGCCGCCCTGGATCATGTCGACCACGAACTGCTCGTGGAACTCGCCCTGGATGATCCGCGCGCAGGCGGTGCTGATGGCGGTGTGCTTGGCGGCGGACAGGTGGCCCAGCTCGCGGTTGGCGTCGGCGGCGGCCTGCTTGACCATCGCCAGGGCGATTACCAGTTTCGGGTAGTGCGACAGCGGTACACCGGAGAGACGAAAATTCTGCACAGCTCGCAGGGTCTGGATGCCGTAATAGGCCTCTGTGGAGACTTCCAGTTTGCCGAGCAGGTCTTTTTCGACGCGGGTGGATGCAGCAGCTGACATGATGTCTTTTTCTCTGGGGAATACGGCTTGGTGCCGCGATGCCCAATAATCTAGGCCTGAGTCCGTTTGTCGGCCAATGCTGTTGGCAGCTATGGTATGCAAAAACGGCATAATGTCGCAGTGACCTGGGATGAATGTCGCGCGTGCATAATTTTGAACGAATTGCGCTGCCCTGATCGTTCCCACGCTCCGCGTGGGAATGTAGCCTCAGGCGCTCCGCGCCTGGGTGACGCGGAACGTCACTGGAGGGCAGCCCCCGCGCAGAGCGTGGGAGCTATCGCAACATTTCCCGGATTGCATCCGGCTACGGAGACTCGATGAACCTGGAAACCAAGTGGCTGGAAGACTTCGTCACCCTGGCCGCCACCCGCAGTTTTTCCCAGGCGGCGCAAAAGCGCTTCGTCACCCAGCCGGCCTTCAGTCGGCGCATCCGCAGCCTGGAGGCGGCGCTGGGCCTGACCCTGGTCAACCGCTCGCATACCCCGGTGGCGCTGACCGAGGCCGGCCAGCTGTTCCTGGTCACGGCGCGCAGCATGGTCGAGCAGCTCGGCGAGGTGGTGCGCCACCTGCACCATCTGGAAGGCCAGCAGGGCGAAGTGCTGCAGATCGCCGCCGCGCACTCGCTGACCCTGGGCTTCTTCCCGGAATGGATCGCCCGCCTGCGTCGCGAGGGCCTGCCGCTGAACACCCGGTTGGTGGCGAGCAACGTCGGCGAGGCGATCCACGCCCTGCGCGAAGGCGCCTGCGACCTGATCCTCGCTTACTACGACCCGGACGCGGCGCTGCAGCTGGCGCCGGAAATCTTCCCCTCGCTGCACCTGGGCGCCACCTCGATGCTGCCGGTGTGTGCGGTGGATGAAACCGGCACCCCGCTGTTCGACCTCGACAGCGGGCAGAGCGTGCCGCTGCTGGCCTACAGTGCCGGCGCCTTCCTCGGTCGTTCGGTCAACCAGCTGCTGCGCCAGCGCGCCCTGCGTTCCAGCACGGTGTATGAAACGGCGATGGCCGACAGCCTGAAGAGCATGGCCATGCAGGGCCTTGGCGTGGCCTGGGTGCCACGCCTGTCGGTGACCGCCGAACTGGCGCGCGGCGAGCTGGCCATTTGCGGCGGCGAGCACTGGCAGGTGCCGCTGGAGATCCGCCTGTACCGCTGCGAACTGTCGCGCAAGGCGGCGGTGCGCCTGCTGTGGCGCAAGCTCAAGGACGGCGCGGGTGTCGGGGTGGAGGGCTGATGCCCGGGGTGCAGGCATACACAACCCCTTGCCTCACAATTGCGCGCAGCCTGCTGGCATGGCGAGTGGTTTGAAATTGTTTAATCGAAACGGTAGGCGGTTGTGTTAACCGGCAGGTTGCTCAGTCATTAGGAACAGGCTGAAGAAGACCTGCAAAGGTGGGCCTCACTATGGCCCGACCCGTTGCGTATACCGTCGTACGATTTTCTCTAGTGTCCCATCCCCTCTCAGGCGGGCGATGGCTGCATTCAGGGGTTCAAGCAACTCGGCACGGGAGCTATGCAGGCGCATGCGCAGTTCTGAGCGGTTCACCACAGGCCCCTGTTCGATCCTGGCCGCCTGCCCTGCGAGTTCCGGGTGACTAAGGAGGTAGGCCAGCTCAAGGCGATCAATTATGCCGGCCTCTGCCCGGCCTAAGGCCACGCTATTGAGTTGCGCAATGCTGTTTGGGCTGTCGACGCGGGTGAAGTATTGGCTGCCGGCATAACCATAGCCCCTTACAGTAGAGATGGTTCGCCCTTGCAGGTCTTGCAGCTTGGCGAAGGCAAATGGGCGGCCCTGAGGAAAAATGAGTACCTCTTCGGCGCTCAGAATGGGCTCACTCCAGAGTGAAACCTTGACCTGCTCGGGGTCTGTGCGCCAGGCAATATTGACGCAGCATTCAAGCTGAACGAGAGCATCTCGAAAATGCTTCTGGGCGCGTAAAGGTGGTTGTGGGCTTTCTGCTTCCAGTGTCTCGTCCATTTGCGCGTCGAGCGCTTGCATGACATCACTGAGTATGCCGCTTGCCTGCCCGTCGCGAATAATCCAGTAGGGTTCCCAGCTCTCGTTGGTCACGGCATACCTGAGCGTCGATGCCTGCAACGTCAGCGGAAGGGCCAGCAGTAAGAGTACGACTCGCGAGTACCAGCTATTCACCCTCTACCCCCCTCTAAGAACCTGTTTACGATCTCCTGACTCGCGGCCATACCGCGTTAAAAGTGGCCTAAAAATGCTCATTTACAGCTCGTAAACTGCGCTTTTTCGGCCACTTTTGCCTTGTCTGGCTCTAATTCAGAAGATCGTAAACAGGTTCTAATGAAACGCTGAAGATTACTTCCTGATTTTGGCAAAGTCTCCGCATTCCACCAGCCGAGTTGTTCGATGAGGCAGGTGGGCTGGAAGGCTGGCTGTCCTGGGCGTGGTGATTCAATAGTCCATCACTCTGTGCTTGTAGCCGGTAGTTGGCGTTGGCTTCACTCCCGATGCGCCCTACTGACAAACGGTCAGCCCGGGGGCGCGACGCCCGGCGCTTTCCGGTATACTTCGCCGCCCTCAGGCCACATGCGGCCTGGCCCGCACATAACAAGCCACGCCCGATGCGTGGCTTGTTGGTTTTTGTCGCGCCGACAGGCGCCCAAGCTAGAGGCAAAACGATGAGCGCACTGGTTGGCGTGATCATGGGCTCCAAGTCCGATTGGAGCACCCTCAGTCACACCGCAGACATGCTGGACAAGCTCGGCATTCCGTACGAAGTGACGGTGGTTTCCGCCCACCGCACCCCGGACCTGCTGTTCCAGTACGCTGAACAGGCCGACGGCCGCGGCCTCCAGGTGATCATCGCCGGTGCCGGCGGCGCGGCGCACCTGCCGGGCATGTGCGCGGCCAAGACCCACCTGCCGGTGCTCGGCGTGCCGGTGCAGTCGGCCGTGCTGTCAGGCGTCGACTCGCTGCTGTCGATCGTGCAGATGCCGGCCGGCATCCCGGTCGCCACCCTGGCCATCGGCAAGGCTGGTGCGGTCAACGCGGCCCTGCTGGCCGCCAGCATCCTCGGCCACCAGCATCCGCAATTCCATGAGCGTCTGAAACAGTTCCGCGAAGAGCAGACCCAGACCGTGCTCGACAACCCGGACCCGCGCGAGGCCTGAGCCCGTTCATTAGGGGCTGCGACGCGGCGCCGTTGAGCGCCGTCCGCTGCTCGGATGCTCATTTACCGCCCGTAAACTGCGCTTCCTGCGCTGCGGGCGTCACTCAACTGCTTGGTCTCGCCGCCTACTGAAAGGGGCTTACATATGAAAATCGGCGTAATCGGTGGCGGCCAGCTGGGCCGCATGATGGCTCTGGCGGGCACTCCGCTGGGGATGGACTTCGCCTTCCTCGACCCGGCGCCGGACGCCTGCGCCCAGGCCCTCGGCGAGCATATCCGCGCCGATTACGACGATCAGCAGCATCTGCGCCAGTTGGCCGATGCGGTCGACCTGGTGACCTTCGAGTTCGAAAGCGTGCCGGCCGAGACCGTGGCTTTCCTCTCGCAGTTCGTGCCGGTCTACCCGAGCGCCGAAGCCCTGCGTATCGCCCGCGACCGCTGGTTCGAGAAGTCGATGTTCAAGGACCTCGGCATCCCCACCCCGGCATTTGCCGATATCCAGTCGCAGGCCGATCTGGACGCCGCCGTGGCCGCCATCGGCCTGCCGGCGGTGATGAAGACCCGTACCCTGGGCTACGACGGCAAGGGTCAGAAGGTCCTGCGTGCTGCCTCCGATGTAGTCGGCGCCTTTGCCGAGCTGGGCAGCGTGGCGTGCATCCTCGAAGGCTTCGTGCCGTTCACCGGCGAAGTGTCGCTGGTGGCCGTGCGCGCCCGCGACGGCGAGACGCGCTTCTACCCGCTGGTGCACAACCGCCACGACAGCGGCGTGCTGGCCCTGTCCATCGCCAGCACCGGGCACCCGCTGCAGGCGCTGGCCGAGGACTACGTCGGTCGCGTGCTCAAGCAGCTGGATTACGTCGGCGTGCTGGCGTTCGAATTCTTCGAAGTCGACGGCGGCCTCAAGGCCAACGAGATCGCCCCGCGCGTGCACAACTCCGGGCACTGGACCATCGAAGGCGCCGAGTGCAGCCAGTTCGAGAACCACCTGCG
Organism: Pseudomonas sp.; assembly: GCA_051646165.1. Lineage (GTDB taxonomy): Bacteria > Pseudomonadota > Gammaproteobacteria > Pseudomonadales > Pseudomonadaceae > Aquipseudomonas. Next base: position 10,692 of record JBOFCR010000095.1, on the reverse strand, counting down.
CGCCGTCACCGGCCTGCCGCTGGGCTCCACGGCCAAGGTCGGCGAGAGCGCCATGCTCAACTTCCTCGGCGAAGTGCCGCCGGTTGAGCAGGTCATGGCGATTGCCGACTGCCATCTGCACCACTACGGCAAGGCCTTCAAGGCCGGGCGCAAGGTTGGCCACGCCACCCTGCGCTGCCAGGACATGGCAACCCTCAAGGCGCGCATCGCCGAAGTCGAGGCGCTGCTCAAGGTCTGAACCGCCGGGCTATGCTCTGGTCAGAACAAGGCGTGCACAAGCACGCCTTGTTCGTTTCTGGCCTCTAATAAGGAGCATTGCATGGGCATTATCGGCACTATTTTCATCGGTCTGATCGCGGGTCTGATCGCGCGTTTCCTCAAGCCGGGCGACGACAGTATGGGCTGGATCATGACCATCCTGCTCGGCATCGGTGGGTCGCTGGCGGCCACCTATGGCGGCCAGGCGCTGGGCATCTACCAGGCCGGGCAGGGCGCCGGGTTTATCGGTGCGGTGGTCGGTGCGGTGGTGCTGCTGGTGATCTACAGCCTGGTGAAGAAAAGCTGATGCACGCGCTGCGTGGGGTAGGAAGCGGCGGATTCGCCCGGTAGTCTGAGTGGCCAGTTTTTCGACGAGTCTCGCCCCATGCTGCGTTTTATCCTTGCCGCCGTGCTCTCGCTCGGCTGCGCCCTGGCCCAGGCCGAGCTGGCGGAAACCGACTGGCTGGAATTGATGCCGGTCGAGGACCAGCAGGCCCTGGAAGCCATGCCGGAGATCAGCCACGACACCCCCGAGGCGGACGGCAACTTCGCTGATCAGGGTGGCTTGAAGCAGCAGGGCCAGGACCTGCCGGCTGTGATGTATTCGGCCAGGACCGTGGCCGCGCTGGATGGCAAGGCCATCCGCCTGGGCGGCTATCCGGTACCGCTGGAGAGCGATGCCCAGGGGCGCAGCACGTTGTTCTTCCTGGTGCCTTACCCCGGCGCCTGCATCCATGTGCCGCCACCGCCGCCGAACCAGATCGTGCTGGTGCGCTACCCCAAGGGCATCGCCCTGGACGACATCTACGCGCCGCTGTGGGTGGAAGGCCCATTGCAGATCGAACCGGTCAGCAACGACCTGGCCAATGCCGCCTATGCCTTGGATGCCACTCTCGTACGTGTAGTGACCGACGACGATCTGTAAAGGCTGCGTACCGTAGGTTGTGGTTGAGCGCAGCGAAGCCCAACGGCGGATGGACAGGCCGCAAGATTGCCTGAAGTTTTGCCCGTTGGGCTTCGGCGCTGCGCGCCTCAACCCAACCTATGCCGGCTCGCTCCACAGGCTCAGGTCGAGGCTATGGCTGGCGCCCGGGGCCAGCGCCACGCAGTCGTCCCAGACATTCGCCGTCTCGATGCACAGCATGCGTTGCCAGGCATCGGCGGCGAAGTGCGACAGGCGCTGGGCCTTGTCGATCCAGGGATTCCACAGTACCGCCGAGCGCGAGTGGCCGGCCTGCACGTGGATGCGTCGTTGCCAGCCGCTATCCAGCAGGCTCAGACGCGGCGGTACATCCAGATAGATACGGTCGGTTTCGCCAGTGAAGGCGAGGGCGCCCGCTTGCCGGCGCTCCTGCCAGTCGTCCAGGGTCTCGATATAGCGGCAGCCCTGCAGGCCTTCGACCTGAACCTGGCGGATATCGCTGACCGCGAAGTAGCTGTGCAGTGCCTGGCTCAGGGCCAGCGGTTGAGCGCCGTGGTTGTGGCTGCTGAGGCTCAGTTGCAGACGCTCGTCCAGGCGGATACGCAGCTCCAGTGCGGCGGCATGCGGCCAGTCAGGCAGGGCCTGCTGGCGGGTGTCGAAGCTGAAGTGCAGCTCGACCGCTTCGCCTTGGCTGTCGATGCCCTGCAGCTGCCAGTCAAGGCTGCGCACGCCGCCATGGGCGGGAGCTGCGCCGGGATTGCGGTGCTGCTCCTGGATGGCCGCCGGGTTGCGCTGCAGGTTGCCGAACCAGGGCCAGCACAGCGGCACGCCACCGCGCACCGACTGGCCACGCTGGTAGGCGGCCTGCTCGCTGAGCCAGATCAGCGGCGGCTGTGCGCCCTGCTGGAAACTGAGGATCTGCGCACCCTGCTGCGCCACCAGCAGCTGGGCGTCGCCGAGCTGCACCCGCCAGCAGGTCAGTTCACCCAGCTCGACGCGTTCAATCTGTGCCTGACTCATGGCCGAATTCTCCGCAAACGATGGCGTATTTGACCGCAGCCCCGGGCAAAGGCCAAGCGCCAAGAAAAACCCCGACTCATGGTCGGGGCTCTCTGGGTCGATCATTTAGCGGCGTGGCGGGACCGGTCGGGTGCGGCCGCTGCCATCGATGGCGACGAACACGAAGACCGCCTCGGTGACCTTGCGCCATTCGCTGGACAGCGGGTCGTCGCTCCACACCTCGACCAGCATCTGGATCGAGCTGCGGCCGATTTCCAGGGCCTGGGTATAGAAGGACAGCTGGGCGCCCACGGCGACCGGCACCAGGAAGGCCATGCGGTCGATGGCCACTGTGGCCACGCGGCCGCCAGCGACCTTGCTGGCCATGGCGGTGCCGGCCAGGTCCATCTGCGAGACCAGCCAGCCGCCGAAAATGTCGCCGAAGCCGTTGGTTTCGCGCGGCAGCGCGGTGATCTGCAGGGCCAGGTCGCCTTGCGGTATGGGATCTTCCTGTTCGAGCTCGATCATGCTGCTGGGCCCCGTCCCCGGTTTCTTATTGGTTGGCTGCGGTCGGTGGGAAACTCTGCGCAGGTTTCGCCGCGCGGACAAAACCTGCGCACAATCCCCCGCCGGCCCGGTGCGGGCCGTGCGCAGTATATCGGGCTGCGCGTCAAACGACGACCGCCCGGTTTCGCATTTGCAGCCTGGAGCAGCCTGAGGCTGCGCGTTTGTCATGCAATTTGCTATGGTGCGGCGGCTGCCCCGCAGCCTCCCGTCGCCCCTCTTTTGAAGAAGCCAGCCTCTATGTCTGCCGAGCTTTCCAGCGCCGTGCCCGTGGCGCGCCCACTGAACCGCAGTGACTACAAGACTCTCTCGCTGTCTGCCCTGGGCGGTGCACTGGAGTTCTACGACTTCGTCATCTTCGTGTTCTTTACCGCGGTGATGGGCAAGCTGTTCTTCCCGGCAGACATGCCCGAGTGGCTGCGCCTGATGCAGACCTTCGGCATCTTCGCCGCCGGCTACCTGGCGCGGCCGCTGGGCGGGGTGATCATGGCGCACTTCGGCGACCTGCTCGGGCGCAAGCGCATGTTCACCCTGAGCATCTTCATGATGGCGGTGCCGACCCTGCTGATGGGCCTGCTGCCAACCTACGCACAGATCGGCATGGCCGCGCCCCTGCTGCTGCTGTTGCTGCGGGTGATCCAGGGCGCGGCGATCGGCGGTGAAGTGCCGGGCGCCTGGGTGTTCGTCGCCGAGCACGTGCCAGCCCGGCATGTCGGCTTTGCCTGCGGCACCCTGACCTCCGGGCTGACCTTCGGCATCCTGCTCGGTTCGCTGATGGCGACCCTGATCAACAGCCTGTACAGCCCCGAAGAGGTGCTGGACTGGGCCTGGCGCGTGCCGTTCCTGGTTGGTGGGGTATTCGGCCTGTTCTCCGTGTACCTGCGCCAGTGGCTGCACGAGACGCCGGTCTTCGCCGAGCTGCAACTGCGCAAGGCGCTGGCTGCCGAGCTGCCGCTGAAAACCGTGCTGCGCGAACACCGTGCGGCGGTGGTGCTGTCGATGTTGCTGACCTGGGTGCTCACTGCCGGCATCGTCGTGGTGATCCTGATGACCCCGACCCTGCTGCAGAGCCAGTACGGCTTCGCCGCCGCCACGGCGCTGAAGGCCAACAGCCTGGCCATCGTCTTCCTCACCTTCGGCTGCATCGCCTCGGGCCTGCTGGCCGATCGCTTCGGCGCCGGGCGTACCTTCATCGTCGGCAGCCTGGTGCTGGGTGCGCTGTCGTGGACCTTCTACAGCAGCCTCAAGGCGCACCCGGACTGGCTGTTCCCGCTGTACGCGCTGACCGGTATGGCCGTTGGCGTGATCGGCGCGGTGCCCTACGTGATGGTCAAGGCCTTCCCGCCGGTGGTGCGCTTCTCCGGCCTGTCATTCTCCTACAACCTGGCCTACGCCATTTTCGGCGGCCTGACCCCGCTGCTGGTGACTGTGCTGCTCAAGGCCAACCCGCTGGGCCCGGCTTATTACGTAATGGCACTGTGCGGCCTGGGGCTGGCCATGGGCATTTATCTATTCAGGCAGCGCCGCTAAGGCTGGGCAATCGTAGGGCGGGTGAAACCCGCGATGCTAGCGGCGCGGGGTTCACCCGCCCGACATGACAGGCTGACGCCTCTGCTCAAGGCTTGGGCGTGACCCGCCAGACAATATTGCCTAATCGGCGCGCGGTCATCCAATTGTCACAATCCGTTCATAGAGTGTTCATGCGGCCTGCAGATACTTGGCCCCGTTCAATCCAACACTAGTTTTCCAGGAGCAAGGCATGAAACTGAAGCGTTTGATGGCGGCCATGACTTTCGTCGCCGCTGGCGTGAGCGCCGCCACCGCGGTTGCCGCTATCGACCCGGCTCTGCCGACCTATGAAAAGACTTCCGGTGTATCGGGCAACCTGTCCAGTGTCGGCTCCGACACCCTGGCCAACCTGATGACCCTGTGGGCAGAGGACTACAAGAAGCTCTACCCGAACGTGAACATCCAGATCCAGGCCGCCGGTTCCTCCACCGCGCCGCCCGCGCTGACCGAAGGTACCGCCAACCTTGGCCCGATGTCGCGCACCATGAAAGACAACGAGCTGCAGGCCTTCGAAGAGAAGTACGGCTACAAGCCGACCGCCATCCCGGTCGCGATCGACGCCCTGGCCGTGTTCGTGCACAAGGACAACCCGATCAAGCAGCTGACCATGCAGCAGGTCGACGGCATCTTCTCCACCACCCACCTGTGTGGCGGCAGCAACATCAAGAGCTGGGGCGACCTCGGCCTGACCGGCGAGTGGGCCGACAAGCCTGTGCAGATGTTCGGCCGTAACTCGGTATCCGGCACCTACGGCTACTTCAAGGAAGAAGCCCTGTGCAAAGGCGACTTCAAGGCTAACGTCAACGAGCAGCCGGGTTCGGCTTCCGTGGTGCAGTCGATCAGCTCCTCGCTGAATGGCATCGGCTACTCCGGCATCGGCTACAAGACCGCCAGCGTGCGCGCCGTACCGCTGGTGAACAAGAAAGGCGAGACCGAAGAAGCCAACGAAACCAACGCCCTGTCCGGCAAGTACCCGCTGGCGCGCTTCCTCTACGTCTACGTGAACAAGGCGCCGAACAAGCCGCTGTCGCCGCTGGAAGCCGAGTTCGTCAAGCTGGTCCTGTCCAAGCAAGGCCAGGAAGTGGTGGTCAAGGATGGTTACATCCCGCTGCCATCCAAAGTGGTCGAGAAGACCCTGAAAGAGGCCGGTCTGTAACCCAGACCTGCACGGCGCTGCGGCTACCCGCTGCAGCTGCCGGCCGACACGCCCGCCCTCTCCCAGAGTGGCGGGCGTTGTCGCGTCACCACGCTGTAATCTTTCTGTCACATAAGGCAGCTAGATTGAAGACCCTGCAAAACGAGCGGACCTTGCCCGCGAGAATTCCTCATGAATGACCTGGCCAACAACAGCATGAGCGCTTCCTCGAACAGCCACCGGCTGGACTTCAATACCCCTGCCCTGCAACGCAAGCGGCGCATGCGCGCGCTGAAAGACCGCATGGCACGCTGGTACGTGTCCATTGGCGGTCTGGCCGTGCTGGCTGCGATTACCCTGATCTTCTTCTACCTGGCCTATGTGGTCATGCCGCTGTTCGCCGGTGCCGAGATCACCGCGCGTCCGGCGCAACAGCCGAGCTGGCTGGCCGGCAAGGGCGAGACCCTGCTGCTCGCCGTGGAAGAGCAGAACAAGGTGGCCATGCGCCTGGAGCGCGGCGGCCAGGTGCAGTTCTTCGACCTGAAGAGCGGTAGCGCCCTCAAGGATTACTCGCTGCCGCTGCCGAGCGGCAGCAGCATCGTCTCCGTCAGTCAGGACCAGCCGGGCAGCCACCGTGTCGCCCTGGGCCTGTCCAACGGCCAGGTGCTGGTGTTCCAGCACGAGTACAAGGTGACCTACCCGGACAACGTCAAGACCATCACCCCGGTGCTGCGTTATCCCTTTGGCGAGGCGCCCATCGCCCTCGACGAGCAGGGCCTGCCGGTCGAGCATGTGGCCCTCAGCGAGAACGGCGAGACCCTGATGCTGGCCGGCTCCAACGGTGCCCGGCTGCAGCTGCTGGCGATCACCCGCGAAGAAAACATGATGACTGGCGAGAGCAGCCTGGAGCAGGAGCGCATCGCCCTGCCGCAGATCGCCGAGCCGGTCAAAGCCCTGCTTATCGACCCGCGCCAGCAATGGCTGTACGTGATCAACGGCAAGGCCACCGCGGATGTCTTCGATCTGCGCAGCAAGAGCCTCAACGGCCGCTATGCGCTGCTGCATGGCGAGGCCGAGGTCAGCACCGTTACCCCGCTGCTTGGCGGCATCTCGCTGCTGGTCGGCGACAGTCAGGGCGGCATCGGCCAGTGGTTCATGGTTCGCGATGCCGATGGCAAGGGAGTCCTCACCGCCATCCGCAGCTTCCAGCTGGGCAGTGCACCGATCACCCAGATCCTCTCCGAGGAGCGCCGCAAGGGCTTCGTTGCCCTCGACGCCAGCGGCCAGGTGGGCATTTTCCACAGCACCGCGCACCGCACCCTGCTGACCGAGAAGGTCGCCGACGGCCAGGCGGTTGCTGCCCTATCGCCGCGCGCCAACCGCCTGCTGGTGGCCTCCGCCGACCAGCTGCAGCGCTTCGTCATCCATAACCCGCACCCGGAAATATCCTGGAGCGCGCTGTGGGGCAAGGTCTGGTACGAGAGCTACAGCGAACCCAAGTACGTCTGGCAGTCGACCTCGGCCAACAGCGACTTCGAACCGAAGATGAGCCTCGCGCCGCTGACCTTCGGCACCCTCAAGGCCGCTTTCTACGCCATGCTGCTGGCCGCTCCGCTGGCCATCTGCGCGGCGATCTACACCGCCTACTTCATGGCCCCGAGCATGCGCCGCAAGGTCAAGCCGGTGATCGAGCTGATGGAGGCGCTGCCAACGGTGATCCTCGGCTTCTTCGCCGGTCTGTTCCTCGCGCCCTATGTCGAAGGCCACCTACCGGGCATCTTCAGCCTGCTACTGTTGACTCCGCTCGGTGTGCTGCTGGCCGCCTACGCCTGGAGCCGCCTGCCGGAGCGCATCCGCCTGCTGATTCCGGAAGGCTGGGAAGCGGCGCTGCTGATCCCGGTGATCCTGCTGATCGGCGCCGGTTCGCTGGGCATGAGCGGTCACCTGGAGAACTGGTTCTTCGGCGGCGACATGCGCCTGTGGATCAGCAACGACCTGGGCATCGCCTTCGACCAGCGCAACGCCCTGGTGGTCGGCCTGGCCATGGGCTTCGCGGTGATCCCGAACATCTACTCGATCGCCGAAGACGCCGTGTTCAGCGTGCCCAAGAGCCTGACCCAGGGCTCCCTGGCCCTTGGCGCCACAGCCTGGCAGACCATGACCCGGGTGGTGATCCTCACCGCCAGCCCGGGCATCTTTTCCGCGCTGATGATCGGCCTCGGCCGTGCGGTCGGCGAAACCATGATCGTGCTGATGGCCACCGGCAACACGCCGATCATGGACATGAACATCTTCGAAGGCCTGCGCACCCTGGCCGCCAACACGGCGGTGGAAATGCCCGAGTCCGAGGTCGGCAGCAGCCACTACCGCGTGCTGTTCCTCGCCGCGCTGGTGCTGTTGAGCTTCACCTTCGTGATGAACACCCTGGCGGAAATGATCCGTACCCGCCTGCGCAAGAAATACGCATCGCTCTGAGAACCGGGAAAGGTAGACGTCAGTGAAAACCAAAGAGCAGAACCTGAAATCCTGGTTCAAGAGCGGCGCACCCTGGGTGTGGATGACCGCCAGTGGCGTGTCCATCGCCGTGATCATGACCATCGGCCTGTTGTCGGTCATCGCCGTGCGTGGCCTCGGCCACTTCTGGCCGGCCGATGTGGTCGAAGCCAACTACCAGGTGCCCGGCGAGACTGCCCGGGTCATGGCCGGCGAGCTGGTACAGCAGGAAGAAGTGCCGCGCGCGCGCCTGGCTTCCGCCGGCCTGCCGGTGGATGTCGCCGGCGGCGAGTTCATGACCCGCGAGCTGTTCAAGGTCGGTAACCGCGACGTGTTCGGCGCCGACTTCAGCTGGGTGATCGCCGAGTGGATGAGCAACCCGCGCCAGCCGGCCAACCTGATGACCATGGAACGCCGCGAGTGGGGCAACTTCTATGGCTACCTGGTCAACGTCAAGCAGGACGGCCAGGTGGTGGCCGAGGGCGATGCCGCCTGGGCCGAGCTGCAACAGCGCCTGAGCCGCAGCGACGAGCTGTTCGCGCAGATCTCGCGCCTGCAGAAGGGCGATATCGGCCATATCAACCACGGCCTCGAGCAGCTGCGCCTGCAGACCCGCAAGCTGGAGCTGGAGAAGCGTCTGGACGCCGCCGCCCAGGCCGACCTGGATGCCCGCCGCGCCGAACTGGATGCCCAGTACCAGGTGCTGGAAAGCCAGCTGGTCGACCTCAACCAGCAGTTCAACCGCGACAGCGTGACGGTCAAGACGGTCGACGGCCACGAGCAGGAAATCAGCCTGGGCAAGGTGGTGCATGCCTACCAGCCTAACGCCATGGGCGTCGGTGCCAAGCTGAGCTTCTACTTCAGCAAGCTGTGGGAGTTCCTCAGCGACGACCCGCGCGAGGCCAACACCGAAGGCGGCATCTTCCCGGCCATCTTCGGCACCGTGATGATGACCCTGATCATGGCCGTGATCGTCACCCCGTTCGGCGTGCTGGCGGCCATCTACCTGCGCGAATACGCCAAGCAGGGCCTGCTGACCCGCATCATCCGCATCGCGGTGAACAACCTGGCCGGCGTCCCGGCGATCGTCTACGGCGTGTTCGGCCTGGGCTTCTTCGTCTACGTGGTCGGCGGCTCGATGGACCGCCTGTTCTTCCCCGAGTCCGCGCCGGCACCGACCTTCGGCACACCCGGTCTGCTGTGGGCCTCGCTGACCCTGGCGCTGCTCGCCGTGCCGGTGGTCATCGTCGCTACCGAAGAAGGCCTGGCGCGCATCCCGCGTGCCCTGCGCGAAGGTTCCCTGGCCCTCGGCGCGACCAAGGCCGAGACCCTGTGGAAAGTGGTGCTGCCGATGGCCAGCCCGGCCATGATGACCGGCCTGATCCTTGCCGTGGCCCGCGCTGCTGGCGAGGTGGCGCCGCTGATGCTGGTCGGCGTGGTCAAGCTGGCGCCGAGCCTGCCGGTGGACGGCAACTACCCGTTCCTGCACCTCGACCAGAAGATCATGCACCTGGGCTTCCATATCTACGACGTCGGCTTCCAGAGCCCCAACGTCGAGGCCGCCCGCCCGCTGGTGTACGCCACCGCGCTGTTGCTGGTGCTGGTGATCGCCCTGCTCAACCTGAGCGCGGTGTTCATCCGCAACCACCTGCGCGAGAAGTACAAGGCCCTGGATCATTGATTACTTGCGTCGCCGCGGCACCGGCCGCGGCGGCTTGAACGAATTGTCAGCGTAGGGAGCATCCCATGCAGCACGAAGTACACACCCACGGCATCGACCTGGCCGCCCTCGGTCGGCAGAAACAGGGCCTCAACCTGGCCGAAGAAAGCGTGGCCCTGGAAGTACCCGGCCTGAACCTGTTCTACGGCGACAAACAGGCGCTGTTCGACGTCTCGATGAACATCCCCAAGCAGCGCGTGACCGCCTTTATCGGCCCGTCCGGCTGCGGCAAGTCGACCCTGCTGCGCACCTTCAACCGGATGAACGATCTGGTCGACGGTTGCCGCGTGGATGGCGAGATCCGCCTCGACGGCCACGACATCTATAAGAAGGGCGTGGACGTCGCCGAGCTGCGCCGCCGCGTCGGCATGGTGTTCCAGAAGCCCAACCCGTTCCCCAAGAGCATCTACGAGAACGTGGTCTACGGCCTGCGCATCCAGGGCATCAACCAGAAGCGCGTGCTCGACGAGACCGTGGAGTGGGCGCTGAAGAGCGCGGCGCTGTGGGAAGAGGTCAAGGACCGCCTGCACGACTCCGCCCTCGGCCTGTCCGGCGGCCAGCAGCAGCGTCTGGTGATCGCCCGTACTGTGGCGGTGCAGCCGGAAGTACTGCTGCTCGACGAACCCTGCTCGGCACTCGACCCGATCTCCACCCTCAAGGTCGAAGAGCTGATCTACGAGCTGAAGAGCAAGTACACCATCGTCATCGTCACCCACAACATGCAGCAGGCCGCGCGGGTTTCCGACTACACCGCCTTCATGTATATGGGCAAGCTGATCGAGTTCGGCGATACCGATACCCTGTTCACCAACCCGGCGAAAAAACAGACCGAGGATTACATCACCGGTCGCTACGGCTAGTGCGAACAGTCCCCTCTCCCCCTGGGAGAGGGTTAGGGTGAGGGGCAGCGATTCCCTCACCCCCGGCCCCTCTCTCGTTGGGAGAGGGGAGAACAACCCGGCTCAGGATTCCCAGATGATCAATAAAGACAACCTCTCCCAGCATATCTCCCAACAGTTCAACGCCGAGCTG
>JBOFCR010000091.1:0-13759 GCA_051646165.1 Pseudomonas sp. | reverse complement strand
ACCAGCCGCTGATCGGCCCGCGCGCCTACCAGATGCTGCCCATGCGCGCGCTGTACGACAGCGGCGCGCGGGTCACCCTGAGTTCCGACTGGGACGTGAACCCGCTGTCGCCGCTGGGCATCATGCAGAACGCCCTCGGCCTGGGCGCGCGCGGCCTGCCCAACCTGGAAGCGGCGATCCGCGCCTACACCCTGGGCGCGGCCTACACCCTGCGCCAGGAGCAGGACACCGGCTCGCTGGAAGTGGGCAAGCAGGCCGACCTGCTGGTGCTGGACCGCGACATCTTCAAACTGCCGACCAACCAGATCGGGCAGGCCAAGGTGCTGTGGACATTGCTGGGCGGGGAAGAGGTTTACCGCGCCAAGGGCTTCTAGCCCGTCAGGTCACGAGGAACCTGTAGGAGCCAGCTTGCTGGCGATCCGTGCCCAACCGGCCAAAGCATCGCCAGCAAGCAGGCTCCTACAAAAGCACGCGGCGCCTTATGTGTGTACCCGCGTAACCCATCCCGCCAGCCCTAACCCAGCTTGAGCCGTCCGATCGCCTGGTTCAGCTCGCCGGCCAGCTCCACCAGCTCGGCGCTGGTGCTGGCCGAGCCGAGGGTCTGCTGCACGGTCTGCTCGGTGACATCGCGGATGCCCACCACCGAGCGGGTCATTTCCTCGGCCACCTGGCTCTGCTGCTCGGCGGCCACGGCTATCTGCGTGTTGCTCTGGCGCATCTGCGCCACCGCCTGGGCGATGGTGGCCAGGGCCGCGCCGGTGGCGTCGGCTTCCTCTACGCAGTGGTCGGCCTTGAGCGAGCTTTCACGCATGAAGTCCAGGGCATCGCGGGTGCCGGCCTGCAGGTTGCCGATCATGCGGGTGATCTCGTCGGTGGAGTCCTGCACGCGCTTGGCCAGGTTGCGCACCTCGTCGGCCACCACGGCAAAGCCGCGGCCCATGTCGCCGGCGCGCGCCGCCTCGATGGCGGCGTTGAGGGCCAGCAGGTTGGTCTGCTCGGCGATGCCGTGGATCACGTTGACCATGCCGCCGATGGTCTGGCTGTCCTCGGCCAGGCGCTCGACCATCTCGGCGGTCTGCTGCACGCCCTGGGACAGGCTGGCGATGGCGGTGCCGGCGCGCGCCACCACTTGCTGGCCGGCGCCGCTGAGGCGATCCGCCTCGGTGGCCTGGTCGCGGGTGTCGGCGGCGTGCTGGGCGATATGGAACACGGTGGCGGACATCTGGTTGATCGCCGTGGCCGCCTGGTCGGTCTCGCTCTGCTGGCCGAGCATGCCCTGGCGCACCTCGGCCATGCTCCCGGCCAGGCGCTTGGCGCCGTCGTCCAGGCGTGCGGCGGCCTGGGCCACGGTGCCGACCACGCGCTGGTAGCCGCTCTGCATGGCGTTGAAGGCGCCGGCCATCTGCCCGACCTCGTCCTGGCTGTCGCTGGGCGCGCGGGCCGCGAGGTCGCCAGTGCGCTCGACATGCAGCATCACGTCCTTCAACTGGTTGAGGTGGCCGAGGATAAAGCGGATCAGCAGTTGCGAGGCACCGAGCAACAGGAGCATCAGCGCGGCGACCGCCAGGGCGTAACTGCCGGCGCGCAGTTCAAACAGCTGCCACAGGCTCGGTGCCTGGGCCAGCACGGCCAGGCGCTGGCCGGTGCCGAGATCCTCGACCCAGGCGCCGATCAGGGGCTGCTCGCCCCACAGGCGGTCGCCATCCAGTTCGACCCAGCCACGTGCGCCGAGCAGGGCGGCGCTGTCGATACCGGGCAGGCTCGGCCGGCTGCCGGCGGTGAAGCGCAGCGCATCCTTGGCGGTCGGCGCTGCTGCGTCCGGCCATTGCGTCAGCAGCGCGGCACGGGCCTGGGCGGCCTCGCGGGCGGCGTCGATGCGCCCGGCCTGTTCCTGCTGCAGGGCGAACAGCACCAGCAGCAGGGTGGTGGCGAAGGCGACCAGGTTGACCGCCCAGAACTTGTACTTCAGCGAGAGATTGCGGATCAGCGCGCCCATGGTGACCTTCTACTGCAGGTTGGCTGGCATTTGGCCACGCAGCTTGCCGTGGCCGCCGCCGGTGCCCGTTGATCCCGGTCAAGGTTGTTGCGGCCCGGGCGGGCTGCGACAATCGCGCCTCGAATTCACCGCAGGGGCGAGCGCTGCTCGCGACTGTCCTGGCGGTGCGCTGTTCGCGAGCAGAGCTCGCTCCTACTTGTCGTTGCCCATGACCGATACCCGTGATCCGCTGCTGAACAACCTCGACCAGGCCCTGCTGGCCGACCGTCATCGCCTGCGCCGCCAGCTGCACGAGCTGCGCAAGCAGCCGGACGAGGCCAAGCAGGCGCAGTGGCTGGAGCGCTTCCAGGCCTCGGTGGCCAAGGCCGAGGCGCGCAAGCGCAGCGTGCCGGCCATGCGCTACGACGACAGCCTGCCGATTGCTGCCAAGCGCGACGAGATCAAGAAAGCGCTGCAGGAGCATCAGGTGCTGGTGATCGCCGGCGAAACCGGCTCGGGCAAGACCACCCAGCTGCCGAAAATCTGCCTGGAGATCGGCCGCGGCGTGCACGGCCTGATTGGCCACACCCAGCCCCGCCGCCTGGCCGCGCGCAGCGTCGCCACCCGGGTGGCCGAGGAAATCGGCACGCCGCTCGGCGAGCTGGTCGGCTACCAGGTACGCTTCGAGGACCAGAGCAAGGACAGCACGCTGGTCAAACTGATGACCGACGGCATCCTGCTGGCCGAGACCCAGCACGACCGCTACCTGGAAAAGTACGACACCATCATTGTCGACGAGGCCCACGAGCGTTCGCTGAACATCGACTTCCTCCTCGGCTACCTGAAGACCCTGCTGCCGCGCCGCCCCGACCTCAAGGTGATCATCACCTCGGCGACCATCGACCTGGAGCGCTTCAGCAAGCACTTCAACGACGCGCCGATTGTCGAGGTTTCCGGGCGCACCTACCCGGTGGACACCTGGTACCGTCCGCTCGCGGCCGAAGTGGACGAGGAGGGCGAGAGCCTGCTCGACGACCTCACCGTTGACCAGGGCATCCTCGCCGCGCTGGACGAGATCGCCGCCCATGAGCAGGCCGAGGGTAAGCGCCCAGGCGACGTGCTGATCTTCCTTCCCGGCGAACGCGAGATTCGCGACGCCGCCGAAGTGCTGCGCAAGGCCAACCTGCGTTTCACCGAGGTGCTGCCGTTGTATGCGCGCCTGACCCCGGCCGAGCAGCAGAAGATCTTCGCGCCCATGAGCGGGCGCAAGATCGTCCTCGCCACCAACGTCGCGGAAACCTCGCTGACCGTGCCGGGCATCCGCTACGTGATCGACAGCGGCACCGCGCGCATCAGCCGTTACAGCTACCGCGCCAAGGTCCAGCGCCTGCCCATCGAGGCCATCTCCCAGGCCAGCGCCAACCAGCGCAAGGGCCGTTGCGGGCGGGTCGAGCCGGGCATCTGCGTACGTCTGTACAGCGAAGAGGATTTCCTCGGTCGGCCGGCCTTTACCGATCCGGAAATCCTGCGCACCAACCTGGCGGCGGTGATCCTGCAGATGCTCCATCTGCGCCTGGGCACCATCGAAGACTTCCCCTTTATCGAGCCGCCGGATGGCAAGGCCATCAGCGACGGTTTCAACCTGTTGCAGGAGCTCTCGGCGGTCAACCGCGAGAGCCAGCTGACGCCGCTCGGCCGCCAGCTGGCGCGCCTGCCCATCGACCCGCGCCTGGGGCGCATGGTGCTGGAAGCGGCCAAGCTCGGCAGCCTCGACGAGATCCTCATCGTCGCTTCGGCGCTGTCCGTGCAGGACCCGCGCGAACGGCCGATGGACCGCCAGCAGGCTGCCGACCAGGCCCATGCGCAGTGGAAGGATGTGGATTCCGACTTCGCCGCGCTGATCAACCTGTGGCGCGGTTTCGAGGAGAAACGCCAGGAGCTGGGCAGCAGCCCGCTGCGCAACTGGTGCAAGAAGAACTTCCTCAACTACATGCGCCTGCGCGAATGGCGCGACTCGCACCGCCAGCTGGTGCTGATCGCCCGTGAGCTGCAGCTGTCGGCGAGCAAGACGGAAGGCAGTCGCGAGCGTCAGCCAGCCCAGGGCGCGCAGCAGGCCACGCCGACCACCGACACCAAGGTCAACGTCATCGTCCGCGAGCAGGCCGAGGCCAGCGAAGCGGCGCAGCGCGCCAAGGGCTACGCCGCTGTGCACAAGGCGATCCTCAGCGGCCTGCTCAGCCAGATCGGCCAGAAGACCGACGACGGCGACTACCTCGGCGCGCGCCAGCGGCGTTTCTGGATTCACCCGTCCAGCGTGATCGGCCGCAAGAAGCCGACCTGGGTGATGGCCGCCGAGCTGGTGGAAACCACCAAGCTGTTCGCCCGTCAGGTGGCCAAGATCGAGCCGGACTGGATCGAGCCGCTGGCCGGTCACCTGATCAAGAAGAATCACTTCGAGCCGCACTGGGAGAAGAAGCGCGGCCAGGTGGTGGCCTTCGAGCAGGTCACCCTGTACGGCCTGATCGTGGTCGGCCGGCGCCCGGTGCACTACGGCCCGGTCGACCCGGTGGCATCGCGTGAGCTGTTTATCCGCGAAGGCCTGGTACGCGGCGAGATCAACAGCCGCGCCAAGTGCCTGAGCGCCAACCGCCTGCTGCTGGAGCGGCTCGACGAGCTGGAAGCCAAGGCCCGGCGCCGTGACATCCTCGCCGACGAGGAAACCCTGTTTGCCTACTACGAGGCGCGCATTCCGGCGGAGATCAACCAGGCCGCCACCTTCGAGCACTGGTACAAGAGCGAGAGCGCGAAGAACCCGCAGCTGCTGATCATGCGCGAGGAAGACGTGCTGGCGCGCGACGCCAAGGAAGTCACCGCGCAGCAGTACCCGGACATCCTGCACATCGGCGAGCTGCAACTGCCGCTGAC
Source organism: Pseudomonas sp. (assembly GCA_051646165.1). GTDB lineage: Bacteria > Pseudomonadota > Gammaproteobacteria > Pseudomonadales > Pseudomonadaceae > Aquipseudomonas. The sequence continues at coordinate 8,859 of JBOFCR010000091.1, read as the reverse complement.
CTACCACTTCGAGCCCAACCACCCGCGCGACGGCGTGACCTTGCGCGTGCCGGCGCCGCTGCTACCGCAACTGCCGCCCGAGCGCCTGGAATGGCTGGTGCCCGGCCTGCTGGAAGCCAAGGCCATCGCCTTGGTGCGCAACCTGCCCAAGGCGCTGCGCAAGAACTTCGTGCCGGTGCCGGACTTCGTTGGCGCCGCGCTGAGCAAGCTGAGCTTTGGCCAGGGCAGCCTGCCGGATAGCCTTGGCCGAGAACTGCAGCGCATGACCGGCGCACGGGTTTCCGAGGACGCCTGGGTTGAGGCCGCCGCGCAGCTCGACAGCCACCTGAAGATGAACCTGGAAGTGGTCGACGCCAAGGGCAAGTTCCTCGGCGAAGGTCGCGACCTGGCCGAGCTGTGCGCGCGTTTCGCCGAAGCCAGCCAGGCCGCGCTGGCCATCCCGCAAACCGACAAGGCGCAGCAGCCGGTGCAGGCCAAGGCCTTCGCCGAAGTAGCCGAGAAGACCCAGCAGAAGATCGCCGGGCTCTCGATGACTGTGTTCCCGGCGCTGGTGGAAGAGGGCGGGGTGGTCAAGGAAGGGCGCTTCCCGACCCAGGCCGAAGCCGAGTACCAGCATCGTCGCGCCCTGCAGCGCCTGCTGTTGCAACAGCTCAACGAACCGGCCAAGTTCCTCCGCAACAAGCTGCCGGGACTGACCGACCTGGGCCTGCTGTATCGCGACATGGGCCGTGTCGAAGCGCTGGTCGAGGACATCCTGCTGGCCAGCCTCGACAGCTGCATCCTCGACGGCGAGGCGACCCTGCCGCGCGATGGTGCCGCGCTGGCCGCGCTGGCCGAGAAGAAGCGCGGCACCTGGGCCGACCACGCCGAACGCCTGGCCAAGCTGACCCTGGACATCCTCAAGCTGTGGCACGGCCTGCAGAAACGCTTCAAGGGCAAGATCGACCTGGCCCAGGCCATGGCGCTCAACGACATCAAGGCGCAGCTGGCCAACCTGGTGTATCCCGGTTTCGTCCGCGAAACCCCCGCCGAATGGCTCAAGGAAGTGCCGCGCTACCTCAAGGCCATTGAGCAGCGCCTGGACAAGATTGGCAGCCAGGTGCAGCGCGACCGCGTCTGGGCCGGCGAGCTGGCGGGCTACTGGGAACAGTACCAGGCACGCTTGGGCAAACACGGCCAGGAAGGCAAGCGCGACCCCGAGCTGGTGCTGTACCGCTGGATGCTGGAGGAGTATCGCGTGTCGCTGTTCGCCCAGCAGCTCGGTACCAAAATGGCCGTGTCGGACAAGCGCCTGAGCAAGCAGTGGAGCGCGGTGGAGGCTTAATCGCGGCAACGCCCTCACTCCTCCGGACAGGGGGAGTCGGGGTTTGTTGGAACTCAGGCGTTATAGGTACAGACCGTCACGAAAATCTCGTCGGTATCGTCATCGATAACGACTCTGGCCAACGCCGACTCTGCACCGAACTGCCTCGTAAGCGCTGCGTTCCAGCTCTCTGCAATGTTGTCTGCAAGGAGAGCGGCTTGGTCACTGGAAAGGTTGTCAAACAACCCGGTGATCTCCAGCAGGTTCAGCCAGTATTGCGCCTGATCTGGGCGTTGGCCGCTGCCCAGAAGCTCCTGGTAGCGCGCGTCATCGAACAGCTCTATAACGAATGCCATGCCGCCGAGCAGCTGGAAGTCAGGCCTGAGCAGTTTGCTAAACCACAAGGCGAAATCGGCCGGCAGGTTCTGGGACTTATAGACGGCTTGTAGGTAGTCAAAACCAGAAACATTTCGTTCTTTGTTGGCTACGCGAAATGCGGCGAAGTCGAAAGGCTTGTTTACCTGCATGCTACTACCCAGGTTGCCGTTTGGCCGTGGAGTGGCATCGTTTATTTGGCTTAGAGGCCAGCAATTATTTTCGTTGTATTTCTTTGTTAGCTAAATCTAGTGCAACTGCAAGCTGTACTTGACCTACCCTGCTAAGGCCTTTCTTGTATTCCATAACGGAGCAATTAAGGAAGGTGGGCGGGGTGCTCTTGTCTTGGTTGTCTATTTCAATTTTGGAAATGGTGTGGTTGTCAATCAGGCATAGATAGATGTCCTCCCCTTGTTCCGGTGTCCAGTTTAAGGTGTAGGCAGTGGTCATGTCAGGGAACTGTGTACGGATGCAGTGGAGCAGGCGTGGGGTTCTTTGTTTTTCGAATAAATCGGTATGCGCGGCAATCAGTTGAGAGCGAAATTTACTCTCTGTATCGCTAAGTATTGGAGCTGGTTTCTGTGGCATGTTAAGTGTGGAAGCTTAGTCGGTGGTTTTTTTGACTCTTGGCTCTAGGTGAGCGTTAATTTCAGTTTTTCGATCAGATCATGCATGGCGGCAAGTGGGCTGGTCTCACCCTGGTGGTAAATACTGCAGGCGGCCATATCTTCAGGGTAACCAAGCTCCGCATATAGTTCTTGCAGTGCGGTGGTTTTGTTTTCATCAGACGATGGTGAATTTTTAATGCTTGATAACCGAGCTAGTCGCCATTTTTCTGCGGCCAGGTATTCTTCTTTGTGTAGGTCGAGACCCTGGTTTTTGCAGATTTCATCTATAAGTCTGGTGATTTCGTTATGGCTCAGTGAGTTTGTGCCAATTAACGTCGCTACATTCAAGTCGCCATTGTCTTGCCCTGTTATGAGTAACTGGGAGGCGTAGTCTGATACCGCGTCTTTACTGATCCAGCCATTTTTTAACCCCAGTGACAGGGTTGGCCAACAAACAAGTGAAAGGCTCTGAAGTTCGGCGAAAATGTTCAATGTCAAACCCTGCTATTTAGCTACTTGATTGGGGAAGCCTGTGATTTTTCCGTTGGGGATGAATCGCCTATGAGTGACGTTCCCACTGTCGACTATCCACTCGAAGATACCATCTTCGCCGTTTAGGCTTCCTTCTATCTGGTAAAGATCTGAGGTTCTGGCAATTTGGCCGCCTGGGCCTTTTGTGGGGATTTCAAATTTTTTGGCGTCACCTGCATAGTTGTCAATGATGTCATTGAAGCTGTGCAGCGTGTCTTTCTTGTTTGCACTTCCGGCGCGTGGATTGTTGAGTACATCATTTTCAACGACTGTGACTTTTCGCGGCGGTGTTGTGGGTACATTTAGCGCTTCGTGAGGAACTGCTTTTGGCTTTTCCAGTTCGACAATACGTGCCGCAGTGCCGCGCCCGGTCACCTTGCTGGCTATTTTGATCTTCGCGTTCTTCAGGGCGCTACTTAATTTTCGTAGAGCACCACCCAGCCGTTTGAGTTTCCCCAGATGGCGAGCTGATGCAGCGAGGCCGACTCCGCCGGTGAAGAAAACCAGGAGCGCGGTGAGTACCAGTTCGAAGGTTGCAGCACCTGTGAATTCGGATATTTCCTCTATGTTCTGTGCCTTGGCATAGTCGACGGAAAAATTGCCGAGAGCCTTTTGGCTGGGGCCGTCTTCGACCAGGAAGCAGGCCAGCTCATAGGCTTCGGCGATTTGCTCACGGGTAATGCTGCTTGGGTCGAAACCCAGGGCTTCGACCAGCTCGCGATGCTGCTCCGCACTGAAGTTGCTTAGAAAATTGTCTATCCAGCGTTGTTTGCCGCTGACTTTGGTGTTCCAGGCGCTGGTCAGAGCGTTCCACATTTGTGTGTGTGGGCTTGTCAGATCTCTATATTCATCGGCTGTTTTGAGTAGTCCCCAGGCACCGAAGTAGAAGCCCTTACCAAATGCCAGGCTGCGGTAGATGGCATTTGTCAGCGGGTTGCGCGCGTCCTGTTCGGCCTGCAGGCGGGCTGCTTCGGCACGCTCTGCAGCGAGAATTTCATCCAGCGCGGCCTGCAATTCATGGCGGGCTTTGGTGACTGATTCGTCGGTATCGGTGTTGGCGAATAGCCCAGCCTGGTAACTGTTGGCCTGGATATTTTTCTGCAGTGTCCCGCGCTCATCCAATCCTTCCTGAATCTGTGAGCCGCTATCCAGCGTCAGGGTGTAGGGGATGCCGCTGGCGAGACACTCGCCGTTGTTCCAGGCATATCGAATGCTGACCAGGCAGGATGGCGGCTCTTGGACTGTGCCTTCCACGGTGCGGGGCGGTTGCTTGTCCAGGCGCCCGTCGTAGGGCGGCGTGGCCGTGGGTGGCCTGTCGTTTCGGTTGTTCGCTACATAGCCGCTCATCCATGAGCTCCTTATGCATCCAGGTTGCAAGATCGAACGCATCAAGGGGCGCATCGATATGCCGAAACTCCGTCGGCATCCTTGAAGTGTCTCAGAGGAGACAGGCGTGTTGCTGGGCGGGTGGTCACATCGCAGTTATGTCTGGCTCGTCTCCGCGCTCGTATAAGCGTTGAAGTGCACTCGCAGAGTCATCGAGGACCAACCCTTCTGGATGATCAAGGATGCAGAGGCATCTGAACCAGCCTCAGTGCTGCATCCCCGCCCGCTTGAGCAGCTGCTTGCAACGCTCCGACAGGTGCACCACGCGCAGGTGCTTGCCGGCCTTGGCGTAGCGCTCGCGCAGGGTCTTCAGCGCGGCGATGGCGGAGTAGTCGACGAAGCTCAGGTGGCGGCAGTCCAGGGTCACCTGCTGCGGGTCGCCGGCCACGTCGAACAGGTTGAGAAAGGGCGTGGTGCTGGCGAAGAACAGCGTGCCGTGGGCGCGGTACAGCTTGCTGCCGTCGGCCTGTTCGTCGCTGTCGGCGTACAGCTCGCGGGCGTGCTGCCAGGCGAAGTTCAGCGCGGCGACGATGATGCCGCAGAGCACGGCGGTGGCCAGGTCGGTGAACACGGTGATCACCGTCACCGCGCCGATCACCAGCACGTCGTTGGCCGGCACCTTGCCCAGTACGCGCAGCGAGCCCCAGGCGAAGGTCTGCTGCGACACCACGAACATCACCCCGACCAGCGCAGCCAGCGGGATCAGTTCGATCAGCGGCGAGAGGAACAGCACGAAGAGCAGGATCATCACCCCGCTGACCACGCCCGACAGGCGGCCACGGCCACCGGAGCTGAGGTTGATCACGGTCTGGCCGATCATCGCGCAGCCGCCCATGCCGCCGAACGCGCCGGAAACGATGTTGGCCGCGCCCAGGGCCACGCACTCGCGGTTGGTGTGGCCGCGGGTCTGGGTGATCTCATCGGTAAGATTGAGCGTGAGCAGGGTTTCCAGCAGGCCGACCAGGGCCATCAGCGTGGCGTAGGGCGCGATGATGCGCAGGGTCTGCAGGTTCCAGGGAATGTCCGGCAGGGCGAAGGTGGGCAGGCCGCCGGCGATATGTGCCATGTCGCCGAGGGTGCGGGTGGGCAGACCAAGGAAGTACACCAGCAGGCCGACGCCGAGGATCGCCACCAGCGCCGGCGGTACCACGCGGGTCAGTTTCGGCAGCAGGTAGACCACGGCCATGGTCAGGGCCACCAAACCGAGCATCCAGTACAGCGCCGCGCCGCTCAGCCAGGCTTCGCCCAGCTTGAAGTGCTCCAGCTGCGACAGGGCGATGACGATGGCCAGGCCGTTTACGAAGCCGAGCATCACCGGGTGCGGCACCATGCGCACCAGCTTGCCCATGCGTAACACGCCGAACAGGATCATCAGCAGGCCGCCGAGCAGTACGGTGGCCAGCAGGTACTGCACGCCGTGCTGCACCACCAGCGCGACTATCACCACCGCCATCGAGCCGGCGGCGCCGGAAATCATCCCCGGGCGGCCGCCGAACAGGGCGGTGAGCGTGCAGATGATGAAGGCGCCGTACAGGCCCATCAGCGGGTTGAGGTGGGCGACCAGGGCGAAGGCGATGCACTCGGGCACCAGGGCGAAGGACGAGGTCAGGCCGGCGAGGAGGTCGGCGCGCAGGCGGGCGATGTTCATGGGCTACCAGGGGCAAGAGGCGAGGGCGCAAAGGGGGCGGATGGTAAGGAATCTCGCGCCTCGAGACCAGCCGCGCGCCGTGTGCGTTTGCCGGTTGTTGCGCCTGCCGGCTGGGCGCCTCGACAGAAAACCTGGCCGGGCATCTGGCTCTTTCTCTAGACTCAGGCAAAACCAGCCGATCCCGCCGTGAGAGCTGATCTTGAATACAGCCGTAGCATGTCCCTCGCCTCAGCTGCACAGCTTCTATTCGGTGCTCTTTTCCCTGCTTCTGACGCTCCTGCCCGGCAGCGTGCTGGCCTGCGAGAAGGCCTTGCGCTGGGACGACGATCCGCCCTTCAGCATGCAACTGCCCAGCGGCGAGATCGGCGGCATCTATGTCGACCTCAATCGCGCGGCCCTGGCGCGCCTGGGCTGCCAGATGCGGCTGGTCAAACTACCCTGGGCGCGGGCGCTCAAGGAGCTGGAATATGGCCGCCTGGATATCTTGCCCGGCGCCTTCCGCAAGCCCGAGCGCGAGGTCTACGCCTACTTCTCCGGCAAGGTGCTGACGCCTTCGCGCAATATCCTGTTCATGCACCGCGACGCCCTGGCACGCTGGCCGGTCAGCCGCCTGCTTGACCTGCAGAACACCGCGTTCCGCCTCGGCGCGCAGATCAACGTGTCCTATGGCGACGCCTACCAGCAGCTGATGAGCCAAGAGGCCTTCGCCTCGCGGGTGTCGTTCAACAGCAGCCGTCACAATCTCTGGCAGATGCTCGACAAGCGCCGCATCGACGGCCTGATCGCCGACGAGCACAGCGGCGTCTATGAGATCCGCCAGCTGGGCCTGAGCGAGCGCATCGTGCCAACCGAGGTGGTGGTGTCCAGCGAGGCGGCCGAGGTGGCCTTCAGCAAGGAAACCAGCACCCCGGAGTTCGTCCACGGCTATGCCGAAGCCCTGCAGCAACTGGTGGTGGACGGCAGCTACGCGCGCATCGTGCAGCACTACCTGGCCAAGTGAGGCGGCTGCGGCCCGTTGCCATCTGCATCCGCCCGGCGTTACGGGTGATAATGCGCTGCGCATCAGCCGTCCAACCCAGGAGCCCGCAGCCGTCATGTTCGAAATCACCCCGATCGACCCCGAAGCCTACCGGCGACAGACGCGGCGCATCACCCTGCTGATTGCCGCCACCTTCGTGGTGCTGGCCTTGCTGCTGTCGACCCTGGCGGTCAAGCTGTTCGGCACGGTGGGCGGCGACAACTTCCGCTGGAACCTGGCTGGCGTATTGCTCGGCTTGGGCCTGACCATTGCCCTGGTGCGCTTCAAGCTGTGGTCGCTGCCGTGGATGGCGCCGGCGGTGTATGGCTGGCAGCTCAAGCGCAACCTGATGCGCATCACCAACGTCATGCACCACGTGCAGAGCGGGGTGGCCGCCGCTGATCCGGTGGCCATGCAGCTGCTGCGCTTCTACCACCTTGGCGTGACGCAGATGCACCAGCTGGACGGCAACTCCAGCGACCTCAACCAGATGCGCGAGGAGGTCGAGCAGCACCGCGCGGCCATGCAGGCGCAGGGGCTGGATGTGGATCAGCGCCGCCTGGATCTGGCCTGGCTGATGGCTGTGAAACAGGTGGGGCAGTAGATCAGGCCTGCACGAAGCGGGAACAGACGCTAAACCTTCACAGCCGACAGCAGATGTTTCGGGCACGAAACATCTGCCCCCTTGGACGGCGAACCTGGCCAAGACTAAATACACGTTGTGTCCGATTACCCTGGGCCATGAGCATGGCCGTATCGAACAAGGAACTCGCCGCCATGGCCTCTTCTGATAAGCAGCAAAAACGCGCCCAGCGGGCCAAAGCCAAGGCCAAGCAGAACCGTTCGGGCAAAGCCAGGGCCAATGTCGTGCATCCGCTTCTGGCCAATCCGCTGGTCAACGAGCCATTCGATGATGTCGACATCGACCTGAGTACCTTCGACTTCAAAGACATTGAAGAGAACGGTTTCGACCCGGCGCACTTCGACGATTTGTTCCAGGCGATGAGAGTCGGCGAAGGCATCAGCCTGCTAGCGATGTGCCTGGTGTTCCTGCAGTACCCGGTGTTGGAACTGGTGGTTGCAGAGGAAGCAGAAGACGCGGTCACCGACTTCATGATGGGCCTGCTGATCGTCTATCGCGGGATCTTCCACGATGAAGACGAAGACGCGGCGGTGAGTTGGGTCGGCGGCGATGCCTTCCAGACGGCCTACAACGAAGCGTCGATGATCCTGCAGAAGAAGTACGCTCGCGGCACCTCAAACGCCCGGGTTTAGCCGCGCGCCGGGCGCGAGAGGCTGTTCAAGTGCGGCGGGCCGCTGCTGGAATCGTGTACCAGCTTCTACGTGCTCCGGCTCGGGTATCCGCCTGGGCAGCCTGGATGAGACCAGGCAGACACCGGGCATCCTGATTCCGCGCACCTTCTACTCCTACATCTATCTCAAGGGCGGCTTCACCAATCTGGTGGCGGTGGAAACCTCGCTGACCGCCATGCTTTTGCTGCTGGCCGTCAGCCGTTGCTGGCGATCGACGAAGCGCAGGTGCCGGATCTGCTGGTGCGAGCCCAGGTCGATGCGTGGGCGGTGGAGTGGGTGTTTCGTACGGCGCCGGCGATCAGCTGCCTGAGCTTTTCCAGGGCACTGCCGGATGAGCGGGTGGGGCTCTGGCGGGCCGAGCTGGAGTGGATGAGGGGGGATGGGAGTTTTGCGCAGTTGCAGAGGGAGTGGTTGGGGCACTGAGGCTGTGCTGCAGGCTGGTGGCTTAAGCGTATTTTCGGCCTCGACAGTGGGGTTCTGGCGCAGAGCTTTCCTCGGCCTGATCTACAGGTTTACTCGCTGCGCTCTCCCTTCGGGTCAGCCTGCGGCTGTTACTTCGCTGCGCTTTTCACGGTGAGTCTCTTTTGGCAGACACCTCAAACCAAAAGGTTTGCCCTTGCATCCGGCCCCGCCTGCAGGCTTCAGGGGCCCGCCGCGATGGGCCATCCCTGGCCCA